>SYEV01000051.1 GCA_005800655.1 Bacteroidota bacterium
GAACAAATCCTACAGAAAAGAGCACACATTAAACAACAGTCCCTAAAAAGACGAAAACAACTATTTTTAAAAGAAAAAATCCTACATTTAAACAACGAAACCCTCTACAACTAAATCGTCCACTTTCTTTGACAACATACAACTTCTATATTTATTTTATAAGCTTCAAGCGAAAAAGTATTTAAATAGATATCAGGAACAACAAAAAGAATTAGAATTGAAGCATCAAATTGAATTAGAAAAGACAGAAAAGGAATTGATTCAATTAAAAAATGAAAAGCTTGAAACCGAAATTGAGTTTAAAAATTCCGAGTTAGCATCATCGGCCATGAACTTGGTACAAAAAAAGGAGTTCATTTTAAAAATTAAAGAAACACTTCAGCATTTAAATAAAAATGAGAAGGAATCTATGGATTCAGTGGATCTAAAAAAATTATTAAGAAGTTTATCAGAGGAAGAAAAATTAAATGACGAATGGGAGCAATTTTCCATTCACTTTAATAATGTACATGGCGATTTTTTGATCAAACTAAGCGAAAAGTACCCTACACTTAAAGCACATGAATTAAAATTGTCTGCGTATTTAAGAATGAACTTAACCTCTAAGGAGATTGCACAATTGATGAGTATTTCGGTACGTGGGGTAGAAATTAGTAGATACAGATTAAGAAAAAAATTAAACATCCCTACAGAAACGAACTTGTTTCAATTCCTATTTGAAATTTAATTAGGGGATTAGTTGTTTTATTTTGATTCACAACTATTTAAATATCTTTATTTAGCTCATGAATGGTTAGCCTAGTAACAGATAAAGATTATTCTGTAAATAGTTAGCGGTGCCATTAAGTATTTCTCGGCTGCTTACTTAGCCTATGCCTCGGCAATTTTAGCAGTTTCGTTTGTCCCAATAGAAATCAGCACTCTGTACTTTAAATGTATAATAGCTCCTTTTTTACATTTAACAATTGTAACTGCAGTTTTTCTTGACTTGCGCGCAGCTTTTATAATAAACTATTCATGATGCCATGGGGTATTTCAAAACAATGCCCCAGCTCCGCATACAACACATCTACTTCTTCGTGTTTTAATAAATAGGTATCTAAAAATTATATGCTATGACTTAATTTCACTAAGTTGAACGCCAAACAACTTTAGTGTTAATGCATTTAAATCTGTTTCATTTCCTTTTAGGTGAATCGTTTTTTGCATATGTGTTTGGGTATCGCCTGGTGATAAACCCATTGCTGGCGATGACCCTTCTAATTCATAAAACTTACCCATTTGTTTGCCATCCACCGGGCCATCCGTATAGGCATTTAACGCATCGCCTTTAAAGGGTTCCGCCTGCATTTGCCATAATGAATTGACATAATCCGTTTTGCCTTTTGGCAGAGTAAACCGTATAATAGTTAACACTTTATTTTCTGCATCATAACTTGCCGCCATTGAAGTTGCGCGTAATGGTGAAATACCTATTTTGCTTCTTTGCTTTGCATCTGCCTTAAATAATAAGTGTCCATTTTTTACTTTTAATCTTGTGGTATCTAATTTTCCAAAGTAATCATCAGTAACAATTTTTCCTAACTTAGTTTCATCCCCTTTTTGGTAAGGAACAAAAACTGTGGTCTGGTCGTTTGCTTGCAACATACTCAAAACCCAAATGGATAATTGCCCTGTATTTTTGGTCCAAGCGAATTGGCCTATATTTTTTACTTTGTTTTCTGTTTCAAATCCAACTGCTTTTATTGATGCCCCTAATTTTAAACCAAAGTCATTGGTAATATTATCAGTACTTAATAATTTTATTTTTCTATTTACTTCCAAATCAAATGGGGTACCCGAATAATTTAATAAATGAATTTTTTTATTAAAAATAGCTTCCGTGTTGGATGTTGCTATTAAATCAAAGCCTTCGGTATCAAGGCTTGGCGGTACATACCAATTTTCAAACTTGAATTCGGTATTGGGTTTAAAATAAATGGAGAATTGTCCACCTTCAGGTCCTAACCAAAATCTTTCTTCGCCACCAAAGGCATTAAAATGCGGCGTTAGTTTATTTGCTGCAATTAAATCATGGTTAATCCAACCAAAACTAAATCCCTTTTCACCTTCGGCCGAGCTGGTCATGACACGACCTTGGTATTTTGGTAATACAATTAAAGAAGCATCTCCGTTTTTTAACAACACTAAATCCTTGTGGTATTTTTTTAAAAAAGCGAGGTCGTAGCCAAATGAACCTTTTTTATTTTCATCCGCGACGCTTACTTGGGTATTTAAATTATTAAAGGGCTTGTCTAGATAAAAATAGGCGGTTGAAGCCAACTCATCAGTTCTATAAAAATTCATTCCAAAATTTTTTTGATCAAAAAATGGATTGTTGATGCCACCTTCAAAACTTGTATCTAATAAGCCATAAGTAATAGGTGGTTTACCCTTTAAATTAATTATATCACTTGCACCTTCTTGTTTAATGAAAAAAACAGGGGTAATATTTGCTCCTTTTTTGATTAATGCCCTAATTTTTTCAACAGAACTATTACCCATTTGCTGAATGGTCACTTTACATTGACTTTGAAAGTAAATGGGATCAGGTACATGATACCTATAAAAACAATACTCTCCTTTTTTATCATCTGAAATTAAGGAGCCTTGAAATTGGTCTTGATACTCCCCCTGCCCCCATCCTGTTCCAATATAATCTTCCGTTCCTGTGCCTGAAAGTGATGGTAATTTATTATCGCCATCTAAATACACTTTCACTTCCCCTTCACCAAACCAGGTGTCTCGTAACATGCTGTCACTAACCACTGAAATATTTGTTCCGATAAATCGTCCCTTACCATTGACCGTAGGTAAAATTTCAAAATCCTTACCTAGCGTTGTTTTCGCTACATGATGCCAGTATGCATGAAAATACATAGCATCATCGGGTACTTTTTCTGAAGTATAATTTATATCATACCATATGAGTGCATGTGAACTTGACTCATTAATTAAAACAATTTTTGCTGCTGTTCTAAATGGCATTGGTATTGTAAAATTAAAAGAGCGCCCTTCTGGATTTGAGAATAATGCATTTTTATAGGCTTTAGATTTACCCAACCCTAAACCAAAAAAATCGCCAATAGGTGCTGAAACCGCGGGTGTTTTACTTCCATCCCAATACATTTCAATGCGCACATGCTGCATTTGTTCAGCTGATCTTGGTATGGTACCACTTAGCCACATGCGTCTTACAATTCCAGCACCAGTAGCATCTAATAATGCAACTTTTTCACCCGCTTCTAAAGTAATAAATGCACGACCCTTTGCCCCTTTGTTTGTTACGCCTGCGCTGCCTTTCGCGCCAGTTGGATTTTCAGGACTTACCCAAATCGTTTTTATTTGATTCGATGGCGCTTTGTATAATTCTTGTGCGAAAGTTTTTGATGCGAATGCGTTCATAACAAAAACTAAAATCAATAAATGCAAGTTATTTTTCATAGCTTAAATTTAGCAACAATTAGGTGAACCATCACATGATTTTATAATGGCTTCCGTAAGGCCTCTTTGAATTTCAATTTCAGTGGCCTGTCGAATAGATACTATTTTTATTTTATAATATAAGGTCGCTCCAGCGAATGGATGATTAGCATCCACCAAGATAGAGTCATTATTTTTTTGCAATAATTTTGCTTCAGTGCCATCGGGTATTTGAATAAAATTGCCAATTTCAAAATCGTTAATATTATCAAATAAAGCGTTAGGGTATGTTTTAATTAATTTATCATTTATTGCGCCGTAAGCATGTTGTGGAAGTAAAGTAATTTGTACTTCATCCTTTACTTTGTGGCCTTCAAGCGCCTTTGCGACCATTGGGAAAATAGCAATGGCCCCATGTACATACTCTTCTGGTACAAAATCGAGGTTTGAAAATACTTCGCCTTCCTCATCCACCGAAATAGTATAATGTATGCCTACAACTTTATTTTTTTCAACTTGCATTTTAGCTGAGATTAACTTTTAGTTCCTCATCTTTCTTTAATTCAATTTTATTCTCAAATTGAAAAGTGAAGGTTTGACCCTCCTTAATCATTTTTGTATTGACTAATTTGGTTCCGATATAAATCTTAGGCAAAGTGACTGGCGCTTTGGCGTCAAGGGTAATTTTATTTAAAAACAAACTGCCATATTTAACTTTTAGTACAGCAGAAAAGTTTTTATCACTTTGTAATTGTTCATAGGAACCCCAAGCAGTTGCTGATGTGAATGGAACTTTACATTTATCTGTATTTAATTTTGGCGCAAATTTAATATACCCATTCGGCCCATCATAATCAAAGCCACAAGCTGAAATAAATGTACCATAACTTGCCATCGCGCGTGCATAATGATCGCTACACTCAATTTCATTGAATGGATTTCGTTTTCCTGCATAGTATCGATCATGGATCATTCTAGTTAATATAAGTGCTTCATCAGTCATACCCTCTGCCATCATATGCGAAGCCACCTGATGTTCAAAACCACTCATACATTCATGGAAATAACCTAACTGCCATGTGGTTTTTTCACCATATGGTTTTGCTTCATTACTTGGATTGGTATTCATCACCATCCCACCTTCGCCAGCAAGCGCATAAGGACGCCAACCTCGACGTTCCTTAATATAAGGTCCAACATCGGGGGTGAAATTATATTTCCATAATGCCTTAAGTGCTGAAATAGTTTTTCCCTTGTCAATAATTCTGCCTAGACCAACCTGATGTGCCCAACTTTGCCCATACACCTGATCAATATGACAGGTATTATAGGATCCTAATTTTTCTCTTCCTTTAATTTCATCTGGTTTATGAATAAAATATTCGCCATTGAAAAGTTGCGCCTCCATATTTTTAGTTCCATTGCTTACATAAGTTGCACAAGTTTTGGCAAAAACAGCATCGCCCATTGCTATGGCCATTTGCTCACTTGCTTTAACTGCCGCAATACACATGCCTACCAACCAAGCAATTTCACCATCCCAAACTGCATCTAATGTATTTTCAATGGGTGTATCTTCCATCCCATCCCCATTTTTATCCTGATTTAAAATCCAAGTAGTTGCTAACTTTATTTTATCCCAGTTATTTTTCAAAAATGTTTTATCAGGAGACATTTTATGCTCTCTATATATTCTTAATATAGTACCTGCCTGCCCATCAATTGCTGGTGTTTTCACTACTTCGCCACGATACAACATCATTCCATCTGGTTTCAATGACAACCCTAAATCAACACGTTCTCTTGTATCCCTTTCAATTGCAGGAAAAATACGACCCATGGCTTGTGCATATTGCCACACATGTGTACAGGTTCCTTCACAACAACCTACCCCTTCCCAAGCATAAAATCTGCCTGACTCAAAACGATGGGCTGTGGTGGTTGCTAATGTTGATATATTTAAAAAGGTACGTTCTAAAAACCACCATGGCAATGTTGAATCATACCATGTTTGTCGCCACAATATAGTTTGTGTTGAAAGTATTGAAAAATTTGCAGCTACGTATTTTACAACTTCAACTGCATTTTTAAATTGTTGGTTATAAAAACGTCCTTTACCCTGAATGACTGGATTTAAAGTTAAATTAGCAAAATGCCATGCTAGTATATAGTTTGCTTTAATAGTTTGACCGCTTTTAATAACCTGATTTGTGCAAACTGAATTCATTAATGGGCCTGCTGACACTGTCTTTTCAGTAGGTAACATGTTTTGATTTGAAAAGGATTCCGCATTAATGGGTAAAGCAAATGAAGTATTAACTAAGCATTTACTATGTATTGCACCTATCGCCATAGTGCCATAATCAGGTAGCTTCACCTGTTTCTCACTGCCATTTAATTGTACAGTACTATTTAATACTGCCAATTCATTGGAGGTTTCAGAAGTATTCAGTCTGATATCAGTTTCTTTTTTAGACCTGGGCATTATTTTATTTTCCAACCAACCCAATATGGAAACTTTGATGTCATTCTTTGTTTTATTTTTTATTGAAAAAGAATAAATCGTACAGGGTAGTCCAGAATTTTTTTCATCCAACGGAATAAAAGGAGAATAAACGTCTGCAGTAATATCCAAACCTAAACGATGATCAATATAATGCAGCTTTGCCATTGGGTAAGTGGCTTCAAATAAAATTTCATCCCAATCAGCGGCTTCAATTTTTTTGATTGTTGTTGTATTTCCAGAAACAATTTTAAAAGCAAAGCCTTGTTCAAGCGGTCTAATATTTTTTGCAGGTTGTACATATGCAGAACCATCTTGGGGCCTTACTTTTTTTCCAACATGTAAATCCGATTCCCAATCAATGGTCTTGGGATCAATCCCATTTTGATTTTCATTAAAAATATCCCATAACCAAAGTCTTCCATCACCGCCTAAGTAAACAGTACCGGTGAAAATACCGCCAATTGGCATGCCAATAAACTGTAACTCATTTTTTGTTTTTTTATACGTCGTCACAAATCCCCTGTGATATAAGGACTTGATCCACTCCGGATCTAATTTTTTATCAATAGGTATATTATGTAACAAGGGAGATGGCACAAATGGACCTGCAATGGCTTTTAGTGGAGTATGATAAATGCCTGCTGCTAAGAGTCCTGAATTTTGAATAAATTTTCTTCTTTCCATAACGATCAATTAGAATATTATTCTTTTTATTTGTTTGCGTGATCCTGCTTATAATGATTTAATAAAGCATCCCCTCCAAAATCATTTTTTAAATCTCTGATAACAGAATGAATATGATTTGCATTGTTTTGCGTGTTGTCATATTCAATAATAAAACTAGGCCCTTGAACACGATAATAAGTAGGACTGCCTATTTTATTGATGGTCGTACCCGCCCATGCAAATAAAATATTATCTAATCCAGCAGCTTGTATATCCTTTAGCATGCTTTCAGCAAATAAATGGGTATATCTATTCACATACACTTTAATTAATTTCAAAAGCAATGCTTGTTGATTTTCATTTAATTCTGTGTACTTAAGTCCAAGCTTTGAATTAATTTCTGCATTTCTTTTATCAAAAGTTAATATGTCTTTATAAGCTATAGTATCAATAATTGCTTTTTTTAATTGCTGTGGATCTAATGAATTAAGTACTTGAAATCCTTCTTCGGTTTCTTCTTTTAAAATTTCTTTCCCTTTTTTGGATCCTGTAAGCACTATTGCAGGATTAGATCCCATGAATCCAGGTGTGCCAGATACAATCATTTTTTTTTCAAAAGAAAAATTGTAAGAAATGTGATGCCCCTCAAAGCGCCATCCCCAAATTGTTTTATTTGAAGGGATGCCGAAAATAGAAAAATGATAATTTCCTGGATCACGATACTTATCCTCAGGTTTTCTGTTTTCAATTTCTTTTAAAACCACTTCCATCGCGACAATATCAGTTGCTTTTTTGAAGGCCGTTTCGCTTAAACAAGCACGTAATAATGCAAGCCCTGCCTCGGTTTGCTGCGCATTCATATCATTGAATGTAATGCCTTTTCTTACGAATGGGACAAAATGAAAATTATAACGCTCTTCATTGTCAAAGGGAAATAAGGTGCCTGTTTTTTGTTCGGTACTTAATAAATCAATAAAATTGTTTGCTTTTTTTACAACGTCCTGCGCGTTAACTATAAAAACAATTAAACAAATGTTTAAAATTGTCAGAAATACTTTTTTCATTTTAATTTATTTATGGATAATACGTATGTTAATATTAATCAATTAAAGCCTGTATGGCTCAATTATTTTTTTTCTTTAATTTGCTTTAACAATAATTCTAACGCAGCTACTTTTTCGGGAAATTGATTTGCCAAATTATTTTTTTCGCCAATGTCATCTTTCAAATTGTATAACTGAGGAATAGCTGCGTTACCAGTTTCAATATTTGTAGCATAAGTCATAGCATTACCTTTAGCAGGAACAATATACTTCCAGTCACCGCTTAAGATAGCTAAAGTTCCCGCATGTTCAATATAAGTGGTTCGCCCTTGTTTTGTTTTACCCAATAACGCATTCATATGATTTTCACTATCGATTGCATCACCATTGGGGATTTTAAACTTAAAATAGCTCGCAAAGGAGGCTAGTAAATCTATCTGACTCACCAATGCCGGTGATACTTGATGTGGAATAGTTCCTGGCCAACTTACAATAAATGGCACCCTATTTCCTCCTTCAAAAATGCTTGACTTCCCACCGCGTAAAGGACCCAACGGCGTGTGGCCATTTAATTCAGTGATAGAACCATCTATATACCCGTCATTTAATACAGGACCATTGTCACTTGAAAAAATGATCATGGTATTTTTCTCAATACCTAATGCTTTTAGTTTACTTACAATTTCACCTACCATCCAATCCAATTGTAAAATAGCATCCCCCCTAAAACCCAGGCCACTCTTGCCTTTAAACATAGTTGCCGGCATACGAGGCACATGTGGCTCAGTAGATGCATAATATAAAAAGAAGGGTTTATTCTTATTTCCTTCCATAAATTGTTTTGCCTTTTCTAAAAAAGTAAATGTAAGTTCTTCATCAGTCCACCGAGCCGTTTTTCCGCCAGTCATATAACCAATACGACCAATATTATTGACAATGGTTTGATCATGCCCTTGAATTGGATCCGTATGCATTTTTAATAATTCAGGATGGTCCTTCCCTGTTGGATCACCCCCTATTTTTTCTTTGTAGCTAACTTTAATGGGATCTTTTAAATCTAATCCAACTACATTGCCATTCTCAATAAAAACAGTAGGTACCCTATCTGCAGTTGCAGGAAAAATAAATGAAAAACTAAATCCTACTTCATTGGGGCCCGGTTTAATGGTTGCATTCCAATTTTTTTCAACAACCGCTCCTAGCCCTAAATGCCATTTCCCAACAATGCCAGTTTGATACCCTGCTTTCTGAAAGACCAATGGTAATGTTATTTTATTTGCCGGAATAATTAAGGCAGCATCTCCAGGTAATATTCCAGTCCCTTCCTGACGCCATGGATATCTTCCAGTCATTAATGCATAACGTGAAGGGGTGCAGGTAGCAGAAGTCGTGTGGCCATTACTAAAAACAATTCCTTGACTAGCCAATTGATCAATATTGGGGGTATGTAATTTTGTAGTCCCATTATAACTCACATCCCCGTAGCCTAAATCATCTGCATATATATAAATTACATTCGGTTTTTGCTGTGAAAAAGCAAACTGTGCCATTAGTAAAGTAATAAATGAAATGCTAAGTTGTTTCATAGGTGGGTCATTTATAGTTATTTGCTATAAATACATATAGAAATAGGAAATGGCGGATTGGGTAACTATTAATTACATGAAATAAATTTAACGAAAATTGGGTTAGTATTGAAAATTGGAGTCTTTTAATAGGGAAATAGGTATAGATGGTCGGATTTTTGTTCCCTTTTTTGTTTAGTGGAACATATTTGAATGGGATGGATTAAATGACATGTAGAATAAGGCTGTATTTTTGAAAAAATATATATAATATGAAAAAATTAATCTTTGGACTACTAGTAACAGCTTCCCTTATTTCTTGTAATAACGAAAGCGCTAAAAGAGAGCAATTAGCGAATGACAATGTTAAATTTTATGGCCATGTATGGGATGTGGCAATTGTTGAAGGAAGAGTAAATATATTAGATACCGCTTACAGTGCTGATGTGGTTTTACATACGGTACCTGAGGTAAAAGGTGCAGCAAATGCAAAAGCATATTATGCAAACTATGTGACTGGATTTACAGAAAGAGAATTTATTATTAAAGATATTTTTGGGCAAGGAAATAAAGTAACAAAATATTGGCAGTTTAAAGGTGTACACACTGGCGACTTTTTTGGTATCCCAGCTACAGGTAAAAAAGTAGATGTGATTGGTTGTACGATTGCAACAATTGTAGATGGTAAAATTACAGAAGAAATTGACTTCTTTGATAACTTGGAATTTTTTAGACAGCTTGGATTAATGCCTCGCTAAATTTAATACGACAATTACAAGTAAAGGCCATCTAATATTAGGTAGCCTTTTTTAATTATGCATTTTCAGCAAGCCTTTTTATATAAGCAGAAGGAGTTACGCCTTTTCTTTCTTTGAATGCATCTATAAATTTTGATCTTGATACAAAACCAGCGTTAATTGAAATGGCTTCAATTGTTATATCTTTTGCTTTGCCTTCATCTAAAATTTGACATACATAGTTGATACGCTGGTCATTTTTCCACTCACCAAATGTTTTGGATAATTCCTTATTAAAATAATTTGACAAAACTCGTTCTGATATTTTTAAATCAAAGGACATTTGAGAAAGCGAAAACCCCTTTTTTACAAATGGAAGTGTTGCTAGATAAGGATTTAAGGTAATATCTATATTTTCAACATTTGCCGATGGGGTAACTTTTTTTGCAATACTCGATTTTATTTCTTCAATAATACCCTCGGTCTCCTTATGCACTTGATAAGAAATGTTTCCATATAAAATTTTTGGAAATAAAAAAAGTATAAAATTTTGAATAACAAAAGCGCCGCCGCAGATTCTAAAAAAATATAACTCAGAAAATAAATCAGTTGATTTAATGCTAAATAGGCTAAACTTGTGATATAGTGTAGTCATGTGACCCAAACTATTTCCCGCTATTAAAAGCTGAATAATAATGAGTATGTTTATCCACCTATTTATTATGAAATGATTTGTAGGAACAATACCGTAGGTAGTGATTATCTTTTTTGTAGAATATCGAAAATAAAAAAAGGAAAAAATTGCGTATAAAATTAAATGTATTGACCTTGAGTATAATATAAATTCAAAACTGACAAAATAAAAATTGAGCGAATAGTTCTCTGTAATTTTAACAATTTGATGTGCTATTTCAAATTTTTTATCAAAGGGTAAGCTTGTATAAGGTGAGGTTGCAATTAAAATTAAAAAGGCCGGAATAAAATGCAGCCAGTCGGTTTTCTTAAATTGTTTATTATCAGAAATGGTCGTTCTTACATAAATAAATAATAGGGGCCCAATGATATAAGACAAGGGTAAAAAATGGACGAAAAAGATAGCTTCCCAAAATTGATTATTTGAAAAATGCAAGCCAAAATAGACCAGTACAATTAGATTACAACACAAAAAAAATAGGGCTAAGAATAAATTGGACCTGTTTAACGCGCTAAGATAATAGATTAAGATAAAGGATGTGAAAAAACCGAAGATGGGCGCCAAAATTTCCATAAATCAATGATTTATAACAGATTGAGTCCGAAAGATAAGGGAAAATATACAAAATATATACAATAGCCCTTAATTAGGGTTATCAAGTTGGGTGTTCCCTTTCCCGAAATTGGAACATTTGGCAGCTTAATGGATAACTACAAGCTATGTTGCCATAAACTTCTTTTGATGTAATATATTTCCATCGACACTATAATGCGTGAATTGAATATTTGGCACTTGATTTAATCTTTGGGTTTGAATATTTAAAAACCCACCCACGATGTTTAAATATTCATGCTCTGGGTAAACCTCGTCTTTTTTCCATCCACCTGCATGTTCGTCACTTGCAGGACCGCAAGCAAATTCATACGTTCCAGTTTTTAAATGCTTTGAAACATATTGCCAATGTCGATCACCACAAACAACAAATGTGTTTTTATCCCCTTGAATAAATCCACGAATTTCATCCCCCTCAAAAGTAAAATTAGAATTAGCGTGGTTATCCTTTTTTTGAGGTCGGTCGGGACCAATGATTGGCGTAGGGGAAATTAATATTTTAAATGTTGCATCTGATGCTTTATAAGTTTCCTTAAACCACGCCATTTGTTCTTTACCCCATATTGTTTTATCTGGGCCATCAGGCATTTCATTCGGCATGCGGTAATCTCGTCCATCAAATAACCAAATTTGGACATCCTTCCCCCGCCTAAATGTTCGATATGATTTTTCACTATGAGGACCTTGTTGTTTAAATAATGCTGCTCCTTGCTTAAATGTAAATTCACCCATGAACTTAGTTTTAGTGGCGGAGTGACAATCATTCATCCAGGTATCATGATCATCCTTCATAAAATAGCATGGAACATTTTGATAAAATGCAACATTATTGGGAAGGCTATTCATTTTTTGCCAATTCCATTTAGCAAGGTCTAAGTTTTTTGCAATTTGATCATGGTATAACACATCCCCTGTATGTACTAAAAATTGTGGATGTAATTTTTGCATTTCCTTAAATATTTTAAACCCGCCATTCAATGGATCATCTTGGTGTGAATACTCATGGCAGGTGGTCACCATAAAATTAACAGGTTCCGCTTTCTCCTTTTTTGGTGCAGTACTAAAACTACCCTCTATAATTTTAATTCCTTTGCTATTCGTTTTTCCTAGCACGTTTATCTCATACTTGGTATTCGCTTCAAGATGATAAAGATTAAATTGCGTCGCATAATCAGTTTCAGATGCTACTTGTTCCCATTTTGTTGTTTGCCATTCCATTGTTCCCATCGCGCGATATTTTATACTTATTTGACCGGCAATACCAGGAACGGCACCATCTAATGTTTTCAATGTATGACCTTCAGGCATAACAATTTTAACATTTTTATCAGGCCTTCCCATTTTATATTTCTTGTCAAAATAAGAAGTATCATGCCACTCATTCACTGCGTCATCCCAATATAGAATCGATGGATGAATCCCGGTATCTTTTACACGAGTTTCGTTTGCTGTAAGGCGGGCCCATATAACAGCTGATGTGGATGTAATTTCACCAATTTTTATTCCTGTCGTGAAAAAAGGGGTATCTAAAATGGATAAGTTTTTCATTGCGGGAAAGGCCGCCATCATTCCAACCGAACTTTGAATAATAAACTTTCTTCTTTTCATAATGCGATAAATGATATTGTTATAATTGAATTAGGTAAACTTGTGATTTAAGTTACATTATCCCTGAGTTGCGTATTATTTTGATTTTATAAATTTTTTATAATTTATAAATAATACAATTAAGATAATGGCCAATCCAAAAAATTCCCTTGACTCTTCAATCCAAGGTTGTTCAGCTTTCATCGTCGCTGCAATGTTTGCAGCATCATGAAAACGTAACCAATCAATCACGCCATTTTGATCTAACAATTTATATACCGCATAAATACTAAAAAATATTAACCCTCCGATATATGCATTTTTATTAAATTTTTCGCGCGCAGCAAAAAAACAAAGTGCCGCCGGATAAAGATAAATTGGAATCCATAAATAAGGATCTGGATCATTGTATTGCACGACAGCGAAAGAAATAAATATAAATACAAATAGGTAGTTGAATGTTTTCATATAGCATATTTTTATTTACTAATTTTTTAATGTACCAACTCTTTGGCAAATCATACAAGCCAATAAAATCAACTAGTACGGCCATATTATATGACACTTGATTTACACAAGCAATTTAGTACAATTTGGATGATTTTAGATTTTGGGAAGCCATAAATGTGATGTCTAGGTTTCAAAAATCTTGTATATTAGTACCATTAAAACAATTATATTTGATATTGAAGCCTAAAATTATAAAATACATGAAAAAAGTAAAATTGCTGTTGGCCATATTTGGACTATGCTTACTAACATTTCATTGTATTGCTCAAAATAGTATCACCAACAACCCGATTAAAATTGGTGAATTATTGGTAGCTCGCTCCGATTTCAAAATGCAAATGAAATGGGCTGATTCCCGAAAAGCTTGCGAAAAATTAAAAGGGGGTTGGAGATTACCTAATAGAGCAGAATTAAATTTTTTATATCTTAACAAAGACAAAATTCCGGGTTTAAATGGAAAATACTACTGGAGCATTGATCAAAGTATTGAAAACCATGCTTGGCTTCAATTTTTTAATGACGGCACCCAAGATGATTATCTTAAGTATACAAAATGTTGGGTCCGACCTGTAAAAATTAATGACTTATCTAAATAATATTACCGACCCTGTTTTCTTACTAATTTTTAATTCACTCGTTAAGGGATCAATGTAATTATACTCTAGGAAATAACTATACCCATCCATCTCCTGCAATAGTCCACTTGGATCGCGTCCATCCCAGCCTTTATTTTTATCATTGGTTTGGAACATTAATTTACCCCATCTATTAAATATCCTAAAATTAAAGTCAGCTCCTACACCTGCGCTATACTCCACTTTTAAAACGTCATTTAATCCATCATTATTAGGTGTAAATGCATTGGGCACATTGGCATACACTTCCTTGGATACAATGATTTCATATTCGTCCGTTACTGAACAAGAACTGATCGTATCCGTTCTGGTTAAGGTATAATCCGTGGACTTATCTCCGTTAAAAATAGGATTGGGCTTATTGGGATTATCTAAAAAAATATCAGGATTCCACTTATATTGTACATATCCAGGATCCGTTTTTGTTACTACATTAAATGGCTGCTTGGCCAGGAAATAATATTTAAAAGTAGTGGGCTTAATCGCAGATGCCACTTTTAATGTACTTCCAATAATTTGATAATTATATTTAGGACAATAATCATTCGTTACATTTACTTTAATTTTATAATCCCCCTTTGCCATATATTTATGACTACCTGGACTTGCTTTTAAATAATTAAAGCCGTCCCCAAAATCCCAATTATAATGCACGTTATATTGATCCACCGCATTGGTATTTACAATCAGTGGAACACCTATACAAATATTAGGCACATGTGTAAATGAATATTTAGTAATATTCAAGGGAGAAACTTTTTTAGCTGCAGTCGCTACTGAATTACACTTACCATCGTTCACCGTTAGTTTATACCAACCTGGGATATTATTAGTGATGCTATTGGTTGATAAAGTGCTTATTAATGTATCGTTGCGATACCAGCTATATGTGCTTATTGCACTATTATCATAGCCCATTCCTGCTCCTGCTATATTAATCGCATCCCCATTACATATTATACTATCGCCTGGTAAAATTTCAGCAGTGGGAATGTCAATAACTGGGATTGAAAAAAGATTACTATAGGGATAAATACATTTTTTTCGATCTGTTACTTGTAAGGATACTTGTGCAGTACCACTTAATAATCCTATTATATTTAAGCCACTAATGCTTGAATTCACATTTGTAGAGGTATATAAATAACTAAAATCAGCTAGTCCGCCGCGCATAGTCGTATTTAAAATTAGACTATCCTTTAAACACAAATAATTTTTAGCCGTTTGTATAATTGGTATTTCTGGAGGCGGAATTAGACTGATATCATTTTTAGCGCTGATAAAACAACTTCCTCCTGAATATGCTGTAAGCATTATTTGATAATCTAAATCTAGTTTATTAGGCGCTGAGATATTTGCATAATAATGTTGGTATACTTTATTCGCGTTTGGATCAATACTTGGATCATTGACCACTGAATCAGGTGATCCATCGCCCCAGTTGATGACTAATTTTCCAATACTGCCAAAATCAACCCATGATGAATCAATGATTTTAACGGATTGATTACTGCAAAGTGTATCCGCATTTACAATTTTAAATTGTGATTTAGGTACAGCACCATTTACTCTAAAATCAGAGGTGTCAGTTGCTATACAACCCGTTGTTTTATGTGTTACCCTTAATGAAACTTTATAATCACCCCAATCATTGTATTGTACAATGGGATTCTTATCGACTTTCATCGCAATTGGTATTGTGGGCAAATTTTTACCAACAGGAGGTGCTACATTAAAATTCCATAAATAATCGAATGACTTTGTATTATCATCTGCTAAAAAACTAGTATCCTTGAATTGGGCAAATTTATCATCTAAACAAACTTCAGGTAATTCAAATCCTACGGTTGGATTGGGATTTACATATATTGATTTTGTCAGCGAATCACTACAACCTAATCGGGTTTGTACAGCTAACTTTACATCATAGGTACCCCATGAATTAAATTGTTCATTCAATGGTGTTTTAGATAATTCATCCCTGGTTTTCCCATTTCCAAAATCCCAATGCCAGTTAATTACACTATCTAAATCACCTATGGATTGATCGGTAAATATAATATCTCGTTGTGCACATCTGATTGTTGCAAAATCGAAATTAACTACGGGTAATTTATTTACGACTATGGTATCTTTTTCATTACTCGTATTTACACTTACCACACAGGAATTGGAGTCCTTAATATTAACAACACTATAAATAGTCTTAACAGCAGGTGTTACTGTAAAGAAATTGGGAGATTGACCAATATTAGTAATTATTGAGTTTACACTTCCATTACTATATTCAAGTGTCCACGGCGCTTTCCCATCCAATGAGTAATGTATATCTCTAGCACTTCCTAAGCAAACCGTATCTATCGACTTCAAAAAATGAATAGTGGGTTTTGGATGTACTACCACTCGAACACTATCAGTTGAAATTCCACATCCATTAATATTTGCAACTACAATATACATTCCGGAATCCATCATCGTGGCATTCGAGATTGTTGGATTTGAAATTGTTGAAGAAAAATTATTGGGTCCTGTCCATTGATAATTTACGTTAAGTAATTCCGTAGCAGCTAATTTAATGTCAGATCCAAAACAGGCGGTGGAGGTAATTACTGGTGCTAAGGTGACTTGTGCATAGTTGGAAAAATAGCCTAACCGAGAACCACCACCGCTTGAATTTAAAAATCCTAAATGAAATAAACCTGAGCTATTGGTAATGGAAGTGGCATCATATGTATTAATCAATGCATTTAGTACAGGATTACTGGTTAAATTAATTCTAGCGTAACGCCAAACATCTGCGGAACCCGGGACTACAGAAAACATAGAAGCTGTTATAAGTGTTGCATCTCCTTTAATTGCAAAACTGCCAATATCTTCTTTTTTACATAAAATATTTAAATACAGTGCACCAGTAGAGGGGCGAACAAATGAAACGCTTTGAGAACCCGTACATTCTATACTTGGCAAAGAAGTAGCCGTAGCTTCGGTGCCAGTTCCTGTTAATTGAAAAACATACACATTTTTATCGGTGGTGATATAAGCAGAGTATTCTGATAATTGAAATTCAAAACTTTCTCCACGATTATATTTACGATTCAATGGATTTCCATTAATAATAATTTCGGTATTATCTTCTGTGGGCCATATATAGCATAAATCTGAAGCGATAAAACCTGGTGCCGAAAGTTCACCACGAACTGCAATAAATTTTTTACCTGTGTTATTACTTGGCACAATTTGATCACCAATCAAATCCCAACCACCAATCACAATGGAATCGTCATAGACGGTTACACATATGGGCTTATCTGAAGTCACCCTTGATCCTCCAATATGCGATACGGCCAAATTACTTGCAGCATTCACTGCATAAGTTTGTCCCTTATTTAACTTAACAGTAATATTAGTATTTCCTTTTTCATCGGGGCGTGTTAAATCAATATTAATAGTGGTATTATCTTCGGTAGCTACAATAGCAAAACCATTATGTGCAGGAAATGCAGCATAGGTTTGATTATTAAACCTAGTTTGCGCAGGTATAATAAAATCAAGTCCTTTTGAAACATTTCCTTTCAATGGAAAAATTTCAGGATTATTAGCGGAGGCTAATTCATAATAAGCAGATATGGAAGCAGTAGCAGTAATTCGTATGCCATAATTTAATTCAGTATTGCCTGGCTTATTTTCAACAATTTCTTTGTAGGTAGTAAATGGCAAACTATACGTTGCATTTGCAACTAAATTTATTGTAATGGGCGAAAAACTGGGATTTGCTGGTTGATCTATTGTGATAATCGCATCTTTCGAATATGTAGTAAATCGAAGAAAAATAGGGTTATCACTATGTTGTGAAGTGACCTCCGGTGCTGCAAACCAAAATTCACGATCCGATTGCGCCTGTAATGAATTAAATATGATAATGCCAATGAATGCAAGCATAAATCGCTTAAATAAAGGCATTAATAATCGTGAAAATGGCATTTGTAAATTTACAAAATAAAAATTAGCAGTTACCCATAATTATTTTTACTTTTAATTACTAATTAATCATTATTTAAATCAATATGAGCACAGCAAATTCACATTTCGTTCATCATGTACTATTTTATTTGAAAAACCCCAATTC
The DNA here is from genome assembly GCA_005800655.1 of Bacteroidota bacterium. Classification (GTDB taxonomy): domain Bacteria; phylum Bacteroidota; class Bacteroidia; order Chitinophagales; family Chitinophagaceae; genus Sediminibacterium. The sequence goes on from SYEV01000051.1 coordinate 18,144, forward strand.
CGCTGAAGATAAAGCGCAATTAATAGAAGGATTGCAAGCTTTATCTAAAGTACCTTGTATCGTTTTTTCAAATATAGGATCACCGGCAAACACAACGCGTGATGTAATTGAAAAAGATTATAGTATCTCATGGCTATGCCTGTTTGAATCAGCGGAAAAAGAAGAAGAATATCAAGTACATCCATTACATGATGCTTTCAAAGAAACTTGTCATCACCTTTGGCAAAAAGTGGTGATTTACGATGCATTAAGTTGCTAAATTATACTTGTCGATCCGCGTTAGCCTAAGATTAAAATTTATCTAGTATGAACCCTTCATTCAACCGTTTCAAGAATATCATTACCAATCCTATTAAGTTTCGGTTCTTTTTATTTACAAAACTACCCGCCGCTTTTTTTGCTGGTTTGCGGATTCATCATTTTGATGCCAACACCTGTGTAGTGCGTATTCGATATTCCTGGTTCAGTATGAACCCATTTAAATCCATCTACTTCGCAGTGGAAGCCATGGCTGCCGAAATGTGCAGTGGGATGTTGGCGTTTGGACAAGTGTATCAACGAATACCTAAGGTGAGTATGCTGGTCGTGAAAATGGAGGTCGCTTTCGTAAAAAAAGCAACGGGCGTCATTTTATTTACTTGTGAAGATGGGCAATTGATTCAAAATGCAATCAATGAAGCGATAGCAACAAAGGAAGTCAAAACAATTGTGTGTAAATCAGTAGGTAAAAACAGCGCAAATGAAGTTGTTGCTGAGTTTAATATTACTTGGAGTTTTAAAGCCAAATAACTTTAGTCTGTTTATTGCTATTCAATATTATTGTCCAATAACAAACAGACCCGCTCCAAAGGAGCGGGTCTGTTTAATTAAATCGTTTACACTACTTAATTATATATTCCCAGTAGGTATTAAAAGGTTTTACTACCATTGGGTTGATAAGCATATCTGAAAGTGTAATAGCGTTGCTTAGACAGTTTGTCACTATCTGATGCTGTGATGGGCAAGGTTACGCCACCTTTATAGTAATTGATTATTTCCACCTTGGCATATTTTCCAGATGCAGTTCTGATCACTAATACCCTCCCTGCCAATGGTGTAATTAAACTTGTTAATTGGTCATATACATACCAACCTTTTCCGCTACCAAATGTAACCGCAAATGATGCAGGTGCATTATCAGTTTTAAAAACAGAATCGTTGGAAATAGTTTTAACGTCGTCAAACAATCCGGTATAAATAAATGCCCCGCCTAAACCTGTACCACTGGTTCCGCCATTGGTTAAAATTTTTGAACCTGCAAATGCCAAATCCCATTTAGTACTTGCACTATCGGTATTAGGAACAATTGCATTTCTTTCTAGACTATAAAAAGTATACTTACCAGCACTAAAGGGCATGCCAGTTACAGCATTAATACCTAAAACCGTATCTGCAGGTAAGTTACTCACTGTTATTGCCGTTACGGGTAATGCAACAGTTGTTTCGTCTTTGGTACAAGAAAATAAGATGCTACTTAGGGTAAGTAATAATAAAAAGGGTTTTAAAATTTGTCTCATAATTTATATTTTTTAGATTTTTGTATTTTAAGTGTTGCGAAAAATGTTCTTCCTGGTAAATTAGGTAGGTTAAGGGCATCTATGTAATTCAACATATTATCACAGCCAAATTGGAAACCAATACCGTTAGTGTAATCTTTGCCAATAGAAAGGTGTATGGCGATATATCCTTTAGCAAAACTATCACCGGCATCATAAACTTCGTTGCCATTGGTATTATTTACAGCCCATTTACTACGATATAGCGCTCTGATATTTCCAAACAATCCATTTTGATTACTGTAATTAAATTTTAGTTGTGCTTTATGCGTACTATTATTGGGTAGCCCCACATACTCACTTACATTTAATTTTCGACTTAACCCATTTGCATCTCTGGTATAAACGGTACCATTTTTTATTTGCGCTAATTGATCCTTATCACCTGTCTCTAAATATTGATAAGCAGTACTTATTGAAAATTCTTTTGAAATTTGATGTTTAGCTTCAAACTCAAAACCTGTTGTAAAAGCTCGGCCAATATTTAAGTAGCTATATATTTGAGCGCCTGTAATGTAGGCACCTACCTGTTGTACTTCGATTAAGTTTCGAATATCATTTCTAAATAATTGGAAGCTAAAATTATTATTGGCATTGGGTTCAAACTCCCATGTTACATGTGTGCCAGTAGCATATTCAGGTTGCAGGGATTTCAATTGATAAAAATTATTATACAAAGTGCCTATTTGACCAAGGGAATTTAATTGCCCAATTACTTTTTGCGCTTGTGCTGTTCCAAATACGCTATACGAACCTGCTGCAGCATTGGTAAAATTTAAATACAACTGTCTGAAGTCAGGTGCTTTAAATCCCTGCCCTACACTTAATCTAATTCTATGTTGCTTATTTATTTTATACAACATGGAAGCCTTTGGACTCCATGCAGAAGCGTATGTTTGATTATGATCAAAACGAATCCCTCCAATCAATATTAATTTAGCATTAGGCGTCCATTCCCACTGACTGAATGCATATTGATTTGTATTGGTCTTTCTTATTTTTTCACTATCATACCGGCTACTTTTGACACCTTCCATGACCGCGCCTCCCCCAACAATCGCCGTAAGTTTTTTGTTGACTACCCAGTCTGTTTGATTTTCAAGCCTATTAAAAACATGGTCTAGTATATCAGTATAAGGCGTGCCAGAAATAGTTAATAAAGTTTGAGTTGCATTGTATTGCGTAATATAGGACCTGAAACTTGTTTTTAAAGCATTTGAGAATCGATGATTTAATGAACTTGCTATATTATAATCTGTGTTTTTTTCCTCCCCATTGGAATTAATCGTCAAACCACCATTCGTTATAGATAATTCATTTTTAATTTGTTCATTGGTAAACCTCATGCCAACAATTATATTGGTATTATTGTTTAAATTATATTTTAATTGTTGGTTCGTAGCTATCCTTTTTATGGGAGTAGTTACTCTTGAAGCTGAACTAGGTCGAATGCTATAAGCATCTGTACTATAATAATTGTAATAGCCTTGATAAAAAATAGATGTAGAAGCTAGCGTATTATTCAGCCCCGCATCAATTGTATTATAGGTACCATACCTAAGTGAAGATTGTAAAGGTGTTTTAGTCGTTGCATCGGTAATAATATTAATCACACCTGCCATAGCCTCGCTGCCATATAAACTGGAGGATGGCCCTTTAACGATTTCAATTTTTTTAACATTGCCTAGTGCAATTCTATTTAGATCCAACACGCCAGCTGTTCTACCCACCAATGGTTCCCCATTGATCAGGATGATTGTATAATCAGGGTTGAGGCCCTGCAATTGCACACCTGCGCCAAAACCACTAGTCATGGATAATCCTGGTTGCTCTTTTAAAATATCAGTTAATCTTAAAGCGCCAATTTGTTGTATTGATTTTGCATTAATTATTGTAACAGGTACTGTAACATTACTCAGTTTTCGCTCTGACCTTGTTGCAGTCACCACCACACTATCGCCTTGTAATTGTAAAGTGTCTTTTACAATTACAACTTGACTAAATAAACAAAATGGAGTGATTATTAAAAAAAATAATAGCCTAAATTTCATCTGAGCACAAAGTTCCGCTTTAGAAAAATAGGAGATGCTGAATTAATAAAAAAATTAAAAATACAAGAACCAAAAATGACAGAGCTATGACATAACTAGGTAAAATATTTACCCATGTTCAAAATCATAAATTAATTACTCTTACTTTTATTAATAATTTTTTGAATTTCTTTTATCTCTGAAGCTAAAATAAAATACTCCAAAAAGCGTTTATCGTCTTCCTTTCTAACACTAACAATCAATGGATTCGGGCCATTAGTAATAATTTGATATTTTTCATTGATGCCATTAATTACATCACTTCTTACCTTTTTTTGCAACCCCACATTTTTGTCTTTGATACCTAATACACGATTTATTTGGTGTATTTCAATTTTTTGATTTGCTAATGATGCTTCTAAAAGCAAATCAATAAGTGAAATTTCAGTACCCACAAATGCTTGACCTACTGATTTTGCTTTTAAATGCTTAAGCTGAGATAATACAATTCTTTGTTGAATTTTTTGTTTAAAAAGGCGCGTGGTGAAAAACACTATTAAAATAAATAGTAATATAAAGGCAACATATTTGTCACTGCCCGTATCTCTTCGCCAAATGGGAAATTGTAATAGTTCAAAATTGGATAAGTTAAATGGTACTGTTTCAAATTGTCCGCTGAATGGATAATAAATATAAATCTGGCCTTTATATTCAAAAGTATTTTTGAAACCAATACGACGTATAAAAAATTGATTGTAATCGGATTTTATAGACTTAAAAATTTTATTCTCAATGAAGTTGAAATAATATATCTCATCATTGATAATGTGCAAAAAGCCATTCTGGACAGACAAAAAAGCAGTTGGATTTTTATCTTCTTCAAATATCTTTTTGATACTTGGGTCGACCATCCCTAATGTAACCCATGCTTTTTGTTTCAAATCCAAATAGTAACTTTCCCACTGACTTTCTAATTTATTTTCAGGAATAACTTTTAATCCAGCATTCATGATAGTTTGAAATGGTACAAACAGTTTTGCCTCTTTATTGGAGTACCATCGATACCCAATTGAAAAAATTTCATAATTCATAGGTACAATATCCCATTGCTTATCCATTACATTAAATTGTCGGATATGTCCATTCGTTTTCCAAAAACCATAACCCCCATAACTATATAATTGATCCTGGTGTAAAAAATGATAACAGCCAATATTATAATTGATGTTAATGGTGCGATCAATTCTTCTAAATTCAAGTAAACTATCTTTTTGACCAAATAGCTGGTAAACAAAACCAGTTTGCTGAATATTGACAAATAAATTGTTTTTATCCTTAATGATCTCCTGACCATTCGGACCATAAAGCGTCCCTTGAACAGGAATCAGATAATTATCAGGGCTAAGATTAATATTGGCATCAAGGTCCTTGTAGGATAGAATTTTTTGTAAAAAAGGAGTTTATTTGACAAGATATACCGTGTCTAATTCGGAATGTTGCGCATTTGTTTGCGTAAAAGCTAAAATATTTATAAAAAAGATCAAAAATATATTTTTAACACAACTCATTGAATATCAATTTTTAAGTAGGTAAATAACTTATATTGTTTGTATAAATACAATTCAAAAATAAGAAATAACCTATAAAGAAACTCAATTGGTAACATAATATCTAAATAAGATTATTGAAATCAATGATATTCGACATAGCTTTTGGGGGAAAGCTATGGATTTTGTAAAGGGAGCCGGGAAACCAGCTCCCTTTTTTATTTTATTTGCCCCACAATACACCCCCATTGTCTTCAAAACTTATAATCAAACTATACTCGACCTCAATAGGTTATTCACGTGCTTATAATTTTGCAACTATTTGATTTTCAATACGATAGTTATTCTTAACAATTTGGTAATATTGAAAATAGGGTAATCAAAGTCCAATCAAGCAAATTTGCGTGGCTCATTAAATTTAACAATAATACCTATTTTATGGATTTGAATTCTATTTTTAAAATTTTCCTTCCAAAGGACCGTGTATTTTTTCAATTATTTGAAGATGTAGCAGAGCATGTTTATGAAATGGGTGTTAAGCTAAAGGAAATGGTAACAGAACCAGATGCAGATAAAAGAGCAAACATTTTAGCGCAAATTGAAAACTTAGAACATATCAATGACGATTTAACACATAATATATTTACAGAACTAGGACGCAATTTTATCACCCCCTTCGATAGAGAGGATATCCATTATTTAGCTACTTCACTTGATGACATTGCAGATTATATATATGCATCTGCTAAAAAAATTAATTTTTATAAGGTAAACCCTAATGATACTGGTATTCATAAATTAGCAGAATTGGTTTTACAAGGAACCATCGAAACCAAAAAGGTAGTATTAGGCTTACGTAATATGAAGAATATTAAGGAGATGACCGAGGCGATGATCAAAGTAAATAGTATCGAGAATCAAGCGGATGATGTATTTGATATGAGTATCGAAAAATTGTTTGAACAAGAAAATGACTTTAAAGAGGTCATTAAGAAAAGAGAAATTTATCAAGTCCTGGAAATTGCTACTGATAAAATTGAAGACGTTTCAAATGTGATTGAATCCATTATTATCAAGTACGCTTAATCTAATTCAAGATGACCCTATTAATTGTAATTATTGCGTTAGCATTAATATTTGATTATATCAATGGCTTTCACGATGCGGCAAACTCAATTGCTACGGTGGTTTCAACAAAAGTATTAACGCCATTTCAGGCTGTTTTATGGGCGGCTTTATTTAATGTTGTTGCCTTTTGGATTTTTAAAGATCACGCGGTTGCAAATTCAATTAGCAAAACGGTTTACAAGGACTTCATTACATTACCTGTAATATTTTCAGGTTTACTTGCTGCTATTTTTTGGAACTTACTTACTTGGTGGTATGGTATCCCTTCCTCTTCCTCACATACATTAATTGGAGGCTTTGCTGGTGCAGCTATTGCCCATGCACTTATGATTAAAGGGATTGATTATTCTTGGGCTAAAATTGTTGACGCGGATACTATTTTAAAAACAATATTGTTTATATTTTTAGCGCCCATCATTGGAATTATTATTTCCATTTTTATTACAGTAGTCACCATTATGCGTAATGTTTGGATACGTTTATGTATCATTTCGGTGGTTACATTAGCAACTGTATTGATGTTTGACCATTTTGAAGCATCTAAAATGAACGAAAATATTCAAAAGTTTTACGGTATTGATAAGTACAAAAAAGAAGTTTCCAATATTAAAGAAGAACTTAGAACCAACAAATCAGACACGACACTATTGGCTAACTTAGCAATCAATGAGGAAAAGTTATCTAAAGCCTCAGCGTTTTACGAACAAATAAAACCTGCTGTAGATAATTTTGATGTGTTGGGTGCTGATTCCATTGCTGCAATGGCAAGTTCAAATGGATGGCTAAAAACTGTCGCTATTAGTCGATTAAAAGATGAAGTTAGAAACGCAAATGACTTTTTGGTTTTGGAAGCTAAGGCGCCAGAAAATAAAGACGCAAAAGCTGAATATGCTATTGCTAAAACAACTACAGAAGGTTATAAAGCTCCTTTAAAATTATATCTGGAAGGTGCCATTGATTTAGATTCAACACTTATTTTAGTAAATAGTATTTATCCAATTCAATCAAAGAATATAGTTAAGGTTAAAGCGAAAATTACCAAATTCAATATTGAAAAATCTTTTTCAAAAGAAATTGATAAAGCAGACAATTCAATGATTGTTTATGGAATCATTGAATCCTCTATCTTATTTATGTTGGTTTACATCTATGTTGAAAAAATAAAAACGCCAACAGCACTTAGTGTTGCATACATGTTTAAAAAATTACAGTTGTTTAGTTCCGCTGCATTTAGTATTGGTCACGGTGGTAATGATGCGCAAAAAGTAATGGGTATCATTGGAGCCGCATTAATAGCTAGTGGAAGTATTCAAGATTTTGGCCAACTTCCTAATTGGGTGCCGATTTCTTGTTATTTAGCAATTGGTTTGGGCACCATGAGTGGCGGCTGGAAGATAATTAAAACAATGGGGTCTCGCATTACTAAAGTAACCCCTTTGGAAGGCGTTGCTGCTGAAACGGCAGGGGCATTTACCTTATTTTTTACTGGACAAATGGGTATTCCTGTTTCAACAACACATACCATCACCGGATCCATCATCGGTGTAGGCGCTACTAAAAGATTAAGCGCTGTAAGATGGGGTGTCACTACCAACTTATTATGGGCTTGGGTATTAACCATTCCTGTTAGTGGTGTGTTAGCTGCAATTACTTATTTCATTGTTAGTTATTTTACTAAATAAGAAATTACCATAATATTTAGGTGCTTCGCGCCAAATATTATGGTAATTCTGCTTCCCTAAATATATTTTAAGGTCTAAATTTGTACATGCAAATTAAAAGGTGCCTCTTTTTCTTTTTGTTCCTTATTGTTTATTATAATTCCAATGCGCAGGATTCTAGTTACAACAATTTGTCGCCAGTAATTGTAACGGCTAATAAATTGAAAGAAAAGCGTTCTCAAGCGCCCATTGCGATTTCAATTTTATCATCAAAGTTAATTGAGGAAACAAAGGCCCAAAGAATAGATGCGCTTTTAAACAAAGTGAGCGGTGTTTATATGCCCACGATTGGGGGCGAACAACACATGATGTCCATCAGACAACCTATCTCATTAAAGGGGTTATATTTATTTTTAGAAGATGGGATGCCCATCAGAACCAGTGGTTTATTTAGTAATAATGCGCTGATTGAAATTAATACAGCTAATATTTATTCCATTGAAGTGATCAAGGGACCCGCGAGTGCATTATATGGTGCTGAAGCCATTGGCGGTGTAGTGAATTTTTTATCGCAACCAGCACCAAGTAAAAAAACACTTAATTTAACTACCCAAGTAAATAATACCGGTTTTACAAAAATAGATATCGCGGGTGGTATACCCACAAAAAAAGGAGGTTGGGCTATAAATGGCTCCTTTACGAATCAAAAAAATGGCGCTACTGAATTCAGTGATTTTAATAAAAAAGCATTTTCAATAAAAAAAGAATTTGTCATCAATAAAAAGTTAAAGGGATATCAAACCCTTAATTATATTGATTATTATACACAAATGACCGGATCATTAGACAGTATTAAATTTTCGCAAAAAAATTTTAGCTCACAGCAAACTTTCACTTTCCGAAAAATTAAGGCTTTACGATTAAGGCAAAATTTACAATACGATTGGAATTCAAACGTAAGTACTACCCTTAATTTGATGTATCGCAATAATACCATGGACCAAAACCCCTCTTATTCTATTGGATCTACTAGCAACCCTACAAAATTCAGAGGTCAAATTAATAGTAATCAATTTGATGCCTATGTTATAGATATCCAACACTCCTGGAACTTACAATCGCTAAATAGCAAGTTATTCATTGGGGGCTACTGGGATTTTACCCCACAAAATTTAGTCGCAAACTATATAGATATTTTTAAAGACACTGCAATTGGTAAATACACAAAATATAGTTATCCAACGAAGGATTCCTTGGTTACCTCCTACGAGACAGAATTAAATAACAAAGCTATTTATGCAAATTATATTTTTGATATCAATAAATATATTCGTTTGAATGCATCTATTCGTTACGATGACTTTACCTACTTATTTAATAATCAATTAACTACCGGCACACCCTCGGCCAATAATCATTTTACCAATTGGACGCCAAAGCTAGGTATCAATTATAATAAAAAGCAACATGGTGTTTATGTTAACTACAGCGAAGGGTTTGTGCCACCTCAGATTACTGAAATTTACAATGCCATCCGAGTTCCTTTTTTATTACCTCAAAAATTTAAAAATTTTGAAATAGGCAGTTGGTATCAAAGCAAAAATATATACGCGGAAGTTGCTATCTACCAACTGAATGGCACCAATGAAATTATTTCAGTGCGACAAACAGACGGTGTTAATCTTAATCAAAATTCAGGGGCAACCAAACATATTGGTATTGAATATCAATTAAGATATCAATTAAACGCACAATGGGAATTACTAATCAATGGAACCAACACAAAACATACTTATGTCAATACATTGATTAAAGGAACAGATGTGAGTGGCAATGAAATGAATGCAGCACCGCGTAATTTTACAAATATTACCGCAACCTGGAAGCCTAATTCTAAATGGAGATTATCCATCGAGGAATTACATCAGTCTAAATATTATATGGATGAAACAAACACCACTAGCTATGGGGGGTTTAATGTTTTAAATTTACGTTTTGGATATACGTTAAAAAGGACCGAACTATGGTTAAATGTATTAAATCTTACGAATGCCTATTATTCAACAATGGCAACCAAAAACTTTAGTGTGAAAGGCACAAGTGCCTATTCTTATTATTTAGGTGATCCAAGATCAATTACCGTTGGATGGCGATGGCATATAATAAAATAAGAAGCCGTTGGGCTTCTTATTTATATTTTTTAGACCGCGTTATACGAGCGTTACTTTTTATACTAATTATCTCGTCCTACGCTAATCCTCATTCCACCCATTCCACCACCTCTTTGCATATCCTTCATGATGGTTTGCATTTCTGTTTGAAATTGTGCGCGGTTTAATTTTTTCCCTTTAGTAGGTTGCTTTAATTCTTTAGCGGAAAATTTAGGAATATAGTTAATTGCTGATATTACATTACCTCCATTGTCACTATCCACTTCTAAAATTGCACCCGGTAAGCCACTATAAGTATCAGGCCCAATAGATAAAGGAATCGCTTCTGTATACCAAACCACTAATTGAATTTCATTTGGTTTTTTTTCTGCTTGCTTTGTCGTATCACCGTTTCTTCCGCCACCGCCACGACGATCACCGCCACCAAAACGCATAGTAAATGCCATTGGGGCTACTGTGGTAGTTGCTTTTTTACACACGTAATTAGCAATCGTTTTAGTTTCATCAGATAGTTTCCAGCTATTTGGCTTTAAGGTATCAATGATTAAATATTCATTTTCAAATATAGAACGCGCTTCATATTGCATTTGTGAGGCAATATCTGTGTACGTATTTGTTTCTGGCATTCTGAACATGAAACCCATCCCTCTTGAACCACCACTGCCGGGTGCACCACTATTTGCGAAAGGATCAGGTGCATCTTCATTCGGAAGCGTTTTAAAAACGGTTGCTTGCTCATTGAAAATAAGTTCAAATTTTTCAGATCTAAATTCGGGAATATTACGTCTCATTTCAGGATCCGTAATCATTCGATGCATATTAATTTTTCTTTCGAAAATTAATTTTCCATCTTTTACTTGAGCCATTGTTTGCGATAACGATAATACAACCATCGTTACCAATAAAATCATTTTACGCATATGCTGTTTTTAATGTGTTTATAAAGATAATTAAATTTACATTCTAATGGTCATTCCTCCTGCTCTACCACCATTACCACCTAAGCCAGACTTTTGTAAACTATAGATAAAGCTTAACATAAAGTATTGGTTAATAACATTATAAAACTGATCAACAATCTGGTTTTGAGATACATTACGGCTAATGCCCGCATTTTTATTCAAAATATCAAAAGCACTTATTTTTAATTCAGCGCGCTTGTTCTTCATGAAAAATTTAGAGAAATTTGCATTCCAGATAGGGATGGCGGTATTAAATCCTTCCGCACGACCTGAGTTAATCGTATAATTCAATGACTGATTTATTAAAAAATCAAAGGGTAAATAATTATTCATTTCAGCACCAAATACCTTTGTTAAAAAATTGGTATTTAACCCTGAATTAATTTTATTGTTGGTTTGACTATAGGAGTAACGTGCAGATAAATCTATATCAATCTTTTCATCAATTTGAAAACTATACCTAAAGGAGGGTCCAAATGATTTTGTAACAATCGTATTTAATAAACCATTGGTGTATGAAATATTATTATTCAATCCTGTATTCAAGCCAAAATTAAATCTTGAATATATCTTCTTCATTCCAAAGCCATAATTCAATGAACCAAATACACGATAAGCCCCGTTAACGTTGACTGGTTTAGAAAGTATCACTCTTGATGGCAAAATACTATCGTAGTTAATGATAGAATTATTGGTAGTTGATGCATTTACAAGTGCAAAGAAATTCTTTTGAGAAATTACTTTCGACGAGAAGAATCTAATATTCATATTGTGCTGGTAGCTTCGCTTCAGATCCGGGTTACCAATAGTTTGTCTATTGATATTACTTTGATCCAATACCGGTTGTAATTGGGTTAAGGAAGGTTGATTGGTTGAAGTACGATAATCAATGTTCAAATTTTTAGTTTGAGAAAAATTATATCGAAATGTTGCAGATGGCAAGATGTCATTAAAATTCTGATTCAATTTTGTTTTTGCACTTATATTTTCCCCATTCAATTTTGCATTTTGAACGGCAAATCCGGAAGCAAAATTGAATTTACGTTGATTGGTACGATAATTCATACCTCCGCCCGAGTAGGTATACTCGCTATTAAATTCATTGGTTAAGCGGGTATTTAAAATTCCAGTATTGTCGTTTGCAGTTTTATCATATACCTTTCTACTACTGCTGCCAATGCTTTGACTTAAGTAAGCATTCATTTCTAACAAGGATCTTTTTCCTAATGGCTCTGTATAAATCACATTCGCCGAATAAGTGGTCGTATTTCCTTTACGTAAATTTCGTTGGTCTAAAATTGAATCTTTAACCTTAAGCCCTCCATTAAAAAATTCTTGCGATGTATATTGAAGGCCACTTGAATTAGATGTGTTATATCCATTAGTAATCGTAGATGATATAGTACGGCCTTTTTTTACAAACTTTTTCTTTAACAATAATGTATTATTAAAATTCATTGCATCAGTTGCATTCGAAGACGTTGTTGCATTACTATTTGTTTTTGTTCCGTTTGGCAAAAAGGTTTCAGAACTTGATTCACTTTCTGAGGTACCATTTGAAAGCCCAATACTTGGGGTCAATTTGTAAGAAAAGGATTCAGAAACTTTATGATCAATCGTAGTTCCAAGACTTTGTTGCTTGCTTATTGATTTACTTTGAGAATTATCATATCGGTTAAATAAATTTCCTGGCGTTAAATTTTGTGTATAGGAATTACTTTTATTTAAACGATCAATATCACTCAAGGATAAATTCGCATTAAAATCAGTTTTTTTATCATTAAATACATTAGAGTAATTACCGCCACCTGAAATAGTGGTAGCAACTCCTTCGCCTCCGCCGCCACCATTTCCACCACCACCGCCAAAGGAGATGGAAACGCCACCACCGCCACCGCCCGGACGGCCACCACCTCCGCCCCCAGAGAAGCTTGAAAAGTCACGCGCTGAAAAATCCTGGCGATTAATATTATTACCAGAACCAATAATAGAGAACTGCTCATCATTATTAATTCTATTTAAATTTCCTCTTAAATCAAAACGTTCCGGAACTCCACCACCACCTGTTAACTTACCAAAATTGGATTGGTTTCTGTCCTTTTTAACTTTTAAGTTAATCGCTGTTTCTTCGCTACCATCATCAATACCAGTAAACATGGATTGATCTGATTTGCGATCATATACTTGAATTTTATCAATCGCATCCGCTGGTAAATTACGCGTAGCCATTTTAGGATCGCCTGTAAAAAATTCCTTACCATTCACAAATACCTTGGTGACTGTTTTACCATTCACTGTAATTGCACCTGATTTATCCACCTCAATACCTGGCATCTTTTTCAATAAATCCTCCACCACTGCATTAGGTGCAGTTTTGAAGTTTTCCGCATTAAATTCAATGGAGTCCCCATTGATCACCACAGGAGGCCTTCTTGCAGTAACTGTCACTGTTGACAAACTGCTTGCATCTTGCATATAAATATTGGATAAATCTATAACTGCATTTTTGCCAGTCTTAAAAGCAATCCATTGTTGTAAAAAACCAACATAGGAAATGGATATTAAATAACTTCCCGCAGGAACGGATTTAACAGAAAAATCCCCTTTATCGTTACTTCTTGCGAAGCTCACTAATGAAGAATCCTTTGCTTTTACAATTGAAATGGTTGCAGAAGCTAAATTTCGCTTGCTTACACTATCCACAACCGTACCCTCAATGGTAAATGTTTGTGCCATACCCAACAAACTCATCCCCAAAAACACCGTTAACAAAAATCCTTTCATTTTGATTATTTTATTCATATTATAAAATTACGACACAATTCGTAAATAGTTGGTTTTGCAGGCTTTTAAGGACCCGGTTTTTATATAAAACAGCTCATTTTTGGATAAGCGGTAATTTCAAATTAAAATTGGGTGGTTACACCCCCTTTTAGCGCTTTTTAAAGCTAAATGGTCATGTAAGCAACCGCCTTTTGACGTTTATTATGGTGGATAGTTTAACCAAAATATAGGTTTTTATATGAACGGGGGTTTCGCTATTTGGGACCCTATCAATAACATGTTAACCGGTGCACTAAAAAACTAAAAATGAAGCCAAACCTACTTTAACAAAAGACACCCTGAATTACATAAACGATGATTTAACTGTACTTATTTTATTGTAAATTTATTTTCTAAAAATAGGTATATGCAAAACTCAAGACGAAAATTTATTCAAAACGCTTCCTTGGTATTAGCAGGAGCAAGTTTAAAACCAAGTGTGTTATGGTCAAAAGATGACACCATTGCAAAAGTTAAAAATTTAATTGGTATACAATTATATTCTGTTCGTGCAGATATGGGTAAAAATCCTTTAGGCACTTTAACCGAATTAGCAAAAATGGGCTATGAGCACGTGGAACACGCCAATTATATTAATCGAAAATTTTATGGCTGGACTGCTACTGAATTTAAAAAAGTATTGGATTCCTTAGGATTGCATATGCCAAGTGGTCACACCGTTATGGATTTAAATCATTTTGATAAAGCAAAAAATGATTTTACAGACGCTTGGAAATATACAATTGATGATGCAGCAACACTTGGTCAAACTTATGTGATTAGTCCTTCCATTGATTCAAAAGTGAGGAAATCATTTGACGCATTTATGTTTCAAGTAGAATTATTTAATAAATGTGGAGAGTTATGTAAAAAACAAGGAATGAAATTTGGTTACCATAATCACGATTTTGAATTTAAAGAAAAAGTAAATGGAGAATTAATTTATGATTTAATTTTAAAACATACGGATCCTGCATTAGTGGTGCAACAACTTGATTTTGGTAATATGTACGGTGCAGGTGCAAGAGGCGATGATTGGATTAATAAGTACCCTGGCCGTTTCCCGTCCTTACACGTTAAAGATGAAATAAAAGTTGCCAAAGGCGAGATGGGAGATGGTTATGAAAGCACCATCCTAGGGGATGGCGTAGTTAATCCCAAGGCAATCGCATTATTAGCTAAAAAAATTGGTGGCGCACATCATTATATTGTAGAACAAGAATCCTATCAAGATAATACACCACTTGAATCTGCTAGAATTGATTTAGAAAGAATAAAAACTTGGGGTATTTAATGCGCTAGTATTTTAATTTATTTTTTAGTTAAGCGGGGCCAATTTTATTAAAATTAGAAGACTACAAAAATATGAAAAAGCTTTATCTAATTTTTATTTTGGCTATAATGGTCAATGCTATTCAACCAAGCATTTCTAATGCCCAGAAATTTACCGCGCTTGAAAAAGCAAGATGGGAAAAACAAGCAAGTCAAATAACCATTATTAGAGACGAATGGGGTATCCCACATATTTATGGTAAAACAGACGCGGATGCCGTTTTTGGTTTAATGTATGCACAATGCGAAGAAAATTTTGAGCAAATTGAACTGAATTATTTGGAAATGTTAGGCAGAACCGCTGAAGTAAAAGGACCTAATGCAATTTATGATGATTTAATGATGCGTCTTATTCAAGACAGCAGCGATGCTATAAAAGATTTTAATAATTGTCCCGCTTGGTTTAAAGCACTACTTGTTGCACATGCCGATGGATTAAATTATTATTTATACAAACACCCTGAAATAAAACCTAAAGTAATTAATTACTTCAAACCCTGGTATCATTTAATGTGGACAGATGGAAGTGTTTCCCCGACGCGAACAGGTGGTATTAAAGTAAAGGATGTAAAACAGTTTTATGGTGTAAATAAAAATGTAGCTAGTATTTCAGCAGATCTTACAGCATCGCAACTTGATGAAAACGACCTCTCCCCCTATGATATGGAGGAAAAAACTTTAAAGGGATCCAATGGATTCGCCATCGCTCCCATGCATAGCAAAAATGGAACCGCCTTATTATACATCAATCCACATGTTCCTTTTTATTTCAGATCAGAAATGCATATGTCAAGTGAGCAAGGATTAAATGTTTATGGTGCGGTTACTTGGGGGCAAATGTTTATTTATCAGGGCTTCAATGCGTATTGTGGTTGGATGCATACCACGAGTTATGCGGATGTGGCAGATGTTTTTGAAGAAAAAGTATCAAAACAAAATGAGGAATGGTTGTATGAATTGGATAATAAAATTATGCCCTTTCAAAAAAAACAAATTCCAGTTAGTTATCTTGAAGAGGGCGAAAGGCGAACTAAAATTTTTACCACTTATGCATCTGGGCATGGACCTATTATGGGAAGTCGTCAAAACAAATGGTTAAGCTTAAAAGAAAATAATCGTTCTTTAAATGCTTTGATTGAATGCTGGACAAGAACAAAAGCAAAAAATTTAAAAGAATATAAAAATGCATTATCCTTACTAGCCAACAACAGTAATAATACTGTTTATGCAGATGCAGATGGGAACATTGCATATTGGCATGGTAATTTTATGCCAAAAAGAAGTCGGCAGTATGATTATAGTTTGCCAGTAGATGGTAGTATTAAAAATACCGACTGGATGGGATTACATCCTTTAAACGAAATTGTTCAGGGTATAAATCCAGTAAATGGGTGGTTGCAAAATTGCAATGCAACGCCTTTTACGATGGCTGGTACATATAGCCCAAAAGCAAGTAACTACCCATCTTATATGGCACCCGATGGCGAAAATGGTCGTGGTATAACTGCAGTAAAATTATTAGCGCAAATAGAAAAAATTGATATAGATGAATTGATCCAGCTTGGATACAACAAACATTTATCGGCCTTTGATATTTTACTTCCTTCCTTTTTAGCGGAGATGAAAAAAGATACACTTTCCCCTTCGCTTTCGAAAGCGGTTACCTATTTAAAACAACTGGAATCGTGATGCGGATGCACAATCCATTGCTACCACCATCGCAATTGAGTGGGCCACTAAATGGAGTTTAGAAATACCCGCTGCAACCACCGAGGAGGAAGGCACTCATATCATAAAAAAATATGAGCGCATGGTGAAGGAAGTAAGCACACAAAAAAAAAAAGAATTATTAAATGCCACATTGGAACAACTTGAAAAAATATATGGAACATGGGAAATGCCTTGGGGCGAAATAAATCGTTACCAACGTGCCGACCCCGGAAACATGATGGATGATCAGGCACCAAGCTGGGCAGTGTCTCAGGCTTCTTCTAAATGGGGATCGCTCCCTTCCTTTGATAGTAAGCGATTTGAGGGTACGATTAAAAGGTATGGTTATAACGGAAATAGCTTTGTCGCCGCGGTATCCTTTGGAAAAAAACTTGTTGCAAAAACGATCATCACGGGTGGTCAAAGTAAATTTTCAAAATCGGCTCATTTTACGGACCAAGCTCAGGGATATATTGATGGTCAATTTAAAACTATTCATTTTTATAAGGCGGATGTTTTAGCAAATAAAGTAACATCATATAAACCTGGATTCATTAAATAATGATCATACAGTTTTGTTAAAAAAGCTACTTTAACAAGACCTGCTAAATTTTTAACATCAAACTGCTGCATCAATTTTGTTCGGTGACCTTCAATAGTTCTTTTGCTATGCCCTACTTCGTTGGCAATTTCTTTACTGGACGCTTCTTGACAAATCCTGACTAATATATATTTATCATAAATGTTTAATTGCTGCATGATTTCAATTTTTTTTATTTTTTCCATCTGACTCATTAATCCAAAAACCTTGTCTGCAATGGTAGCACAAAAATAGACCTTGTCTTGTTGTGCCATTGTTAATGCCTTGACTCATTCTGTTTCAGAAATATGCCTGGACACAATCACCGAAAACCCATGATCAATTAAGTTATACAAATGCACTTCGTCTTCGTCATTAAATAACACCATGATAGGTAAGCTTTTTTTAATTAGATGGATTGTTTTATACGTTAAGGGATTGGCGAAGTTTAACATGCCACTGTCTATTACAAGCACCTTTGGAAAATCGTAATTTGGATGATCCTCAGACATGATTTCATTTAACATTTGTAGGTTACGTATAATACAATAACCATTGAACTGGGGGTGTTCGTTAATAAGCGTAGAGCATCCCAATGCATACAGGGCTTGTTGGTCACAAATGATGACTTGAGTTTGCATAAAATGATTTTACTGTTGACAATAGCGTAAAGCAACTAAAACCCCATAAATCATTGATAAACAAACTTATGTTTCCGTATCAATGGCAATGAAATTCATTATAATTGCCCCTAATCAAGTGTTTTCTATGCAACACGCATAGCAGCTAAAAACATAGGATGAATTAGCACTTAAATTAATCCCCTTATTAATTTGTCAGTATTATATATTTTATAACTTCATTGATAATTACTAACCACCTCACTATTATAACCATACTTGCGTAACCTATTTTATCCTTTTGTTCCTGTGGGACATTTGAAAGTTTGGGTACTTGCTCCAGCTTTAGATAACCCAGATCCTAATTTATCATACTACTATGACTTTAGTCAAAGTATTGCCGAATACACACGTGTATTTACCGAACTTGACTTACCCTGGAAATGGCAACCCGTTAATTTAGAATCTTATAAAACTATTGTTCAAGAAATTGCGAACGAGCGTCAGAAAGGTGTTTTTTTTCCAGTGGTTTTAAATTTGTGTGATGGAGATGAAATTAATGGCGCACCAGGTTTGTCGGTTATAAAAGCATTAGAAGAAAAACAATTGGTATATACGGGTGCTGACGATTATTTTTATGAAATCACTACTTCTAAAATTCCCATGAAGGTTGCATTTGATCATGCAGGTGTGCCTACCCCAAAATGGGAAGCAATTAAAATAAACGAAACAGTAAAGCCCCAATCGTTAATAAATAATTTAGGAAGTCCTTTGATAGTAAAACCTGCCGTGTCAGGGGGTAGCTTGGGATTGGGAATTAAAAATGTAGTTGACAATCCAACTGATTTACAATTGCAATTGGATAAAATGTTTGAAGGATATCGTGGTTGGAATTTATCCACTGATGGAATTGTTGCAGAATCTTTTATACAAGGGCCTGAATATACAGTAATGATTGTGGGTTCACATCATCAACCCGAATATGCAAAAATATATCCGCCTGTGGAAAGAGTATTTCATGCATCACTTCCTGAAAAAGAAAAGATATTGTCGTTTGATCGTTTATGGGAAATTTATGAAGATGAAACACCTATGCCAGCCGATGAAAATTTTTATCAATACCAATCCAGCCCTGACGAAATAAAATTAGCCATACAACAAGTTTCCTGGGATGCCTATGCTGCAGTGAATGGAAAAGGCTATACAAGAGTGGATGTGCGTGTTGATGCAAACACAGGACAGCCTTATGTTTTAGAAGTAAATGCACAATGCGGGATAAGTGAGGATGAAAATTATACATCCATTGGTGCAATTTTAAGATTCGCGAATCAAAGCTTTACTGAATTAATAATACATATTATTAACGACGCATTTGCTAGAAGAAAAAAATAAATTTATGCACCCCCTCCCAATTTTAAATCATCCAGACAGTTTCAAAAATTTAAAAATTTGTGTTTTGCAACCCGACTATAGCACTTCGGGTGTGGATTATCAAAATTATGATCCCAAAAGAGATTTATCGGCCATATTACCTGAAGCAAAAATTGATCATGTTTTTTTAAATAAGCTCACGACCTACCAACAACTCAAACAACTTAAGGAAAAAAATTACGATATATATGTAAATTTATGTGAGGGTTATTTAGAATGGAAAGTGCCTTCGATTGATGTGATCATGAGTTTGGATTTATTGGAACTTCCGTATACAGGACCTACGGTAAATTTATACGACCCTTCTAAAACCATCATGAAATATTTGGCTTTTTGCGAAGATGTAAAAACGCCTGCACATATATTGATTGAATCTGAATCCGATCTTGCATTGCTTCCGGGTAATTTAAATTTTCCACTTTTTGTAAAACCAGCCAAAGCTGGTGATAGCTTGGGTGTGGACAATGCCTCTAAAACAAATAATATAGAAGAATTAACGATAAAGGTTAAAAATATATTAAGTGAATTTGGCTCCGCTTTAGTAGAAGAATATATTGATGGCCGCGAATTTACCGTGCTAGTTTGCGGTAATCCAGATGGAAAAACATGTACAAGTTTCACCCCCGTTGAATATATTTTCCCGGAAGGATTTGCATTTAAAACGTATGCATTAAAAACTTCCGAACTACATCCTAATGCAAATATCCCTGTAAAGGATACTGTATTAGCAAAAAAATTACAAAGTATTGGCGAGCAAGTTTTTATGTCTTTTAATGGTGTGGGTTATGCGCGTATGGATTTTAGAATGGATGCAAAAGGCGACATTTATTTTTTAGAAATTAATTTTACTTGTTCTGTTTTTTATGCGGAAGGGCTTGAAGGTTCAGCTGACTATATATTAATGCATGATGGTGCTGGTCAAAGAGGATTTTTAGAACGCATTATTATTGAGGGCTTGGCGCGATATCAAAAAAAGGAAAAATTATTTGTCATCAAAGGAAATGCGATTTCAGGATACGGTATGTACGCGAAATATGACCTTCCAAAAAATACATTGTTATTTAAAGGGGAGGAAAAAGCACAACGCATTGTTACCAAAAAATATGTGGATGACCATTGGGATGAACGCGAAAAATTAAATTTTAGACGATACGCTTACCCTATTGGGAAGGAAGTGTATATTTTATGGGACCTACAACCAGAAGCATGGTCGCCTCAAAATCATCATTGTGAAGCTAATTGCTCTTATGTTGGATTAAATGTAATTACGAATACAGAGGTTAAAAAAGGAGATGAGCTGACTTTGGATTATGCGCAATTTTTAGACCATACCATGGAGCCCTTTACTTGTAATTGTGGCGCAAGCACCTGTAGAGGCTTGATTAAAGGCAATGTGCAATTTTCACAGTAATATTTAAACCTTTTCCTTAAATTGGGATATCAAATAATTAGATGCTATATGAAAAAAATCAGTTTCGGCTTTATCGCAATTTGTATTTTTTGTTTTAATGCAAATGCACAAAACATACCAAAAAAAGATAACGGAGGTATTACACCTGAAAAATTAGAATCCTGGGTGCCTGTTCCTGTTATTACTCCAGGTACTACAAACGCAGATGCCCCATCTGATGCAATCGTATTATTTAATGGTAAGGATTTATCTGCTTTTCAAAAAAAAGATGGTAGTCCCGCCAAATGGCGATTGGATCCAGAAGGAACGGTTACTGATGTTAAAGGAGCGGGTGATTTAATTACCAAAAAAGCATTTGGCAACTGTCAATTACACGTAGAATTTAGAACACCGGCGGAAGTAAAAAATAGTGGCCAATCAAGAGGCAATAGTGGTGTATATTTTATGGGTAAGTATGAAGTACAAGTTTTGGACTCTTACGATAATGTCACCTACTCTAATGGTCAAGCTGCTGCTGTTTATAAGCAATATGCACCTTTGGTAAATGCAAGTCGCAAACCAGGTGAGTGGCAAACTTATGATATCATTTTTACCGCGCCCATCTTTAAAGATAATGGTGATGTAGAAGCACCAGGTCGTTTAACAGTTATACATAACGGTGTATTGGTACAAAATAATGTATCCATTTTAGGACCGACGGATTGGGCCAAAATTCCTGTTTATAAAAAGCATGAAAGTAAACTTCCATTAATGTTTCAGGACCATGGCGATGATGGTAATCCGATTAGCTATAGAAATATTTGGATCAGAGAACTTTAATAAAATAAATTTAGAAGTTGTTGAAATACTTCATTTAAAATCCGAAAATTTAGCAATTAAGTTTTCGGATTTTTTATTCCAAAAAATCTGCAATAATTTAAAATCGAGCGCGTTTAATAAAAAAAATGTAACTTACTGTTCATGATTACCCTAGGTAAATATCATCCACCTGCAATTATGGAACCATTCACTCCTTTTTGGTGGGAATGTATGGTCATGATTGTTTTAATCATTACGATTGTGGTTCGCGTGCCATTTCACTTCAAAAAAGTGAATCCAAAAACCTATGCTACTTTTATTGCTTTATTTTTTTCAATCAATTTTATTGTTGAAAATTATTATAATTATCAACAAGGCTATTGGAATTTACAACAAAGTCTGCCAGTGCACTTATGCAGTATTAGTTACTTTTTATGCATTGCATTATTAATTAACTACAAGCAATGGCTGGCAGAATGTGTTTACTATTGGGGCTTGGCTGGTGGAATACATTCACTACTTACACCCGAATTTACAGTAGGCATGGATGGCTATAATTTTTATGCGTATTTTATTGATCATGCAGGGATGTTATTGGTCATCGCTTACATGATTTTACATTTAAATTTTAGGCCGCGTCCAAAATCCTGGATCTGGATGTTTGGCTACACTCAAGTCGTAGCGGTTGGTGTTGGTATTGTAAACTATATTGTTGGTTCAAATTATATGTACCTATCTGCAAAACCGGAAGTCGAAAATCCGTTTTTAATTGGAGAATGGCCTTACTATATATTAGTATTAGAAGCGGTTGCTCTTTTACACTTTTGGGTATTTTATCTTCCTTATGCAAAAAAGAACAAACAGTTAGCTGTTAAGCAACCCTTATAATTCTTCTATTCTTTTTGCTTTATCGTCAATCACCAAATCAAAATTAGGCTTGGTAGGTCCGCCATTGGGACAATAGCCTGTGATTAGTTCATTAAATTGACAACCCCATTCATGGAGTTGTGTAAGTGTGAGCGCTCGTAAATCTCGCTTTGAACTTTCTCCTCGTCCAGTCCAATAAGTAATATGCCAACCTTGTTCAAATAGTTGATTAATTTTTGCAATATTATCAAAATTAGGCTCTGCTAATTCATATACCCGCTTATCGCTATAAAAGCAGATCGTTTCATCAATATCAACCAAGGCTTTTTTAGAGCCGAACCTTTTAGACTCAATCATTGTTACTAGTTTAATTCATATAATAAGTTGCACAAATTTAGATAGTTTTTATAAATTACACCATTCATTTTAAATTAAAGGCATTCCTTTCCAAATCGAAAATATTTATTCATAATACATATCCTACATATATGAAACTCATCTTACTTTCCTTGTCTTTATTGCTTTTGCAAGCAACCGATGCACAAAAAAGTGCTGACCCCATTTTAAGAACAGATCAAATAACCATTGCAAGAGATAGTTTTGGTGTGCCGCATATTTTTGCACCCACTGATCCTGAAGTGGCTTATGGATTGGCTTGGGCGCACGCGGAAGATGATTTTAATACCATTCAAACTTTGATATTAACAGGTAAGGGCAAATTAGCCACCTACCTTGGTAAAAAAGGCGCTTCCGTTGATTATGTAGTTGGATTGCTAAATACAAAAGCAACCGTTAAAGCCCAAATAGGTCAATTGGATCCTGCATTCATCGATTTAATCAAAGGCTATTTAGCAGGATTACATGCGTATGCAAAAGCGCATCCTTCAGCATTACTCAATAAACATGTTTTCCCAGTGACCGTAGAGGATTATTTATCCGCAGGTGTTTTTTCAGTAGCCGTATTTTGTGGCGTTGATAAAGCTTTACCAAAAATTTTAAATGGCTCTGTTCCAGCATTACCCATATTTACAGGGGAGGGGAGTAATGCATTTGCAGTCAATGCAAGCAAATCTGCATCGGGTGAAAATATGTTGGTGATCAATGCGCACCAACCCATTGAAGGTGCAACCGCTTTTTATGAAGCACATTTACAAAGCGAAACAGGTTGGAATATTTTAGGTGGTTTGTTCCCTGGAGCAACATTAATTTTTCATGGTGCTACCCCAAACATTGCTTGGGCACATACCGTAAACATGCAAGATAAAATTGACATGTATCAATTGCAAACCGATAAGCAACATCCAGGAAAATATAAAGTAGATGGTAATTGGTTGAAATTAGAAAAGAGAAGAATTAAATTAAGTGTCAAAGGAGTGCCAATTCCGATTTATAAAACAGCGTATACTTCCATTTATGGTCCTACTGCTGCTACGCCATCTGGACAATATTTTTCAATGCGATTACCTTCGTTAATGGATGCAGGTGCTTTGCAACAATGGTATGCTATGAATAAAGCGCAAAACTACACGCAATTCAAGGCTGCTTTAAATCAGAATCATTTGGCCATGTTTAATATAGTATATGCAGATAAAAACGATACTATATTTTATATTTCAAATAGTAAAATGCCTTATCGTAATCCAGATACAAGCTATCATTGGAATTCGACGGTTCCAGGGAATACCATGGCAACACTTTGGACTAAGTTTAAACCCTTATCTGAATTACCACAATATTTAAATCCTACCAGTGGTTATTTATTTAACACCAATCATTCACCATTTTTAGCTACTGCAGAAAATGAAAACTTAGATCGCGCAAAGTTTGATGTGAACGATGGTTATGAACTTACCCATAATAACAGAAGCCGACGCGCTAAGGATTTGATTGATCAACTAGATAAAATTAGTTACGCCGATTTAAAGAGAATCAAATTTGATCGACAATTGCCCAATCCAATTTTATACCCTTATGGATATACTTCAGATACCTTATTTATGGTAGATGAATCAAAGTATCCGCAACTAGCCCCATTGATTGTTAGTTTAAAAAAATGGGACCATAATGCAGTCGCTGAAAGCAATGGTGCTTTGATTTATAATTTGGCTTATTATTCCATCCCTAAATTAATGGGTGGACGTAAAAATAGTGATGAAGCTAAAAGTGACAAATTAAGTATGGAAGAAGCAGTGGCTACATTTCAGTATGCGTATGATTATTTAATGAAAAATTTTAATCGATTAGATGTTACTTTAGGTGACATGCAAAAATTGGTGCGTGGTGATGAAGAATGGCCACAAGGAGGCATGCCAGATGTGTTAGCTGCGGTGCAAGGACAAGCTTTTGGCACTGAAGGTAAACGTAAAATGGTGAGTGGTGATGCGTATATTGGATTTGTTAAATTTCCTAAAAATGGCGGACTACCCTTAATTGAAACTGTCAATACTTTTGGTGCTAGTTCAATTAAAGGGAATAAACATTTTGCAGATCAACGCCCATTATACCAAGCGCAAAAGTTGAAAAAAATGACCTTGGATAAAATTGAAGTATTGAAAAATGCCGAAAGCGTTTATCACCCACAATAAATTTTATAAACGAGCGGTTACGATACTTTTATCCAATATTGCTTTAGTATCGTATATCACCGAATTAGCAGATGATTTTAAACTTGTATAGTTTAATGACTTAAAAAAGTCATGTGCCACTGTTAATACAATAGCATCGTAGGTTTCAAGTGAAGTGACTAAATTAATTTGATGGTTGTCCAATACTTCCTTTGCATTTGCAAATGGATCAAATGCGACAACGGCTACCCCATTATTTTTTAGTGCTGTATATATTTCAAAGGCTTGAGAATTTCGAATGTCGGGGCAATTTTCTTTAAAAGTCACCCCTAATAATAAAACTTTAGCACCTTGTACTTTAAAATTATTTTTAATTAATAACTTAATTACTTTTTCTGTAACAAACGCGCTCATCTGGTCATTCACATGTCTGCCCGATAATATTACTTGTGGGTGATAGCCCAAGCTAGTTGCTTTGTGTGCTAAATAATATGGGTCAACACCAATACAATGCCCACCCACCAAGCCTGGCTTGAATGGTAAAAAATTCCATTTTGTCGCAGCCGCTGCAAGAACTTCTTGTGTATCAATATCCATTTTATCAAAGATCAACGCTAACTCATTTACAAATGAAATATTAATATCTCTCTGTGCATTTTCAATGGATTTTGACGCTTCCGCCACTTTAATACTTGCCGCTTTATGGGTGCCTGCAGTAATTATACTAGCATATAAATTGTCAACAATGTTTGCGACCTCAGGGGTTGAACCAGAAGTAACTTTTATAATTTTTGTAAGCGTGTGCACTTTATCGCCTGGATTAATGCGCTCTGGTGAATAGCCACAATAAAAATCTTGGTTATATTTTAAGCCGCTAACTTCTTCTAAAACAGGCACGCAATCCTCTTCGGTACAGCCAGGATAAACAGTACTTTCATAAATTACGATATCCCCTTTTTTTAATGCTGTTCCAATCATTTTAGAAGCAGTACGTAATAAGTGTAAGTCAGGTTGTTTGTCTTTTGTAACAGGTGTAGGAACAGTAATAATAAAAATAGAACAATCCTTAATTTGATTTAAGTCATGGGTAAAAATGAGTTTACTTGCATTGGCTATTTCTTGGGTGGTACATTGCAATGTACTATCCACGCCATTGTTCAAATTGGCAATGCGTTCTAAATTGATATCAAACCCAACCACTTGGTACTTTTCACCAAAAGCCACTGCCAATGGCAAGCCTACATAGCCCAAACCAATGATCGCAATTTTAGCATTAATAAGTGGTATTGGGCTATTCATATAAATTCAAAGTTAATGGACTGATTAGTGATGTCCATAATTTTTTTCGCCTGCCGGTATTGGAAAAGGTAGCCTATTTTGGGGTGGCGGCAACGGACAGGTGGCGAATTTGGTAAATGCACAAGGCGGATTAAAGGCTTGATTAAAATCAATAAAAGTATTTCCATTAGCATCTGGCTGATCAATATAAATGAAACGACCTGCAACATAAGTGGTTACCCCGGAAGTTCCATCCGCAAAAGTGATAAAAAGTTGATTGTCGCCTTCATCAATTACATCCAAGCTATACGGTTTACTTTGATAAGTAAATTGAAGCTTACCTGCATTTTTAGAAGCCACTTGCTGACCCAAAACATTTGAAATCATCAAATACGATTCTATTGGTGGCTGAAGCACTGCTTTTATTTTAAATTTTTCATTGATTGGAAAATGAGCTATTCCCTTAAATAATAATACATTGCTCGATTTTAAATCTCTAAATCTTACCCCAATTTTATCTTCTCTTTTAATGATGGTCCATGAATATGAATGACCTGACATTGTCCAACTCATTTCCGAACTAAGGCCTTTGCCATTAAAAACGCAAACCTTGGATCTAAAGGGCATGTTTTGATTATTTACCATAACCATATATTTATCAAGGCTCTCCCACATAACACTATCCCCTTCAAAAATAAAATTTCCCAAATGATCAGGAAAAAATGCATCGGATGGATTGGGGTTTTCATAGACACAGTCATTGTTCTTAGCTCCACCAAATGTGTTCACCCCTTTATGCAACCAAAACAACCCGGCTAAATTTAACCAGCCCTTGGGTGACTTTAACTCCGCCTCCCTTAGCTGTTGCCATTGATTGATTGCATCAACATAATTGGGCAATATTACTTTTTGTGCATTTACATTTGAAGATGAAAAAAGCACCATAAGCGACACAAGGCTGAATGAAAGTTTTAAAAAACCCCTTGTATTTGGCATATGCTGGTTTATTTATTAGTAAAATTAAGTTAAAAAACGCTGTCCCAAAAATGATTACAGAAAGGATAACATTTGTGTCCTTAATTTAATTAAATTTACTATTGATAAAGTGTTTAGATTATGAAAAAAATATTAGTCCCCTTTGCCTTTATATTTTTGTTAATGGCATGTAAAAAAGACGTGACTGTTAGTAATTCAGGCACCTTGTCTGAAGATGTGAATACCTGGATATATAATTCAATGAGTTACTATTATTTATGGAACACCAATATGCCTAAAATTTCGGCAACAAATTTGAAAGATAATCCTATGAATTATTTTTATAGTATTCTATATGATTATCGTAAAACAGATCGTTTTTCATGGATTGATAGTAGTGCTAGTAATTTAGCAAATCAATTAAATGGAATTAATACCGTGCTCGGTATTAAATATTCTATTTTTTATACCGATTATACACAAGCTAATATCGCTTTTGTTATTGCCTATGTTTTAAAAGGTAGCCCTGCAGAAAAAGCAGGATTAAAAAGAGGTGATATAATTTTAAAAGTAGATGATAAAACGATTACTCCAAGTAATTATGCTTCTATATTACAAAATGAAACTCTAAAATTAGGACTGGGATCCTATGCGAGTGGGGTATTTACAAGCACAGGGACGAGTGCGTCTTTGACAAAAGTAGAACTGCAAACAAATCCAATTTTAAAAGATACCATTATTAAATGGGGTGGTAAAAAAGTAGGCTATATCGCGTACATCCAATTTCTATCTAGCTTTGATGATAGTTTAAGAAATGTTTTTGGACGATTTAAAGCTAATGGCGTAAACGAACTAGTCGTTGATTTAAGATACAATGGGGGTGGATATGTGAGCTCCTCTGACTTAATGACTAATTTAATTGTAAAAGATATCTCAGCAAGAGCAGGAACGGTCATGAATAAAAAAGTGTACAATGCAACTTATACGGAGGAATTAAATAAGTCAAGCGGAAGTACCGCATTTAATACCAACTTTAAATTTGAAAATAATAATTTAGGAACTTTAAGTAGGGTATTTTTCTTGATATCCAACAGCTCGGCATCGGCCAGCGAATTAGTGATTAATAATTTAAAGCCATTTATGGATGTCATTTTGGTGGGCGAACATACTTATGGAAAAAATGTAGGGTCATTTACATTAACCGATAGCAAGAACAGATGGAACTATGGCTTGCAACCCATCACATTTAAAATTGCGAATGCAAAAGACGAATCCAATTATGGTACCGCAGAAGGATTCTTACCCAATATTGCCATTACGGATAATGTATTACCATTTAAGCAGCTCGGCGACCCTTATGAAACTGTATTAAATAAGGCCTTGTTATTCATTAGTCCAACAGCATTTCAACCATTTAGCGCAAACGGGAATACACCCCAAACAAAGGCAACCTTATTTCAAAATAAAGCGGTCTCGGATAATATCAAAATGGACCGTCAGGATATGTGGATGAAACCAAACTTATAGCGTACATTTATTTGTATTGAAGTGGTTACTTTATTTACTAAGTTTTAATAGACTAATTAATAAAAATAATTTATGAAAAAAATTCTCCTGCTCATTTTAAACGTATTCATGGTAGTGCTGTTATTTGGTCAAGGAATTGTTAAGGAGAAGCAAGTGATTACAAGTAAAATTTTGAATCGCGATGTGCATTTCTCCATATATCTGCCTTCTGATTATAATACAAGTGAACGGTCCTACCCTGTAACTTATTTATTACATGGTTATGGGGACGCAGATGATGGTTGGATTCAATTTGGTGAGATTAATAGGCTCGCAGATAAAGCAATTGCAGATGGAACTATTCCGCCAATGATTATTGTCACTCCTGATGGATTTAAAAGTTTTTATATCAATGCCTCAGATGGCTCCTTGCCTTATGAGGATTTTTTTATAAAAGAATTAATTCCACATATTGAAAAAACATATAAGGTAAAGTCTGAAAAAAGATTCCGTGGGATTGCAGGATTATCAATGGGAGGATATGGGGCGTTACTATATGGTTTGAAATACCCAAAACTGTTTGCAGCTGCGGCTCCACTAAGTGCGGTAGTATGGAACAACAGTGATATAAGCACTGCTTCAGATAATATTTATAATTCATTATTTGCACCCGCAGATAAAAAAAATATAAAAGGAACAGATAGGATTAATGCAGCATGGCTTCAAAACAGCCCGCTTCAATTAATTGAAACAAAGTCAGTTGAAGAATTATCTTCCGTTAAATATTGGATCGACTGTGGTGATGATGATTACTTATCAGTAGGAAATGCAAATTTACATATAGCAATGACCAATAAAAAAATACCACATGAATTTAGGGTTCGAGATGGCGCACACAGTTGGACCTATTGGCGCACCGGGGTCATTGATGCATTGGCATTTATTGGAAACAGTTTTCATCAAAAATAATTTACCTCATTATGTCTATACAAGTTTTCATCACCGGCGGCACTTTTGATAAAGAATATAATGAACTTAACGGTAGCTTATATTTTAAAGAAACGCATTTACACGAAATGCTGGATTTAGGCCGAAGTAAACTTGACTTAGCCATTACTACATTAATGATGAAGGATAGTTTAGAATTCACAGATGATGACCGACAGCTCATTGCTGAAGCATGTTTAAAAACAAGCGCAGATAAAGTTTTTATTACCCATGGCACAGATACCATGACTTTAACCGCAAGCTACCTTGCGAAACACTGCAATAATAAAACGATAGTATTAACGGGTGCAATGATCCCTTATAAATTTGGAAGTTCGGATGGATTATTTAATCTTGGCAGTGCATTGGCATTTGTACAAGTATTACCTACTGGGGTTTATATTGCCATGAATGGAAAAATTTTCGAGGCGAATAAAGTGCAGAAAAACAAGGAAAGGGGCGAATTTGAAGCATTATAATTATCTGCTATTTCAATCAATTTTTTTATGAAGTCATTATATATCATCGCTATTTGTTTAATTTCAATACAACCCGCTATGTCGCAAAAACAAACTCAAATCATTGCGCATAGAGGCGCGTGGAAAGAATTTGCATTGCCAGAGAATTCTATTTCCGCCTTACAAAAAGCAATTGAATTAAAGTGTTATGGTAGTGAATTTGACGTTCGTCGTACCAAGGATGGTATATTAGTAGTGAATCATGACCCAGTATATTATGGAGATACGATCGAACTTCAGAATTACGCAGATTTAAATAAAAAGAAATTAAGTAATGGCGAAAATTTACCAACGCTTGAAAATTATTTTACTACTGGAACGCGCAACAACCCACCTACCTTACTCATTTGCGAAATTAAAGAGGCATTAACAGGCGCCGATATTTCACAAAAAACAACGATAGAAACCCTTGCACTTGCTGAAAAATTGGGCATTTCAGAAAAAATAATTTATATCAGTTTTGGATTTGAGGTAGTTAAAACCATCAAAAGATTACAACCCAATGCAATTGTACTTTATTTGGAAAATAATAAAACAATTAATGAAATTGTAAACGAAAAATTTAATGGCATCAATTTTCATTTCAGTAATTATATTAGTGACCCGCAATTGAGTGCAGTCGCAAAACAAAATAATTTATTACTTGGAAGTTGGACCGTAAATCAAGTAGAAGACTTAAATAAATTAATCGCACAAGAAGTTGAATTTATCACTACTAATGTACCTGCGCAATTTTTAACGTTAGTATCAAAAAAGTAAGTTGCTAATCTCTATTGCGATTGCGTCTTATAATAATGATAATGACGGCAATGATGCCAAAAATAATGGGTAAGCTCATTTTATCTATTTACAAGTAATTTATTTTTTGGCGGGCAAAGCGGCTAATAATTTTTTTAAGAATTCGTCAATCGAATTGCCTTCTATCCATCTTACTACCACCACTAATTCATTCACTTCGTCGACATAAATGATATTCGTTCCATTACCCAAATGCGCATAGGCAGTAGCAGGTGCTGAAGGATATAATTTTTTATCTGTGTTTAAAAAATAATTCATGAACCCATATTCTGGATTCACCGAAGTCGGTGTGGTCGCTTTTTTAAACCAGCTGGAAGACAGTAACTGTTTGCCTTGCCAATTGCCCTTGTGTAAAGTCAACAACCCAAATCTTGCCATATCGTAGGCATTGATAAACATACCACCGCCAAAGTGACCACCGCCACTAACCGACTGAACTAGTTTGCCATCTAACACTATCCAGGAAGTTTCATACCCAGCCCATGTCCAAGTATTACTAGCGCCAATAGGTTGCATGATATTTTCTCTAAGTATTTCAGGAAGTGGCTTATGCCAAACCGCAGTCATGGCAAGTGCCAATGCATTAACACGGGTGTCATTGTATTTATAACTAGTACCTGGCTCATTTCTTTTTCGTGTTAACCATTCCGCCGAATTCTCTGTAGGTCGATCTGCCCAATCTGGCTTACTCCACAATTCACCTTCCCAATCACTGGTTTGGCGAAGTAAATGATCCCAACTAATTTTTTTATTATGTTCTGAAGCAAAAGGATAAATAAAATCTTTAGCTGCAATTGAATTTTGATTGGTATTCATCAAAGCAGCATATGGTTGAATTGGAGGCATATAATTGTTGACCTTATCATCTAAGGAATAAATTAAACCCTTATCAAGTGCAAGTCCTACAATGCTAGAAACCCAGCTTTTTGTAACACTATTACAAGTTTCAACAATAGTAGGGTCACCCCATTCAGCAATGATATATCCCTTATAAATAATTAACCCGCTCAACCCACCTCGATCAATCATTGGACCTACTGGGTCGCCAAATGGCTCTTTCGCATATTGCATGGCCTGCGTAATTCTAGCATTCCTAGGATACTTAGACTCATGTTGTTTTGAGAATTGAATAGCCTCTTTGATTTTATTGGAATCCATTTTAAAAAAGGCAGGTGTTTTTCTTTCCCAATGATTTGCTGATGGAAAATAAGTGGACTCCTGTGCATAAGAAAAAATAACGGTTAAAATAAAAATAACAAATAATTTAATTCCTTTTTTAAATGCTTTCATGTTTCAAATTTATTGGGCCTACAAATTTAATGAGTCAAATTATTTTAATTGTGTTGTGTCAACTCTTGTTGGTGTATCCTTTCCTGCAATAATAGATTGTGCACTCTTGGCAATGGCCTTGATAATTTGCGTCATATTTGCGATATCTAAGGTTGAAAATTCATCACTTGGTTTATGGTAGTTGGGTTCGTTGTCCATTTTGGATGTGCTGATGGTATGTGCTGGCACACCTAATCTTGCCAATGTTGCATTGTCTGATCTGTAAAATAAATTTTGATCCGTATACGGGTCTGGATAAAATTGAAAATCGGTTCCTGCTAAATTCTTTTGAAGTATTGCACCCATATCTGTTTTTTCATACCCAGTGATGTACGCGCTATTTTTTCCCCACTTACTTTCGGTTCCAATCATTTCAATATTAAACATTGCCTTTACCTGCAGTGGATCAAATTGTTTTGAAAAATATTGTGCACCAAACCCGCCCGACTCTTCAGCTGTAAACGCTGCAAACACTAATGTGCGCTCATTATTAGCTAAAGCTGAAAAATATTTTGATAACATAATCATAGCAGTAGTACCTGCAGCATCATCGTTAGCACCATTATAAATAGAATCGCCATTGACTGCTCTTTTCCCGTTTACCCCTAAGTGATCGTAGTGTCCTGAAAAAATCACATATTCATTAGGCAATGATTTTCCAGGAATGATACCCACTACATTTGAGAGTGATAATTTATCAATTTTATGTGTTGCTTGTAATTTATATTGTGTGGGTGTTTGATTCGTTAAAACAATAAAAATTGATTTTTGTTGCTCACTCAATCCAGATTTGAATTGTACCAATCTTCCAAAATTTGCTCCCAAAGCCTCATCCACTAATATTACATAATTTTTATTGTTAGTCATATACTTTCTAACCGTTAAAAATAAATTATCTTCCTTAGCTATTTTCACAACCTCATAGCCACTTTTTTCATTAATGTCTAATTTGGTTTCGGAAGTGATAGCAATGATATTTTTTGTGTCTATATTATTACCATCAAAATTTCCAGCTGCAGAAATAAATTTTGTGCTAATTCTTGAAAAACTTTGCAAATGGCTATCACTATTTTTAAAAGTGGCTAGTCCATTTTGTTTAAACTCATTGGCAATAAATTTTGCCGCCATTTCAATACCAGGAGTATAAATTTGTCGACCCGCTAATTCATCTGAGGACAAATACTTTTCAATTCGCTCGGTTTCAGATTCATTAATTAATTTGACTGCATTTTGGCTGTGTAAAAAAGTGGTTACACACACTAAACAAAGGATTACAATGAGCGTTTTCTTATACATATTAAAAAAATTTAATTTAAATTATGCATAAAGGTAATATCAAAAGGATTTAATCCCATTTTTATGCTAAACACTATTAGAGATTAGTCAAATTTTCAGTTAGATTTAAGAAAATAGTCTCCTTTTTTTGTGTACAATGGTGAAAATTTGTAAATTGAATAGAATATTAATTGAGCTATGCCTGCAACCCCCATTTCAAGCAATTTAGGATTGACCCCATATCAAGGGGCTTGGACAAAGGTGACCACCAGGCACTTATTAAAAAGGGTGCTTTTTGGTGCAAAATCAAACGAAATAGACTATTTCTTGAATAAAGGCATGGCGAAATCAGTCAGTGAGCTGTTGTCTCCTAATGTAAATTACCCTAGTCCACCACTTAATGATTATAACACAGCTACTATCATTGACCCCGTGGTTCCTTTGGGTACAACATGGATTAATAATATTACTGCAGATGGAACGCTGAATAGCTATCGCCGTTCTACTTTTAAAAAATGGCAGGTGGGTTCAATGGTGAACCAGGAAAAAAATATTACTGAAAAGCTTTGCCTTTTTTGGGCGAATCATTTTAGTATTGAAGCTGATATTGTTTCTTATGGAAATTATGTTTTTAACCATCACGATACGATCCGAAAAAACTGTTTGGGTAATTTTAAACAGCTGATTAAATTAATAACTATAGATGCAGGGATGTTGCGTTATTTAAATGGCTATTTAAATACCAATACCGCACCTGATGAAAACTATGCAAGAGAATTACAAGAATTATTTACTTTAGGAAAACATGCAGATGTAAAGTATACTGAAGCCGATGTAAAAGCAGCCGCCAAAGTATTAACAGGCTGGCGCATCAACAGTTCATTTAATGTTTACTTTGATGCAACAAAACACGATAGCACCAATAAACAATTTTCATCTTATTATAATAATAAAGTAATAACCGGCAGAACAGCTGCAGCAGGCGCAAATGAAACAGACGATTTAATTAGTATGATTTTTGAAAGGCCCGAGGTAGCTAAATTTATTTGCAGAAGAATTTATCAGTTTTTTGTTTACTATCACATTGATGATAAAATTGAAAATAATATCATCGCTCCATTGGCTGAAGTATTCATAAAAAATAATTTTGAAATTAAACCTGTTCTTGAAAAGCTTTTTCAAAGCGAACATTTTTATGATTCCTTGTATGTTGGCTGTCAAATTAAAAGCCCCATTGAGCATGTAGTAGGTTGTTTGCGAGAATACAATGTCACTTTCCCCAATATGGTTACCGATTATGCAGATTCCTACTCTCTATATAATAATATGGTAAGTCAAATGATTAACCTAGGACAAAATCCATCGGATCCGCCAAATGTAGCTGGCTGGCCTGCCTATTATCAAGTGCCTGAATTTTATGAATTATGGATTAACGCAGACACCTTACCGAAGCGAAATAAATTTACCGATTTAATGGTGGAATCAGGCTATACCAGAAATGGGAAAAAAGTGGTTATTGACACAATCGCTTTTGCAAAAAATATTTGCGCTACTCCTAGTGACCCAAATATTTTAATGGATGCATTATTTGCAAACTTAGTTTCAACGGATGTTCCCGCAACGTTAAAAGCAAATTTAAAAAAGCAAATTTTATTAAGTGGCCAGCTGAGCGACCATTACTGGACAGATGCCTGGAATGCATATCAGGCAAGTGCTACTACAATCAATTTTAATATTGTGAATGTACGACTCAAGGCCCTATTAAAATATATTATGAACCTGCCCGAATACCAA
The DNA here is from genome assembly GCA_005800655.1 of Bacteroidota bacterium. GTDB lineage: Bacteria > Bacteroidota > Bacteroidia > Chitinophagales > Chitinophagaceae > Sediminibacterium. Next base: position 53,834 of record SYEV01000051.1, read on the forward strand.
TTGCAATAAATGAAAAGACGCAATTTTATACGTAATAGTGTTGCGCTTATGGCGCCTACTGTGATTGGTGGCAATCCTATTCATATATTAACACAACATCCAATCATACAGCCCGAATTATTGGCTAGTGTGAACAATGATCGTGTGTTAGTGATTATACAATTAAGTGGTGGTAATGACGGATTAAATACTGTTATTCCTGTAGGAGATTATAGTAAATACTATAATGCGCGAACGAATATTGCCATTCCTGAAAAAAAGATTTTATCATTAACCGGAAACAATGCAACTGGTTTAAATCCAGCGATGACCGCATTTCAAAATTTATTTAACGAGGGTAAATTAAATATTGTTCAAGCCGTTGGATATCCGCAACCCAGCTTTTCGCACTTTAGAGCAACTGATATCTGGATGAGCGGGTCGGATAGTACTCAGTATTTGAATACAGGATGGGCGGGCAGATATTTAGATAATCAATATCCTAATTATCCTGAGGAGTATCCAAGTGATCAAAATCCAGACCCATTAGCGATACAAATTGGATCAATTACCTCTCTTACCTGTCAAGGTCCGGTCGTGAACATGGGGTTGAGTATTTCAGACCCTGCTTCCTATTATAATTTAATTGATAACATTGATGACACCGTACCTAACACCAATGGTGGTTATGAATTAAGCTTTGTTAGACGCATTGCAAAACAAACCAATAAATATGCTGTTCGTATCAAAGCTGCTTCGGATAGTATTAAGCAACAAGTTACCTACCCAAATAATTCATTAGCGTCACAATTAAAAATTGTAGCTAGGTTAATTAAGGGTGGATTAAAGACTAAAATTTATATGGTTAATTATGGTGGTTTTGATACACATGCAGGTCAAACCAATTCCATTGATACAACCATTGGACCACATGCGACTTTACTAAATGCAGTTTCTGAAGCAGTGAATGCATTTCAAAACGATATTAAAGGACTTGAGATTGATGACAGAGTTATTGGCATGACCTACTCTGAATTTGGTAGACGAACAAAATCAAATGCAAGTGGCGGAACGGATCATGGCGCAGCCGCACCATTATTCCTTTTTGGAAAAAATGTTCGCGGTGGGGTATTTGGAAAAAATCCTGATTTGCCTTTAAACGCAACTGTAAATGATAACATACCTTATCAAACAGATTTCAGAAGTATTTATAATTCCATTCTTACAAATTGGTTTTGCGTGAATGAAACAGACAACATGCAAATTATGTTAAAGAAGTATCCAGCTTTACCATTAATCAATGCAAGTGTTTGTGGTGTTGCTATGGAGAATTCGACTTTTGCAGGCAACACTATGATTAGCAACTATCCAAATCCATTTAGCGCTCAAACTAGAATAGAATTCAAAACCGCTGGAGGTGCTACCTTGGTTCAATTGTTAGATACTTCAGGATCCGTAATTAAAATACTAGTAGATACAAGTTACCCTTATGCTGGCATGAATAGTGTTACCTTATTTGGTAGCAACTTGCCAGCGGGTGTTTACTATCTAAGGCTTCAGAATGGCATAAATCAATATGTCAAAACTATCATAAAGATGTAATGAATTAAACTTGTGATTGAATTGTTTGCTTAATTTTACACTAACCATGCAATCAGATCAAGAATTAATATTACAATTTCAAAAGTCCATTCAAAGGGAGGAAACTTTTACGCAATTGGTGAAAAAACACCAAGCGAAAGTGTACCATCAAATAAAACGAATGGTCAATGATCACGATGATGCTGATGATATTGCACAAATGGTGTGGATCAAAATATGGAATAAGTTAGATGGATTCAAAATGGAAAGTGAGTTTAGTACTTGGTTATTCCGCATTGCCTACAATGAAACCCTCAATTTTATTGCAAAACAAAAAAGACAAGGTTCCAATACTAGTTCAACTGATTTATTAGACTACGAAAACACGCCTAGTCATACGGATGCCCCCAAAAGCAGTGAAATACAAATAAAACTAGACCAAGGTATTAAGCAACTACCTGAAAAACAGCAATTTGTGTTTATGTTACGCTATTTTGAGGAATTGAATTATGAAAAAATTGCAAGTATCACTGGGACAACTGTGGGAGGTGCGAAAGCCAATTATCATCAAGCAATTAAAAAATTAGAGGAATTTTTAAAGAAAAGTTAAACCTAGTAATTAATAAATTGTCAAATTAACACAATGGAACAAAAAAAGATAAATACAACACTTGAAGAAGATCAAATAATGGTGGAACGCCTTTTTTCAAAAGAGGCTTTAGCCAATTATGATAAGTCGGCATCAAGTGTACCTACGTCGTATTTTGAAACATTCCCTGAAAAATTACAACAACGAATTGCGAATAATAAGCCACAGCTATTTTTTCTTACCCCCCTTGGTAAAATGGCTATTGCTGCAGCATTCCTATTTGTAGTCGCTAGCACTTTTATTTTTTTAAACAGTAATACAGATAAAAATTTAGAACTTTCGACGATTACAATTAATGATCTAACAAATGATGAAATTGAAGCATATGTAGATGCTAATGAGTGGATGGCTGAGATTGATTGGCAATCAGAAGCATTTAAGCCTGATACCGAGATAGAACAGTTTTATAAAGATTCTATCGATTAACTGATTTTCAAAATAATAAAATTGCATTTTAAAATGCAAGTAATAAAAAATTAACATACAAATACCAATTTATGAAATACCTATTTTACACTTTAGCATTGAGCATGGTCATGGTTACAACCAATGCACAAAGACCACCAGAAAGAAGACACCACGCCAATGAGCAATCAAAACAAGCGGACGACAAAAAAGGTCCTGGCAGACCAAGCAGAGCAAACATTGAAATGTTCAAAACTAAATTTATCACAGATCAATTAGCACTTACGCAACAAGAGGCGGAAGCTTTTTGGCCAGTATATAATAAATATAAAAATAGCATGCGTGCTATTTACAAAGAAAAAAAGGAAAACGAAATCGAGTTGCAGGAAGCGGTGTTAACAGTAAGAAAAAAATTAGCTTCTGCACTTAAACCAATTTTAAAATCTGATACTAGAATTAACGATGCTTTAAAAGTAGATAAAGAGTTTTTGAAAAAAGCAAGAAATGAAATGATGCGTCGTCATGGAGGTCCACCACCAAGAAGAGCATAAAAAATTAAATAGGTTTTTTTAATGTCACAATACGATTAAGCCCTTCCCGATTTTCAGGAGGGGCTTTTTTAATTCTCACAGGTTTCGCCATCGCAACAGGGGGAAATATTAGTGCCACAAATACTACATTGGTAATGGCCATGAACCATTACCGGATCGGTTTCCTGGGAACAAACAGGACAAATTTGTATAGCCATAGTTTTTCATTAAATTTAAGAATTAAATCAATAAATACTAGCATTTGACAAACATCTATTTTGTATATTACACCAATTAATTACTTTAAAATTAAATATTAATATAACTCATCGGTAAAAGCTTAATTATGAAATTAAAATATATCTATAGTTCACTTTTTATAATATTATTACATATGTCAAATGCTACTGCACAATATTTACCGCTCTATAAAAATATACCAAATTATATGGATGCCATTAATGAGGAAGTGATTACGCATGATGGCATTTTAAGAATAGGGAAAGTGTCCATACCTGGTTACCAATATTTTAGAGCCGGCAATGATGCTATTAAAAGACCATGCGTGATTATTTGTCCAGGTGGAGGGTACGGTATATTGGCTGCAACACATGAAGGCACAGATGTGGCAAGCTTTTTTAATTCCATTGGCGTAAATGCAATTGTATTAAAATATAGAATCCCTAGTAGCAGGCATCAAGTGAATAAATCAATAGCTCCATTACAGGATGCACAGCAAGCTATTTATTTAGCTAGGACAAAAGCAGATGAATGGGGCATTGACGCAAATAAGATAGGCATCATGGGCTTTTCCGCCGGCGGACACCTTGCTTCAACAGCAGCCACCCATTATGAAGATGTTAAAGTAACCAATCCAGGAAATACTTCCTACCGTCCCGATTTCCAGATACTGATTTATCCCGTAATTAGCTTTAGTAGTTATGGTCATAAAGGATCAAGGGATAATTTAATTGGGCCAGTTATTAATGAGGATCAAGTACATTATTTTAGCAATGAAGAACATATCAACAAAAATGCACCACCTGCCTTTTTAGTACATGCAAAAGATGACGCTTCTGTTCCTGTAGCAAACTCAATGAATTATTTCAAAAAATTACAAGAAAATCAAGTTCCTTCAGAACTATACCTTTTTGAAAAAGGAGGGCATGGATTTGGAATGAAAAACAATACCAGTGAAGTTTTCTGGCCCCAATTAATGCAACAATGGTTGATAAAAAATAATATTATAAATAAGCAGCAAAAAAAATACGCATCTTTATTTGATGCGTATTTTTTAAAGAACGTATTTAGTTTACTTTTTTACTTCGCTGCCTTTCCATCCAAAAAAGGCGACCACCAAAAAGGCAACCATCGGAACGATATAGCCCATTTGAATATTACCTGTTTGGTCAGATATCAGTCCAAAGATTCTTGGTAATACTGCACCTCCCACAATTGCCATGATAATTAAGCTACTCCCCATTTCAGTATCGGAACCTAGGTCCTTAATACCTAATGAAAAAATAGTAGGGAACATGACTGACATAAAAAAGGACATACCAATTAACGCATAAATAGTGATGATACCATGTGAAAATATGGCAACAATACATAGCAGTGTAGCTAATAAGCCATACGCTGTCAATAATTTATTGGGTTTGAAATAATTCATTAAAAAAGTACCCGTAAAACGACCAATTAAAAAAGCCAATGCAGCAAAACTTAAATAATCCGCTGCTTGTATTTGATCAATCGCTGCTGCTGCGGTAGCAAATAAAATAAACAAACTAAATACACAGACTTGTGCGCCCACATAAAAAAATTGAGTAATCACGGCCCATTTTAAATGAGCATGCTTAAAGCTACCTAATACCGTTGCCTTTTCACCACCTTCTTTTTTAGTTCTGATATCTGGTAATTTTACCAAATAAAACAAAACAGCGATAATGATTAAAACAATACCAAGAATAGTATAAGGTGTTTTAACAGTATATGCTTCCGATGCTAATGCAGCTTGCCTAACTGATTCACTCATTGCACTTAATTCAGCATCTGAATTTCCCTTCGTTAAAATTACCCTCGCTCCAATAGCAGGGGCTAAAAATGCAGCCAGCCCATTAAAGGATTGTGCCAGGTTTAAACGTTGTGTGGAAGAACTAGGATCCCCTAATGCCGATGCATAGGGATTGGCAGCCGTTTCCAATATGGTTAATCCAGAAGCAATCACAAAGGAAGCAAACAAGAAATACAAATACGACTGATTATTAGCGGCGGGTACAAATAAGAATGCCCCCACTGCAAATAAAAGAAGCCCTATGATAATACCGGTTTTATAGCCAAGTCTTTTCATCACCATACCCGCAGGCAGGGCCATAAAAAAATAAGCGATATATACCGCCGAATCCACCAATGTAGATTGGGTCGTAGTTAAGGTAAATGACTTTTTTAGATGGGGTATTAAAATAGGAACTAGATTATTTGCAAAACCCCATAAAAAAAATAAACAAGTAATTAATGTAAAAGGGATTAAATGGTTGGTTGTTTTTTGTGATGTCATAAGTGGATCAATTATAATTAAATATAATTCAAGCAGCACTAATAAACAAAATTATATATAATCAAATACTAAAATAATTTGTACCTTAACAAATCATTTAACACATTTGTAAAATATTAATTGCTATTTATGAAAAAAGGTTATTTACTAGGTTTGGTTTTATTGGTTTGGTTTCAATTATCGGCAAATCCTAAAGCAACACCGAGAGAATTCTATTTAATTAAAATATATCACTGTACAACACAAAATCAATTAAATCATATTGACGCGTATTTAGAAAAAACGTATTTGCCATTCTTACACAATAATGGTATAAACAAAGTAGGCGTATTCGCGCCAATCATGAATGACACCAGTGCTGACAAGCGAATATTTGTATGGGTGCCATTAAAAAACTTAAACCAGCTAGATGTCTTAGACCAAGTTTATGAAAAATTAGACCCATTTGGTGATGACGCTTTGATACATTTAGATAACAAAGACAGTAGTTTGCCTTATACGCGTATAGAAAGTATTTTAACAAAAGCATTTAAACTGCAGCCACAATTTGAAAAATCATCCGATTTAGTTAAATCAATCAATCGCATTTTTGAGTATCGTAGTTACGAAAGTCCTACCGAGGAAATGCACTTAAGAAAAGTTAATATGTTTAATGAAGGACAAGAAATTGAAATATTTAAACGCTTAAATTTTAATGCTATATTTTATTCAAAAGCATTGGTTGGCGCTAGGACACCTAATTTAATTTATATGACTAGCTTTAATGACATGAACGACCGTAATGCACATTGGGAAGCATTTAAGCAGGATCCAACTTGGAAAAAAATATCTGTTGCGAAAGAATATTTAAAAATTGTAAATAGAAACGAAACTATTTTAATGAAGGCAAAAAATTACGCTGATTTTTAATGCTGCATTCTTGACGTTTAAAATATTCAACAAAGATTGAATATTTTAAACGTTGAATAATTAATATCAGTTATTTTCTATCGTCAAATGATACTCTTGAATTAATGCAGGATTTTCAGGAGTTAATGTGAATGCTAATCTAACTTTCCCCTTTTCACAATCAATGATACAATAACCCCTCAATTGATTTTCAGGAATCATCGCATTCACTTGAATGATGTTGCCCATTTTTTTAAAAATGGCATCCGCGGAATTTTTTAAATCTTCAATAGGATAATCTTCAAAAAAGTTTTCAGCAAATATCGGCGTTAATTGATCCCAACGCGTAATTACTTTTACCAATTGCTTTTGTCTTTCAAGTAATATATTGGAAACCTTGATGGGCCTTGGTTTTAATTGTGCTAATTGAATCAGGGTATCTAAAACAATAAGATTAATTCTTGAGGTAGGCGCATAAGTTACATTCGCAAATAATATCACACCAATTCCATAATCAGGTAAAAAACGCCAATTAGATCCAAATCCAGGCAAACCCCCACTATGGCCAACACTTTTCTTTACTTCTGCATCTATCGTCCAATTCAATCCATAGCTATAACTACTTGTAGTCGCCATTTTTTTACCGCTCGGAAAAATTGTATTTGGATTTAATCCTATAAAACGAGCGGGTTGGTGCATCTCTCTAACACTACTCCTATTAATGGGAAAGCTTTCTGCATCATCTCTTGCAGGCCAGGCATCCTCGTGCAATGCAACATACTTACTAAACATATCAATGGAGGTAATCATGCCGCCCATGGCACCATAAATGCCATTTTTTAATGGTTGCTCCTTGCGCCATTGTTCATTGATATAACGATAACCGTTCGCAAACAAATTTTTGGGGACATCAGTGTATTCAAAACTGGTACCCTGCATTTGCAATGGCACTAAAATATTTTTTGTTATATAAGTATCATAGGTCATTCCTGATACTTTATGTATTATATATCCCAACATCGCAAACCCCAAATTACTATACTCATATTCCAATCCTGCAGTATTTGATAAGGATAATTGACTTTTGATTAATGTATTTAATTCTTCTTCCGTATCTGCTAATTGTCGATCTCCCCAGGGATTATCTTCGGGAAAACCTGCACTATGGGTCATTAAATGTCGAATAGTCATCAATGGGGCATCTTTCGTAAGTCCTTGTCCCTTTAATGCGGGTATATATTTTTCAACAGCATCATCCAATTGAAGCTTTCCATCATCTCTTAATTTTAAAATGGCCAAAGCGGTAAAACTTTTTGACATGGAGGCAATACGGAACATGGAAGAAGAAGTTGCAGGTATTTTTTCTTCCAAATTTGCATAGCCCCCATTGCCTTTATACACTAGTTGCCCGTCAACCACTATTCCAAAGGCATAACCAGGAAAATGATTCTTTAAAGCAAACTCTTTATATAATTGATCTATGAGCGGGAATGTTTTTGCAATACGTTCATTTCGAGTAGCATCTTGGTACGTTGATTTTGTATCCAACTTAGCTACCTGTGCATTCAAGATGAAGCCATTGACAATCAAAATAATTGTCATGTAATAACGAAACTTATATTTCATAAAAAACAATTTGTCTAATTTAAAACATATTTCATTAGTTCATTACCTTTTATAAAAAAAGGGAGGCACAAGTAGGTAGATTACCACTAATTTGGTAATTTTCTTATACAAAATTATACTATGCGTAAACACATTTTACTTATTATTCTTTTCCTACCCTTTTTGGCCATGAGTCAGCAAAAGGCAAATTACTTTTTAGCAGCAAGGTTCGCTCCTAAAAAATTAGACAAAATGATTTTTTCATTATCAATTGATCCGCATTGGCTAAAGCTATCAAATAAGTTTTGGTATACTTACGAAACCAGCGAAGGCAAACAATGGAATATTGTGGATCCTATGAAAGGAGAAAAAAAGGTAATGTTTAATAGAGATAAATTAGCAGCCGAATTAACTAAAATAATTAAGGATCCATTTGATGGGCAGCATTTACCTATTGATTCTTTAAAATTCATCAAAGATGAAAATTGGATTCAGTTTGAAGTAAAAAGTACCATTGAAATAAACAAAGATGCGGTTGTTAAGAAAGATGCCAAACCAGAAAAAATTAAAAAAACATTTTATTTTGAATACAACCTTATTACAGAGCAGCTCAATGAATTGGTTGGATTTAAAAAACCAAAACGTAAGCCTAGTTGGGCCAACATTTCACCTGATGAAAAAATTGTGGTGTTTGGAAGAAATTATAATTTGTTTTATATGGACAAAGAAAATTTCAATAAAGCCATCTTAAACGACGAGGACAGTACCATTGTTGAACATGCTATCACCAAAGACGGCATTCAAAATTTTAGCTGGCATAGCGAAAGCGCTTATGGTGGTGGTGGCGAAACTAATGTAGATGTAGAAAAAAATAAAAATAAAAGAAAGCCGGTTTATGGTTTATGGAGTGAGAATAGCAAACATCTCGCAATCACTAAAGTGGATAATCGTAAAGTAAAAGATTTATGGGTAATCAATAGTATTGCCGAACCAAGGCCATCGCTAGAAACCTACAAATATTGGATGCCTGGGGAAAAAGAGGCCCCGATGGATCATTTGATGATTGTTGATATGTCTGCATTTAGCTATAAAGAAATTGATGTATCCTTATTTAAGGACCAAGATGTTGCTGTTTGGAATAAATCAGCCAATGTGAATGCGAGAGACGATGAACATAGGCCAAATATATGGTTAGGTACCAATGATCAGCTTTATTTAGCGCGCACCAGTCGTGATCTGAAAAAAATTGACCAATGTGTAGTTAATATCAACACGGGTGTTGTGAAAACATTAATTGAAGAAAATTTAAATACATATGTTGAAATTAAAAAACCAGGCTTGATTAAAAACGGTGAGGAAATAATTGAGTGGAGCGAGCGTGATGGTTGGGCGCATTTGTATTTACATGACAAAGAGGGAAAATTAAAAAATCAAATCACACAAGGTCCTTGGCATATTGAAGATATTGTATCCATTGATGAAGATAAAAGAGTAGTCTACTTTTCAGCAAACGGCCGAGAAAATGTAAACAACAACACTAAGGAGGATCCTTATTATTTGCATTTGTACAAAGTGAACTTTGATGGCACAGGTTTACAATTATTGAACCCTGGCAATTTTGACAATAACTTTAGTATGAACGACAAGAAAAATTATTTTGTAAATAATTCATCTCGCGTTAATTCAACACCGGCGTCGGCATTATATTCAGCAGACGGGAAAAAATTGATGGACTTGGAAACAGCTGACTTAAACTCTCTATTTTCAGCAGGGTATAAATTTCCAGAAACATTTAAGGTAAAAGCGGATGATGGCATCACTGACATTTTTGGTGTCATGTACAAACCTTATGATTTTGATAGCACTAAAAAGTATCCCATTATTGAATATGTGTATCCTGGGCCTCAAACTGAATCCGTAAATAAAAGTTTTAGTAAGGGAATGGATCGTATTGATCGATTGGCCCAGCTGGGATTTGTAGTGGTGACCATTGGAAACAGAGGTGGACATCCCGCACGTAGTAAGTGGTACCACAATTATGGTTATGGCAATTTAAGAGATTACGGATTAGCGGATAAAAAAGCAGCTGTTGAACAATTGGCTGACCGATTTAATTTTATTGATCGTGATAAAGTAGGTATCCACGGCCATAGTGGTGGTGGTTTTATGAGTACCGCTGCTATGTTTGCTTATCCTGATATTTTTAAAGTAGCAGTAAGCAATGCTGGTAATCATGATAATAGTGTTTACAATAGATGGTGGAGTGAAAAACACAATGGGGTGAAAGAAAATATTTCTGATAAAGGAGATACTACTTTCTCTTATATGATTGATAAAAACCCAGACATTGCAAAAAATTTAAAAGGCAAACTATTATTGATTCATGGTGAAATTGATAATAATGTTCATCCTGCAAATACCCTTCGTGTGGTGAATGCTTTAATCAAGGCCAATAAGCGCTTTGACATGTTAATTTTACCTACACAACGACATGGGTTTGGAGATATGAGTGAATATTGGTTCTGGAAAACAGCCGATTACTTTTCAAAATATTTATTGGGAGATAACACAGAAAGGTCTGTTGATATTGAAGAGTTGAATAAAGAAATTGAAAGAAAAAAATAAGTAAAAATAAATTTAGTAAAGGCCTTCTCGTTTATTCGGGGAGGCTTTTATTTTTTTACCAACTTTGCCAATTGTATGGGTTCAAACGGACCGTATTTGTGTTGGGCAACAGAAAAAGTATCTGCATAAGGACCAAAGGGATAATCAAACGGTTTGGTTGCAAGCACTGGCCAGTCCTTTGATTTATCTTTAGTGGGTCGTGCATGTGAACTTATATATGCTGCTACATCCCAGGCTTGTTGGGTTGTTAAAGTAGGCTTACGATAGTTGACCGGGTTTGGCATATTATTTTTGATGAACCCTGCTAATTTTGAAAGCTGATTGATCCCTGCAGCATCGTTATAACTATGTGCCCCCCAGAGCGGCGGGTATTCATAACTATTTCCTTCCTTATTCATTACCCCCTCGCCGTTCAAGCCATGACATTTTTGACAATATTGGGTGTATACACTTAAACCATTTTTAGGATTCGCTGCTACAGTAAGTTGCGGAATTAGTTCAATCCCCGAGCCCCTTACTTTTTTTCCTTTGGCTACTCCTTCCCCTAACCATTTTATATAAGCATAAATTGCTTTTATTTCTTTTGAATTTGTATCTAAGGCCTTCCCATTTAAACTACGTTCCATGCAATCATTGATTCTTTTATAAATAGTTTCAATAGATCCAGAGCGTTCTCTAAATTTCGGATAGGTTGAAAAAACAGCACCATAATTCAAACCCCAGGGTTTGGTGCCAGCTTCTAAATGACAGTTTTGGCAATTCATGCCGTTGGTGGAATGTTGCACATTTCCTTTAGGCCCTAAATATTTTGAAGTATGTGCAATCAATTCATAACCATACCTAATAAGTTGCCCATTTTGATTCGTATCCAAAGGAATTTGATATTGCGAAGCGCCTACCCACGCAGTGGTATCCGTTTTGCTTAGATCAAGTTGAACAGATGGAGGAATAGGTTTTTTTGCGGATCTATAAATTAAATATAACCCATTACCAATTAAAATTATAAAACCTATGATGTATATAAACTTTTTTAACATCTGCAATTAGTTAACACCCGCTTTTAAATAACGCCATCCTTGCTCCTGTTTCATAATTACTTCAACCACACCCGATGGTACCATATTTGCTTCTAATAATAAATCTGCCTTTGCAATTTTATACTTACGCATGGTGTTTTCACAAGCCGAAAATACAATACCCTCCTTGGTTAGGCCAGCTATGTCACTGGCGAAATAAGTTTTATCCTTCACTAGTAAATTAATTGCCTTGCCATGAACTACCACTTCAATATGAAGATGATTAGGCCATGCCTTTTGAATATTTTTTATATTACCAATGGTGGAGGACCAGGCACTAGTATCTGCAGTATTTAATTGAATAACAATATTGTGTTCTTTGATATCATTTTGCGCATAGCAAAAGTGAAAAGAAAATACCATCGTAAATAATAGGAAAATTAGACGAGATGTATTTTTCATAATTAATAATTTACATGAATGTAAGAAATTATTAATTATTTAAGGTCTTAAACTCAGGCGCCCCTTATAATAACAAACTGGTGGGAATAGAATATTCTGTGAGCTTAAACTGGCCAGACTCCTTAATTTCCTTGAATCCCCCCTTCACATCAATTAAATGATCAAAGCCTCTTGCTTTTAAAATGGATACAAAAATCATAGATCTATACCCCCCAGCACAATGAACATAATAGGTTTTATCTTTTTCAATTGCAGCCATACTATCATTGATAAAGTCAAGCGGCGCATTTAATGTACCTTTTACATGTTCGCTCTTATATTCTGACGCTTTACGAACATCTAATATATTAATGCCTGCATCTTGTTTTTGAATTGTAGCTAATTCATCTGCTGAAATAGATTTTATTTGATCAATCTCCTTTCCTGACGCTTTCCATGCTTCAAATCCGCCAGCTAAAAATCCAATGGTAAAATCGTAACCAACTCGTGCTAGTCGAGTGATAATTTCAGCTTCCCGTCCTGGCTCAGCGACTAATAAAATTTCTTGTTTAATATCAGGTATCATCGCGCCTACCCAAGGAGCAAAACTTCCATCAATTCCAATATTAATTGAGTTGGGTATAAAGCCTTTTGCAAATGTTTGCGCATCTCTGGTATCTAAAATTAAAGCACTTGTTTCATTGGCTGCAGTTTCAAATGCAGCTGGAGTCATCGCATGTTGTCCACGTGCTAGCACCTGATCAATACTATCATATCCTTGAATATTCATCATAACATTCAATGGGAAATATCCAGGAGGTGCTACCAATCCATCCAAAACAGCAGCAACAAATTCTGGCTTGGTCATGTCTGCGGCTAAAGCATAATTCGTTAACTTTTGATTACCTAAAGTATCCTGGGTTTCTTTACTCATTTTTTTACCACAAGCACTGCCTGCCCCATGCGCCGGATAAATAACAATGTCATTTGATAATGGCATGATTTTGTCTCTCAAAGAATCATATAAGTAACCTGCTAATATATCTTGTGTTAGTTCTTCTTTTATTTTTTGTGCCAAATCAGGACGACCCACATCTCCAATAAACAAAGTATCGCCACTAAATAAAGCTACCTCTTTACCATTTTCATCCATTAATAAATAGCAGGTACTTTCCATGGTATGGCCCGGTGTATGTAATACCCTGATTTTAACTTTGCCTAATAAAATTTCCTCATTGTCTTTAGCAGAATGAAATTCAAAAGCCGGGGCAGCCGTTGGGCCATAAACAATTTTAGCCCCTGTTTTTTTAGCAAGATCAATATGACCAGATACAAAATCAGCATGGAAATGGGTCTCTAAAACATATTTTATTTTAGCCTTATCCAATTTTGCTTTTTGAATATAGGGATCTACTTCTCTAAGTGGATCAATAATTGCCACTTCGCCTTCGCTCATGATGTAATATGCCCCTTGCGCCAAACAACCCGTATAAATTTGTTCTATTTTCATAATGTGATTTTTATATCAACTGTAAAAATATACCATAAAATTAGCTTAAAGCGTGACAAAAATCACTTTTGAGCAGAAAATTTTTATCCCCCTATTTCACTAAAAATTTACTAAGTGACTAATAGTACATATCTTGTAATGCTTAATTCTGATTTTTGCTAAAAACTAATCAAACATGGAAGTAGTCGGCTATTTTGCATCTATTTTAATTGGGGTTTCATTAGGCCTTATTGGAAGTGGCGGTTCTATTTTAACAGTACCTGTTTTAGTGTACCTATTTAATATAAATCCAATTTTAGCAACCACTTACTCCTTATGTATTGTAGGATTGAGTAGTATTGCAGGTATTATTTCAAGAATGAAACAAAGATTGGTCGATATTAAAACGATCATCATTTTCGGGATACCCTCAGTCATTGGTGTGTTTATTGCACGAAAATTTTTCTTGCCAAATATCCCAGATACCATTCATCTTGGCAATACTTTAATAAGTAAAAGTAATTTTATCATGTTGTTTTTTGCGAGTTTAATGTTGGTTTCAGCATTATCCATGATTTTAGGCAAAAACAAAAAAGAAGCTGAAGGGGTTTTGCCCGAATATGGCGTCGCTTTAATGATGGTAGGACTTGGCGAGGGCATGTTAACAGGTATTGTAGGTGCAGGTGGTGGATTTTTAATCATTCCTGCATTGGTTATTTTAGGTAAGCTGCCCATGAAAAAAGCGATTGCTTCCTCCATTTTTATTATAAGTATCAAATCCATTGTGGGGTTTATTGGCGATATATCAAATACTACGATTGACTGGAATTTTTTAACAGTTATTGTTTTATTGGCTACACTTGGCATCATCATCGGCAACTATCTCAATAAAAAAATGGATGGTACAAAATTAAAAAAAGGATTTGGGTGGTTTGTGTTAGTCATGGCCAGTGTTATTTTCATTGAACAATTCTTTTTTGGAAAATAAGGTAGCTTCCTTTTTTGCAAAATAAGTACCAGAATAATTTTATTGCTAAAATTTTATCACTCCTTGTTAGGTATGCAATATTCTACTATATTTGTAGACTAATAAAATACAAATATGTTTGAAATTATTGAAAGTTTAAAAGTGCCTTGGCCTTGGTATGTCGCTGGGGCTGTCATAGGTTTAATTGTTCCCGCCTTACTCATTATTGGTAATAAAACATTTGGCTTATCCTCCAACCTACGACATATATGTGCTGCATGTTTCCCAGCTAATATTAAATTTTTCAAATACAACTGGAAAAATGAATTATGGAACTTGTTCTTTGTGGTTGGAATAATGATTGGTGCATTTATTGCGACTCATTATTTATCAAACTCAAATGCAATTATTATAAATGAAAATTTAAAATCAACCTTAATCAATCTAGGCGTAACCGATTTTCAACATTTAATGCCTGCTGAACTTTTTAGTTTTAACAGCTTAAGCTCCATACGCGGATTTATATTAATGGTAGTGGGTGGTTTTTTAGTGGGCTTTGGAACCAGATACGCAAATGGTTGTACATCAGGTCACGCCATCATGGGTTTAAGTAATTTACAATGGCCATCGCTCGTGGCTACCATCTGCTTTATGTTGGGTGGATTTATAATGACCAACTTTATCCTTCCTTTTATTTTACAATTTAATTAATGCCCATGTCTAATCATACACAACCAATGAATGATCTCAAATTGGATGAAACTTCAGCTTGTATTAATCATTCAGAAAAAAAAGAATCTGTTTTTTCTTTATTAAAATATGCACTGATCGGAATGCTGTTTGGAATTGTTTTTGTTAAAGCTGAAATTATATCCTGGTTTAGAATACAAGAAATGTTTTTACTCCAAAGCTTTCATATGTATGGTGTAATTGGAACTGCTGTCACTGTTGGCATTATTTCTGTTGCAATCATTAAAAAGTATAATATCAAAACCATCCAAGGTGAAAAAATAATTATTGTCCCAAAAACATTTACCAAAGGTCAGATTTATGGTAGCTTATTATTTGGCTTAGGTTGGGCTATGACGGGCACTTGTCCTGGACCTATTTTTGCACAAATAGGATCTGGATTAATGAGTGGCTTTTTTATATTAGCAAGTGCATTATTTGGTACTTGGACCTATGGATTTTTTCAAGAAAAATTACCGCACTAAAATATATTTTACAATAAGCAGTCTGAGTGATAGGATGAGGATAACGCACATCCCGATTAAACTTAATATATATACAAACTCAATTCTTCCTCCCTGCCCATGCATAATGCCCCACAATGCCCAAGCAATAACTAAGGGTGCTGCAATAGAGTCGTAGAAAAACGAGAAACAAAAAGCAAGTATAATTGCAATAGCAATCATCATCACAGCCCAATTCTCAGGAGCAATTCCCCAAGCATTCCACTGCAAATTAACCAATAATGCAGAGATATTAGCTACCGTGGCCACACTGATCCAACCAATATAAATAGTGAAAGGGGCAATGATAAAAATTCGATGAATTAACTTAATATCATTTGAAAGGCTTCTCGTGTAAATAAATATTTGAATTAATACCATCAAAAATGCAATCATTACAACGACACTTGTAAATATTTGTAAATAATGCCAAGCTAAAATCCAAGATATATTTAAAACGGAAGTAGCCCAATACCATGGGGTAATTTGATCTAAATATTTTTTAATGACTGGGAACTCCTTTTGCTTAAAAGAAAAATAAGTATGCGTAATTGAATAGCATAATAAAAATAAATAAATCACTCCCCAAATTGAAAATGTAAAACCGGCAGGAACAAAATAGTTTGGATAAAAAGCAGAAATTTGACCTGTATTATATCCATTAATAGGCAAAATACTTGCCAATGCATTAACAGTAACTACCCCAATAAATAAAAGCCAATTAATTAATGTTTTCATAAAAGTGATTTGAACTGACCAATGTTTACAATGAAAATATTTTATTCATCAAAACCCATTTTTCACCTGGATTTGCATTGGGTAGTGCTTGTTGATAATCCCACAATAATTTTTCCCATTGAACCACAATATCATTAGAGGCATCCATCGCCGCTTTTTTCTCAAAGCTAAAATCATCGCCTGCTTCCATAATCATAAATAAACGATTGGATACCCTATAAATATCCATCACATGGATATCAGCATCTTTAATTGATTTAATAATTTCAGGCCACACAGATTTATGGTATTCCTCATAAGCAGCAATAGCAATAGGGTCGTCCTTTAAATCAACTGCAAAACAATATCTAACCATGATTCGAAATTTTATAAATGATACCCAAATGTAATATTATTAATAAATATATACTATTTATTAACGCCATATACAAATGCTTCCATCACCCTCATTGATTGTAGCGCATCCATTGCAGAACAAGGATTTTCACCATTACCTAAAAAATAGGCAACTACCTGCTCAATTAAATTTTGTTGGTTATGCATGGGGGGATCAAAATGCATCACCGATTCCTTCCCATTTTTTTCAATGGTTATATCATTACCAAAAACGGGAAACGAAATTTTGCCATGTTCCCCTATAATTTCAAAAACATCTTTCTCTAATTCAGCCGCCACCGTAAAATCCCATTCCCCATTAAACAAAATATTATTATCGAGTTGCATAGTACCTTGTACGCTGTCTTCTGCTGGGTAAAGCCCTGCCTTATTTTCGGATTTCCCATGATAGCTGATTGCATCTCCAAAATAAAAAAATACCAAATCCAATTGATGTGGTGCCAAATCATAAAATAAGCCGCCGCCTGCAAGTTCAGGGAATACACGCCAATTATCGGCGGAACCACAATTGGGACTCGGCTGCTTGAACATTTTAATATTGACTTGTTTTACAAGACCAATATAATTTTCAGCCAACAAACTTTTTACCTTTAAAAATAAGGGAAGCGCGCGACGATAATGTGCCACGACTAATTTCACGCCCGTGGTATTTGAAATTTGCTGCATGGTTTCACATTCCCCGACATTCAATGCCATCGGTTTTTCAACATACACCGGCTTGCCTAGCTGCATTGCTTTTTCGGCATAGGCTGCATGAAATTTAGGGGGTGTTGCAATATATATTGCATCTACTTCGGGATGATTAATTAAATCGTCAACATTGGTAAAAAAATAAGGAACATGATGTCGTTGTGCATAATCCTTTACTTTTTCAGCATCACGTCTCATGACTGCCATTAATTTAGAATTAGGCACTTTGTTAAAAGCGGGACCGCTTTTAACTTCAGTGACACTTCCACAACCAATCATACCCCATCGAATTTTATGCATATGCAGCAAATTACTTAAGATTTTTGGATTATTTAGCTATGTTTTTACCTATTTATTGATTACAATAAATAGGTACTCAATAAATAAAAAAGAAATTGAATGCTCCTAAATTATATAAGTCTTCTGAAAATTTAAAGTAGTATTTATAAAAATAAAAAAGGGCAGTGTAGAAACACCGCCCGTACTTAACGATTGCTTGCTCAAACCAAAAAAGTTGTCATAGATGGGATCGAACCATCGTTAAGGGTTTTGCTGACCCTTGCCTCACCCCTCGGCCACATGACCCTACAAAGATAGGGTAAATTTAATAAAGTCTACTATTTTAGTAGACTTTATTAAAACTATTTTACGGACTAATTTAATACAAAGAATAACGCAAAATGGCCTTCAATATCAAATTTCATGGGGATAGGTATTTTAACCAAAAAATAATTATATTTAACATAGTGCTTATTTTAAAACTAAAACTATTCTCACATGAACAGCCGAAGAATCTTTATAAGAAACACCGCCCTGGCTTCAGGAGCATTAATGACTTCAAATATTTTTGCCAATAGTAAAATTTTCAATACCGATACTTTACGTGTTGCTACCATTGGTGTGAATGGGATGGGATGGGCCAATACCATGGCTGCACTCTCTGTCCCTAACCTTGAAGTGGTTGCTTTATGTGATGTAGATGAAAATGTTTTAAATAAACGAAAAGCAGAACTTTTAATCAAACAACCAGGCGTTCAAAAAATTGATACCTATAATGATTATAGAAAAATTTTAGACCGAAAAGATATTGATATCGTAATTGTAGGTACACCCGATCATTGGCATGCCTTACAAATGATCAATGCTTGTTCTGCAGGAAAACATGTGTATGTTGAAAAGCCTGCAGGTAACTCTATTGGCGAGTGTAATGCAATGGTTGCTGCAAAAAATAGGTATAATCGTATTGTGCAAGTAGGCCAATGGCAACGCAGTCAAAAACATTTTAAGGATGCATTGGATGTGGTACATTCTGGACAATTAGGTAATATTCGTACTACTAAAGTATGGTGTTATCAGGGTTGGATGCGCCCACAACCAGTGGTAGCGAATAGTGCGGTGCCTGCAGGGATTGATTATAAAACCTGGTTAGGTCCAGCACCCACTCGTGAATTTAATGCAAGCCGTTTTCATTTTCATTTTAGATGGTTTTGGGATTATGCAGGTGGCTTGATGACAGATTGGGGCGTGCATCTATTAGATTATGCCATTCAAGGTATGAAAGCAGGTAATCCAAAAAGTGTCAGTGCTTTAGGGGGCAAATTTGCTTATCCTGAATTAGCGGAAGAAACACCGGACACTTTAACTACTTTATATGAATTTGATAAGTTCAATTTGGTATGGGATTCAGCGATGGGTATTGACAATGGCTCTTATGGGCGCGATCACGGTATTGCATTTATTGGCAATAATGGAACATTGATATTAGATCGTGGTGGTTGGGAAGTGATTGAAGAAAGACAAGCAAAAAATAAAGTGGCTATTGCAAGACATAAAAGTGAGGACAAAGGCGTAGAATTACATTGGTTAAATTTTACCAATGCCATCAGAAACAATACACCACAAAGTTTACATTGCTCCATTGAAGATGGTGCACATATTGCGACCATTGCACAAATGGGTAATATTGCTTATCGTTCAGGTAAAAAAGTAAACTGGGATGAGAATAAGAATTTATTTACAGATGCTGCCATCAATAAAGAATATTTTACGAAAGCGTATCAAAATGGATATAGCTTACCTAAGATCTAGTAATGTAAATTAAACTTTGGTCATCATGTACTTTAGGTAACAAGCTATATTTGTATACACTAATACGCGAATTATTTTTTAACTTACCTATACAATTATAGTATATGGCGAATAGACGCAACTTTATCCAACACCTAGGCTTAATGGCAGGTGCCTTTTCAGCAAATAGTTTATTCAACCAAGCACATGCAGCTGAATTTGAACATATCAATTTGCAAAAAAAATTGCTCAGTCCAAAGGAGTTAGCGATGGACGAGGATTATTGGAGTGTCATTCAACAAGGTTACACCGTAAGTCCCTCTTTGATTAATTTAAACAACGGTGGTGTATGTCCAAGCCCTAGAATTGTGCAAGAAGCAGTAGAAAGATTTAATAAAATGTCCAATGAAGGCCCCTCCTATTATATGTGGCGCATACTAGATCAAGGAAGAGAACCCTTAAGATATAAGCTTGCACAATTAGCGGGATGTGATCCTGAAGAAATTGCCATTAATCGTAATGCAACCGAGGCATTAAATACCGTCATCTTTGGATTAAACTTAAAGGCAGGTGATGAAGTAGTGGGTAGTAAGTTTGATTATCCAAACATGATCAACGCATGGAAACAAAGAGCATCCAGAGAAGGTATCGTTTATAAGCAACTGGATTTTAAATTCCCAAGCGAAAACGAGGATGAGATGGTGCGTATTTATGAAAATGCAATTACACCTAGAACAAAAATATTTCACATCACCCATATGGTGAATTGGGTGGGACAAATTATGCCTGTAAAAAAATTATGTGTATTGGCAAAAAAGCATGGTATTGAAACAATTGTAGATGGCGCGCATAGTTTTGGATTAATGGACTTTACAATTCCAGAATTAGGTTGTGATTATTTTGGCACTTCATTACATAAATTTTTATCTGCGCCTATTGGTAGTGGGATGCTTTGGATTAAAAAAGAAAATATAGAAAAAATTTGGCCACTCGTTTGCAATGACAATCCCAAAGGAACCGATATTCGTAAGTTTGAAACATTGGGTACCAGAAGCTTTCCCATTGAACAAGGTATTGGCGAAGCCATTAATTTTCATACTGCGATTGGAAGCAAAAGAAAAGAAGAGCGTATTCGTTACTTAAAAAATTATTGGGCAACAAGAGTGAAAGAGATACCCAAAGTAAAAATTAATACTTCTTTAAAAGATGCATTTTCTTGCGGTATATGTGGTGTGAGCATAGATGGTATGACCCCGGGGGAATTAGACAATGCACTGTATACAAATTATAAAATACATACAGTAGGTATTGTATGGGACAATGTGAGTTGCGTTCGAATAACACCACATGTGTATACTAGAATACAAGATTTAGATAAATTGGTGAACGCGATTGAAGCTATTGCAAAAAAATCCCCTGCAAGTAAATAACTAACAAGGGATTTTACAATTGGGGTTATAACAATAACTTATTTTCTTGCTATTTTAAATGTTTTTGAAAATGACTTGTAAGTTTTACTTACAGGATCTAATGTTTTTGAAGTCACTAATACCGTTGCCGTACAAGGTACACCTGGTAATAAATTATTTATAGTCACTGGATTTGTAGCAGCAACTGTTCCAACTTTAGTATCACTAAATACAGAAGCGTTATCTACATCTTTTTTAACTGTTACATCAATAGTCACGCCATCCTTTGGAAAAGGGGAAGTAGTTACATTCACATTTACGGGTTGCGAAGCACTTAATGCTGCAGTATACGTTGTATAATCAACCTCTTTGTTATCCACTTCTACCTTAAATGCAATATCGGGTTCTGCAACAACCACAGGCGGTGGTGTTGGAGTCACTGTTGTTGATCCACCCCCTTTACTACAAGAAGCAATAACTAAAGTAAATGCAACTATAACAAAACAAAAATTTTTCATACCGATTCGATTTATATTAGAACAAATTTACATAAAATCGGCAATTAACAACCCCTAATCCTAAAATGGTTGGTTTTAAGCTTAAAACATTGGAAAATTGAAAATATTCTCTTAAAGTTTAGGATATTATTTATTTAAATTAGAAATTTTACAATGTGTATTTAATTGAATTACAATATTATATATAATATATTGTGTCATGAAAAGCATATATATAGTAATTGAATTGGGGTTTGTCCTATTTTTTTATTCAACTTCAAATGCTCAAACAAAGTACCCAAATGTCATCAGCGTGAACGCAGATTCAAAACAGATCGAGGGCATCATCTGGGATTGGAGCTTTGGAGAGCAGTTATTGGTTAACACCCTTTATTCTGATAAAAACTTCCTACTAACAACCGGATTTTTACAAAATGATTTTGGTGTTGGTATCGATTTTAAAATTCTTGAAACAACCACAGCTTTTAAAATAGGACCCAACCCCTTTATTAAAAATTTCAAAATTCATAGTGATCAAAGTGGGATCCTTATTTCAAAAATTGAAATAAGCAACGCGCAAGGTCAATTATTAAAAATGGTAGAAGGGCCATGGTCAGGAATTCAATTTGAGCAAAACCTATCTTTTGCTTCGGAAAATACGGGGATATACTTTATTGCGATTCATTATGTTGTTGGGCATTCAATTTTGAGAAAGCAAATTTTCAAAGTAATAAAACAACAATAATTTATGAAAAAAACTATTTTATATCTTTTAATGCTAAACCTATGTTGTATTAATTTAAACGGGCAAAAAAATAAGGGAATCAACTTTCAAGGAGTTGCTAGAAATACTAATGGTATCATCTTAGCAAATAAGATTATCAACCTTCGATTAACAATTAAAACTGATTCTCTTAACGGAGTCATTGAATATCAAGAAATAAAATCAATTACGACTAATGCCATTGGACTTTTTTCGGTAGTGGTTGGAAGTAAAAAAGATCGCCATATAACTAGTATCGGAAATTTTGAAAATATCAATTGGTCAAATACTGAAAAGTTTTTAGAAGTGGAGGTTGACTTGACAGGGGAACTATATTTTTCAAATTTAGGAATTCAAAAAATAAATTATGTGCCTTATGCTTTTTATGCAGACCAAGTGGATGCAGAAAATATCAATGGGATTGTAGGATTGAAAAAAGGAGGTACAGGAGTTAATAATATTAAGGATTTTAAAATTATTGCTGTTTTAGATAAAGTAAATAATACCCCTGATAGTTTAAAGCCAATTTCATTGCATTCGATTATAGCCCTAAATGAGAAGTTAAAAAAATCAGACACGGTTTGGCTTAGTAATAGAATTGAACTGAAATTATCTAAATCTGACACCAATTATTTAAGCAATCGTATTAACCAAAAATTAAATCTTAGTGACACTACTAAAATTTATAATAAAATAAATCAAATTCGCGTATTAGATACTACTAGCCTAAGTCAGCGGATCAATTTGAAACTAAATAAGTCAGACACTAATTACTTGAGTAACAGAATTGACTTCAAGCTCAATAAATTAGACACCAATTATTTAAGCAACCGAATTAACCAAAAATTAAACCTTAGTGACACTACAAAAATTTATAATAAAATTTACGCCATCCCAATATTAGATACCTCCATACTTAGTCAACGCGTAAATTTAAAACTCAATAAATTAGACACCAATTATTTAAGCAATCGAATTAACCAAAAATTAAGTTTGGATAGTTTAACCGCAATTAAAATTACAAATGCCTTAAACTATACCCCCGTTCCCAATGATTACGGCAATTTTTATGATACGGCGAAACAAACTACTGCAATTGCCACTGCCACTGTAGTAAAATTTAATTTTATGAATTTTGCTAACAACATTGCCATCACTAATAACACCAGTGGCCTTCCTACCCGCATCACAGCAAAAAACGCAGGGCTTTATAATATAAAATATACTTTGCAATTTATTAAAACAGATGGGGCTAATGATGAGGTAAGTATTTGGCTCAGGCGCAACAGTAGCGCTTATGCAAATACAAATAATACTTATACAATACTTGGTAGTGGAATTAAAAACACGGTCTCTAATTCATTTTTTGTAGCATTAGGCAATGATGACTATATAGAAATATATTACTCTTTAAAAAATATCAATACAAGTCTTACTGGTGTAAATTCACAATCATCCCCATCCAGACCAACTACACCTGCAGCCACCGTTTTAATACAAAGAATAAATTAATGCCAACTTATCCAAAAGGTTGGTCAATTGAAATACTTTGTTTGGAAAAAAAGTGAGGTCCATCTTCTGCGATGTACAAACAGTCTTCCAATCTAATTCCAAATTCACCTGGAATTGAAATAGTAGGCTCATCACTAAAACACATGCCTACTGCAATTGGCGTTTTATTTCCTTTAACAAAATTAGTCCACTCATGACCCTCGAGTCCTATACCATGTCCGGTTCTATGTGGTAAACCTGGTAATTTATAATTATTACTAAATCCATTATTTTCAATTACCGCACGTGCAGCAGCGTCAACTTGCTCACATGCAACGCCAATTTTTATAGCGGCAAATGCAGCATCCTGTGCCTGCTTTTCTAAATTCCAAACATCAGTTTGTCTTTGTGTGGCCTTGCCAACCACAAAGGTTCTTGTTATGTCAGATGCATAACCTTCGCAACTAGTACCCCCATCAACCATCACCACATCTCCTTCGCGAATGGTTTGTGGTGTTATACTTCCATGTGGCAAAGCCGAATATTTTCCAATTTGAACTGAAGCGCCGCCACTATAGCCCAACTTTCTAAATGCAGCTGAAATGTTACCGCTAAATTCTGTTTGCGACATGCCATCACGAATAGTTGCAAATGCAGCTTGATAAGCGAGTATGGTTATATCACTTGATTTTTGCATTAACGCTAATTCCGCTTTTGTTTTAATCATACGACAACCTGCAGTAATTGGGGTGGCATCTACTATTTCAAATCCTGTGGCCACTTTTTTTACCCCATCTGCGATAAAAAATCTTACTCTCTCCTCCATGCCTATTTTACGATGTTTAACACCTCTATCTTTTACAATACCTACAATGACTGCGTAAGGGCTTTCATGTTCTTCCCAGCATCTAACTTCATCACCAAAAACTGGAAGTAATAATTCACGCGCGCGATCCTCTTCAAACTTAGGACACACATAAGCAATCGCTCCTTTGGCAGGTATCACTACACCAAATGTACGTTCACTTTGACCCCATCGCATACCAGTAAAATAATAGCAGGAAGTGGTGCCTTCTAAAAATATGGCATCTATTTTTTCACGATCCATCATGGCTTGCGCATTTTGGATTCTTTGTTTGCGTTCTTCTATGGTTATAGGAATAATGCCTTCCTTCGCTGGCATTAAATCACGAATAGACTTTGGTAATTCAGCATCCCATTGATGATTATTTGTGTTTTTCCCAAATACGGAACTTGACATTGTAAGGGCACCTGCTGAAAGTGCAGTAAGGCTTAAAAATTTGCGTCTATTATGTGACATAATTGATAATTTTTATAATTTAAAGGTATTACTATTTTGATTCAATCGAAAAACTTTACATTTAATTCTCAAATAATCAACAGAAGTATTTTGAAAATATCTAAACGATGGATGGCTCTTTTTCTTTGCTTACAAATAGGCCAGGTGCAAGCACAGAAAAAAAATGAAAGTGTGCGTTATTCTATACATAAAACTACCCTCCCGATTCTTATTGACGGCATGATGAATGACGAAGCTTGGAAAAAAGCAATGTTGGTAGACAATTTCAATATGGTGTTGCCCATGGACACCAGCAAGGCCCAAATTAAGACCGAAGTTAAAATGACTTATGATGATAATAATTTATACCTTATCGCCATTTGTTATAAAAATGGAGACGGAATTGATGTGGTTGAATCATTAAAAAGGGATTGGGCCTTTGGAAAAAATGACAATTTCATTGTATTTATGGATACCTATGGTGATATGAATAGTGGATTTGCCTTTGGTGTTAATGCCGCTGGCGCACAATGGGATGGCACTATGTTTGATGGGGGTAGTGTAGATTTAAACTGGGATAATAAATGGACTACAGGAAGTACTTCAGATAAAAATAAATATATCATTGAAGCAGCCATTCCTTTTACCTCCATTAGATATAAAGAAGGCAAAATGGAGTGGGGTATTAATTTTAGTAGAAATGATTTAAAGAGTACCGAGAAATCGGCATGGGCACCAGTGCCAAGACAATTTCCAACCGCTTCCTTATCCTATGCAGGGGTATTGGTTTGGGATGCGCCACCACCTACAACAAAAAATAATTTTTCCCTCATCCCCTATTTTAAAACTAGCGTCGCTAAAGAGTATACCAATGCAGCTGGTCAAAAAATTTCACAAGCAAGTGTGGTTGGAAAAGATGCAGGCTTGGATGCAAAAATAAGTTTATCTTCCTCGCTAAATTTAGACTTAACATTGCATCCTGATTTTTCACAAGTGGAAGTAGATCGTCAAGTAACTAATCTAAGTCGATTTGAATTATTTTTCCCCGAGCGTAGACAGTTTTTTTTAGAGAATGCTGATTTGTTTTCAAATTTAGGATTTCCTAATACGCGGCCTTTTTTTTCAAGACGCATTGGATTAAATACAGATATTGATTTTGGTGCAAGGTTAAGTGGTCGCATTAATAAAAATTGGCGGATGGGATTAATGGACATTAAAACAACTGCGAATGATGCTATTCATTTAGCGAGTCAAAACTTTTCAGTGATGGCGCTTCAAAGAAAATTATTTAAAAAATCAAGTATTGAATTATTTTATATTGATAGAACAGCTTTAGCGTTTAATGGAAAAACAAATGATGCTGGTGACTGTAATTGCGTTTATAAACATGATGGCACTGCCTTTAATAGGAATATTGGTTTTGAATATTATTTAGCGCCACCCAATAATACATTTTCAGGAAAAACAATTTTTATAAAATCATTTACGCCAAATGCTACTGGAAATGATTTTTTAAACGCCGCTAATTTCCAATATAATCAACGTAAATGGATATTATCATGGCAACATGAAATTGTAGGTGAAAACTATAATGCAGAGGTAGGCTATGTCCCTAGAAATAATTACATAAAATTGAACCCGAGCATCACACGTTTATTTTTTCCTAAAAGTGGAACTATATTAAGTCATGGGCCACAGTTCACTTCCACTTATTATTACAATACTGATTTTATTACAACCGATTATACCAACGCTTTGATATACTTAATTACTTATAGGGACAAAAGCAGTTTATCGGCGGTTGTACAAAACACATTTATAGAATTACTATCCCCTTTTGATCCAACACGCATTGGAAAACTTCCATTAGAAAAAGGAACAAGACACGAATGGACAAATATTGGATTGGACTGGACATCCCCACCACAGTATCTTTTAACTTATAGCCTGTCCACAAGGGTGGGCGGTTATTACGCCAATGGAAATTTATTAAGTATTTCAGGAAATGTGGGTTATCGTATTCAACCCTATGTAAATATTGATTTTTCAAGTACTTATAATCAAATAAAATTACCCAGTCCATGGGGAAACAACAACTTTTTATTACTAGGTCCAAAACTTGATGTCACTTTTAGTAATAAACTTTTTTTAACTACCTTTTTTCAATACAACGAACAAACAAAAAACATTAACTTCAATACACGATTTCAGTGGAGATACAAGCCCGTTTCAGATTTGTTCATTGTATACACTGACAACTATTATATAGGTCCTGTGTTTGTGAAAAATAGAGCAGTGGTATTAAAATTTACTTATTGGTGGAATAAATAAAAATATAAATAATGAAAAAACAACTTTTAATGATTTCCTTTTTTTGTTTTGTTATAATAGCAAGCAAAGCAAATGTGCGATTACCAAATATCATTGGATCGCATATGGTATTACAACAAAAGTCAACCGTTAAATTATGGGGTTGGTCGGCCCCTGCTGAAAATATCACCATAAAAGTAAGTTGGGATACCACTACTTATAAAGTGGTTGCAGGTAGAGACGCAAAATGGATCACTTCAATAAAAACGCCGGAAGCGGGTGGATCCTATTCAATAATAATCCAAGGAAATAATACGATTAAATTAGAGGATATATTAATTGGAGAGGTATGGCTTTGTGGTGGTCAAAGTAATATGGAATGGTCTGGAGATCAGAATTTACCGCAAAGCAAAGCAGAAGCACCTAATGCCGCCAATAATAAAATTCGATTTTTTTATGTGGCAAAATCAACGTCCGCTTTCCCACAAGATAATGTGGATGGAAAATGGATGGTTTGCACGCCTGAAGAAATGATACATTTTAGTGCAATAGGTTATTTTTACGGAAAAAATTTATTTGAAAAATTAAATTGCCCAATTGGTTTGATTAATTCAAATTGGGGTGGCACGCCTGCAGAAACATGGACACCTGATTATGTTATCAATAATGATCAAATTATAAAAAAAGGGGCCGATGCTTTAAAGCCAACAGACTGGTGGCCTTATAAAACTGGACTTGCCTATAATGCAATGATTTATCCAATTACAAACTATACAATTGCAGGTGCCATCTGGTACCAAGGGGAAAGTAATACACAAACTTATTATGCGTATGAAAAATTGTTCACAGGCATGATTGATGCATGGCGCCAACAATGGAATAAACAATTTCCGTTCTATTTTGTACAAATTGCACCTTATTCGTATGGTTTTAAAAATATTGGCGCATTACTAAGGGAAACACAAACCAAGGCTGCTGCATTTCCAAATACTGGAATGGTTATAGTTTCCGATTTAACGCCTGACACCAATAATATTCATCCAATACTAAAAAAAGAAGTGGCTGCACGCCTTTCTAATTTAGCACTTAATAAAACATATGGTTACAACCAAATTGTTTGCGAAAGTCCCCTATACGCTTCACATAAAATTGAAAAAGATAAAATAAAAATTCAATTTACAAATGCCAACAATGGCATTATTTCAAAAGGAGATGAAATTACCTGTTTTGAAATTGCCGGAGCTGATAAAATATTTTATCCAGCACTAGCAAAAATTGAAAACAATGAAGTAGTCGTGTCCAATAAAAACATAAAATCGCCAGTAGCCGTTCGATTTGCATTTAACAATACCGCAATACCTAACTTGTATAGCAAAGAAGGATTACCGATTAATCTTTTCAGAACAGATGATTGGGAAATGGACAGAAGTGAAATAAAAAAATAATTACAAATGTTTTAAAATAAATGACATGCGTACAAAATTTAATTTTTTTACAATGATAAAAAGTATCGGATTTATAATAGCAAGTTTATTTATTGTAGAAACAGTACAAGCGCAACTCATTGATCCTGCTTTATTGCAAGGATTAAAATATCGAAATATTGGACCCCACCGTGCTGGTCGTACTGTTGGAGTATCAGGCGTTGCAGGCCAACCCAATGTATTTTATATTGGTGTGAATAATGGGGGTGTATGGAAAACCAATGACTATGGACAAACCTGGAAGCCAATCTTTGATAGTGAAAATACAAGCTCAGTAGGTGATGTAGCCGTCGCACCTTCTAACCCAAATGTGGTATATGTTGGAAGTGGTGAAGGAATTCAGCGTCCTGATTTATCCATTGGGAATGGTTTATATAAATCAACAGATGCAGGAGCTACTTGGAAAAATATGGGATTGTTTGATGCACAACAAATAGGCGGTATTAGTATTGATCCCTATAATGAAAACAGAATTTTTGTTGCAGCATTAGGCCATCCTTATGGTCCTAATAAAGAACGCGGCGTTTACCGCAGTTTGGATGGCGGCAAAACCATACAACAAGTTTTATATATTGATGAAAACACGGGTGCTGTGCAAGTAGGTATTGATCCAAATAATACGAACATCGTTTTTGCTACCATTTGGTCGGCGCGACAAGGACCTTGGGAAAATGGTGCATGGAATGGTGAAGCAAGTGGATTATACAAATCCATTGATGGTGGAAATACATGGAAAAAAATTACGAAAGGTTTACCTACCACCAAACAGGATGGTCTAGGTCGTATTGGTTTTACCATTGCGCCTAGTAATTCTAAAAGAATGTATGCAACTGTAGATGCTGAAAAAAATGGGGGAATTTATCGTAGCGATGATGCTGGTGAATCTTGGTACCTATTAACTTCCGATGGCAGATTATGGGGACGAGGTGCAGATTTTGCAGAAGTAAAAGCAGATCCCAAAAATGAAAACATTGTTTACTCCGCAAATGTGGTAATGTGGAAATCAGTGGATGGTGGAAAAAATTGGAAAGGAATTAAAGGTGCTCCAGGTGGCGATGACTATCATAGAATTTGGATTAACCCCAACAACACAAATATAATTGCCATAGGATTAGATCAAGGTGGTACTATTACAGTAAACGGTGGCGAAACCTACTCTAGTTGGTATAATCAACCCACAGCTCAATTTTATCATGTAAGTACTGATAATGCGTTCCCTTATAATGTATATGGTGGACAACAAGAAAGTGGCTCCGTTGGTATTGCCTCTCGTTCCAATGATGGTAATATTAGTTTTAGAGAATGGCATCCAGTGGGTGTTGAAGAATATGGCTATGTGGCCGCTGATCCTTTGAATCCAAATATTATTTATGGCGGAAAAATTACCAAGTATAATAAGTTAACGGGACAGGTACAAAATATTTCACCAGAGCCAGTAAGAACAGGTAAGGTGCGATTTATTAGAACTGCACCCGTACTTTTTTCACCCGTTGATAACAAAACTTTATTTTTTGCAGGCAGTGTAATTTTTAAAACAACTACTGGTGGTGATCATTGGGAACAAATTAGTCCTGATTTAACAAGAGAAAGTTACGATATTCCAGAAAGTGTTGGGATTTTTAATACCCCTGATTTAAAAACAATGGCAAGACGTGGGGTTGTTTATACGGTTGCACCATCCTACCAAGATATCAATACCATTTGGGCTGGTACTGATGATGGCTTAATTCATATTACCAAAGACGGCGGTAAACATTGGAGAAATATTACACCATCTACACTTACTTCCTGGAGTAAGGTTTCCATGATTGATGCAAGTAGATTTGATAATAATACCGCGTATGTAGCAGTGAATAGAATAAGATGTGATGATATGACACCACATATTTATAAAACAAAGGATGGTGGTGTTACATGGAAGAAAATAATTAATGGCTTGCCAAATGAACCTATCAATACAGTAAGGGAAGACGCAGTAAGAAAAGGATTATTATTTGCAGGATCGGAAAATGCAGTTTATTTTTCATTAGATGCAGGTGAAAATTGGCAATCATTAAGATTAAACATGCCTGCAACTTCGATTCGTGATTTAGTCATTAAAGATGATGACATCGTGATTGGAACGCATGGGCGTAGTTTTTGGATTTTAGATAATATCACACCACTTCGACAATTAAAAGTAAACGCACCAACAGCAACTACTTTATACAAGCCACAACAAGCTATTCGTGTTCGATGGAATATGAATACAGATACCCCACTTCCACCGGAAGAGCCAGCAGGTGAAAATCCCCCAGATGGCGCAGTCATTGATTATTATTTAAATAACAATGAGGAGGAGGTACAATTAGATATTATAAATGACAAAGGAACTCTGATTCGTAGCTATAGTAACAAGGATACGCTATATAATATACCTGATGTAAATATTCCATTGTATTGGATAAGACCACAACAAATATTATCTGCAAAACAAGGAGCACACCGCTTTTTATGGGATATGAAATACACTCCCTTAAATATACCTGTGGAATACCCAATGACTGCCGTTATTCATAATACTGCCCCGGTAGTCACCGCTCCATGGGTAATGCCAGGTAATTATACAGTTAAATTAACCGTGAAAGGCAAGGTATATACCCAAAACTTAACCATAAAAATGGATCCACGTGTAAAAACGCCTATTGCTCAGTTACAAAAGCAACATGATTTATCCGTTATTTGCTACGAGGGTCGGAAAAAAAGTATGGTTAATTTTCCAGAAATAGCTCGTAAATTTAATACACTGTTTGAGATACTGGTTCATACAGATATGCCCCCAACCAAACAAACAGAAAAAGCGGTGTTAGAAACACAGCAAGCATTATTAAAATTAAAAACAAATGGTAAATAAATTAAAAAGTTCGCTTTTTATTTATGGGGTAGTTATTATTTCATTTGCTTCCTGCAAATCAAGCGGGATGTTAATGAAAGAAAAGAGTATTGATGATATATTGGCCACATACCAATCCGCTGAACAACCCGGAGCAAGTGTACTTGTTTTTAAGAATGATAAGATTGTATTTAAAAAAGGATATGGGGTAAGTAATATTTCTACCCAAGAAAAAATTAATCCTACGACTAACTTTAGATTAGCATCAGTGACAAAGCAGTTTACAGCTATGTCAATTTTATTATTAGTGCAAAAAGGAAGAGTAAAATTAGAAGATCCATTAACAAAATACTTCCCTTCATTTCCTGCTTATGGAAAAGATATAAAAATAAAAAACCTATTAACGCATACATCAGGCTTAATGGATTATGAGGATTTAATGTCCCCATCGCAAAAAGTGCAATTACATGATACCAATTGCCTACAATTAATGTACAAAGCAAATGGCTTATACTTTGCCCCAGGTTCAAAATATAAATATAGTAATACGGGATATGCAATATTAGCATTGATCGTAGAAAAAGTATCAGGACTGGATTATGGTTTATTTTTAAAAGAAAATATATTTAAGCCATTAAAAATGAAAAATAGTGTCGCATTTGAAGAAGGTAAATCAACCCTACCCAATCGCGCCTATGGCTATTCATCAGGCAATGGAAGCTGGTTGGAAACTGATCAAAGTATTACTAGTGCAGTATTAGGAGATGGTGGAATATATACGAATACCATTGAAATGACCCAATGGATTAAAGCATTATGGGATTATAAATTATTAGGATCTGAAATGCAAGTTCAAACTTGGTCGAGAAAGAAATTAAATAATGGTACACCGATCGATTATGGGTATGGCTGGCATGTAGAAGATTATAAAAACATAACGCACCCCCACCACGGAGGAAGCTCTATTGGATTTAGGAATCATCTTTTATTATTTCCTGAACAAAAACTAATGGTTATTATATTAACCAATCGTAACGAAGGTGATCCAATGAATGAAGCAAAAAAAATTGCAGATTTATATTTAAACTAATTGAATGATAAAGTCATTTAAGTACTTGACGCCCTTTGTATTGTATATATTAACACTATCTGCTTTTAACGGAAATGGGCTTATATGCTGGCTTCCTTTATTGTATACTTTCTTTCTAATTCCATTTATAGAATTATTTATAAAATCTGACCCCAGTAATTTAGATGAAGTTGAAGAGGCGTTGGCTAAAAAAAACAAGTCCTATGATATTATTTTATATGCTGCAGTCATCATGCAATACTATTCATTATGGGTGTTTTTTAATTGTTTAAAGCAGGATGATTTAAGTACAATTGATACCGTTGGTCGGGTAATGAGTATAGGATTGCTTTGTGGTACGTTTGGCATTAATGTTGCACATGAACTAGGACATCGTGTAAATAAAATGGAGCAAACATTTGCTAAGCTACTTTTATTGACTAGTTTATACATGCACTTTTTTATTGAGCATAATAAAGGACATCATAAGCATGTTGCTACGCCACATGATCCTAGCACTGCAAAGTACAATCAGTCCGTATATGCTTTTTGGCCGCAAACATTAATAGGCACCTATTTAAGTGCCTGGAAGATTGCAAATGAGGAGATGGGAAAAAAGGGAAAGCCTTGGTGGTCCTTACAAAACGAAATGTTACTTTTTCAACTAATACAAATAACGTTTGTCTTAGTGATCTTGTATTTTTTTAGCGTAAAAATTGCTATTTTATTTATGGTTGCCGCTTTAATTGGTGGTTTATTATTAGAGTCGGTTAATTATATTGAGCATTATGGGTTGTCACGCTCACAAACCAGTGAACAACAATTTGAACGTGTACAGCCACATCATAGCTGGAATAGTAACCATATTATTGGTCGATTAATGTTGTTTGAATTAAGTCGCCATAGCGATCACCATTATTTGGCATCAAGAAAATATCAAATTTTAAGAAGTTTTGATAATGCTCCGCAAATGCCCACAGGCTATCCGGGCATGATTTTATTATCCTTGTTCCCGCCCTTATGGTTTAAAATAATGCACCAACAAATAAAGAAATATAAATTATAGGCATTGGCCATTTTATGATTTATTCCATGTAATTTTTAAAGTTATTTCTTTGAAATTTTAAAAAATTCGATTTTTCTGATTCATGTTTTCTCCCTTTATGAATAAAATCAAATTTATACTACTACTTGCCTGCATAGGTTTCAATATTAGTATTGTTTGGGGACAAAATTTAACACAGCAATTAAGAGGAACCATTGTTGATCGACAAACAAAAAATGTGATAGCGGATGCATCTGTAATGATTAAAGATGCAAAATTAATTGCGATATCAGATAGTAACGGAAAATTTAGTTTTAGTAAAATTCCGATTGCTAAATACGACCTAGTGATAAGTAAAGTGGGTTATCAAAATACGTTGATGAACGGTATTGAACTAAATAGTGGTAAGGAGGTCGTGTTAGATATTGAATTAGAAGAAGCGGTGACCATTTTGAAGGAAGTAACGGTAAGTAGTAATAAAAATAAGGAGCAATTTCATAATCCATTTGCATTGGTCAGCACCCGCCAATTTGGGCCACAGGAAGCCGTAAGATACGCCGGTGGATTCCAAGATCCTGCTAGAATGGCATTGGCATTTGCAGGTGTTAGTAATGCGGGATCGGATGATAATAATGAAATTGTCATTAGGGGTAATTCGCCCCGTGGATTACTTTGGCGATTAGAAGGGATTGAAATACCGAATCCCAACCACTTTACTGATGGACAAGGTTCAACGAGTGGTATAGTATCTATGATTAATGCCTATAGTTTGGCTAAATCTGATTTTATGACCAGCGCCTTTCCCGCAAATTTTGGGAATGGCTTATCGGGTGTATTTGATTTAAATTTTAGAAGAGGTAATAACCAAAAAACTGAATTCACTGGACAATTAAGTTTAATTGGCCTGGATTTTGGGATGGAGGGGCCCATTGGGAAATCGGGTAGTTCTTATCGTGTAGCTGGAAGATATTCAACTTTACAATTATTATTGAGTAGTAATATTATTAATTTAAATACAAACAATTACAATCCCGACTTCAGAGATTTAAATTTTACAGTTGACTTACCTACCAAAAAGATCGGTGTAATTTCACTTTGGGGTTTAATGGGTAATAATGAAACTTATCAAACCACATTAACTGAAAAAAATATTGATAAAGGAAGTTTGAATGTTTTTGGAATAAATCACAAAATTTCATTTCGAAAAATGTTTTTCAAAAATGTTTTATCTATCAGCTATCAATCCCAAGAAAATTTAAAACAAAATTTGTCAGGTGCACTTAATGGTTTGATGACCCGACAATTAATTTATAAATATCCTTCCTTACGATTTTCAAGTGCATTTACCTATAAATTTAATAATCGGCTTACAATGGAATCAGGAATTGTGTTAAGTGATTTATCCTATAATTTAAAAGACAATCGTTTAAATTCAAAAAATGTTTTAATTAATTATTTGAATGATGACGGGGGCACTCATTTTTTTCAATTATATGCACAATTATTAGCTAAATTAAGTTCGAAAATAAAAACAACTATTGGCCTACATCAATATAAATTTTTATTAAATGATGCTACCACCTTAGAGCCTAGATGGGCCTTGCATATTGAAAATAAATGGGGCGGTGTATTTTCAACTGGTGTTGGGGTCCACAGCAGATTGGAGCCGGTCTCTGTGTATTTATTTAAAAGGTATGCAGCCAATGGAAGTTTTACGCAGCCTAATAAAAATATAAATCCAGGAACTGCATTTCACTATGTAGCATCTTATGAACAAAAAATAAATGATAAAACTAAAA
>SYEV01000052.1 GCA_005800655.1 Bacteroidota bacterium
AACCTACAACTCTTTTCAAATTACGAATGACGCTTTAGACTTAAGTAATCAGCAACCCATCTATATTCCTACAAATAAATTTGTACAATTATTATCACATCATCTTATTGATATATCCTTGTATTTCATTTCAGGAACGATTATCATTGCGATTGTTATATTTTGGTTAAAAAGAAGAAGTACAAAAAAAGAATTGAATAAAGAAGTATCTCATATTTTAAACAACCATTTTTTCGAATCTTTAACGGTAATTGAGAAAGAATTAATTGAAGCATTATACGAATATCAATTGAAAGGAGGATTTGTTTCAACCAAACTAATAAATAAAATTATTGGGGTTCAAAACAAGGATGTGATGACCCAAAATAAAAATCGAAGTGACTACTTTTTAAAAATTAACCAAAAATTCAAATTTGTCACCCATAAAGAATTGCCTTTAATCATCAAAACAAGGGATGAATTAGATAAGCGACAATTTAATTATGGTTTACAAGAGGCTTATATTGGCGAATTGACCTTTTTGAAAAAGAAATAAGTATTGATTTAAGTATCTTGCCGTATTGAACTATAGCTATACCACCAATAAACTGCAACCTCGGCGGTCACTGGCATCCACCCTTCCTAATACTTGAAAGCTACCGTCCTCATTGATCTCACCCAAATCCTGCGTAGCTATAAATGAGCAACTGTATAAATTGGCTAAGTCAATAATATGTAATACTCCCCTTCCAATACTTTTTAACAATGTTGGATCATCTTCATCACTCACCAATACTTTCATCCAAGGAGGACAAATAAAAATCCCGTCTCCTTTAGAATAGGCTTGACTTAATAATTCAGTCATT
Source organism: Bacteroidota bacterium (assembly GCA_005800655.1). Lineage (GTDB taxonomy): Bacteria > Bacteroidota > Bacteroidia > Chitinophagales > Chitinophagaceae > Sediminibacterium. The sequence goes on from SYEV01000052.1 coordinate 846, forward strand.
CCGTATTCTGAATGTATTTTTTGCGTGCCTAATTGAGTCGCTAATAAAGTATGTAGTTCCATTTTTGTCAGCTCTTGTTTTCGTCCTTTCATACCGCCGGTTTCAACAACGATCGTATTATTTAATTGCTGCGGGAAAGCAGCGCTAAAATCAATCAATGCAAAACTGACACCTATCAACCAAACTTTTTGTTTTTCAGTTTCTAATTTTTTTAAGATTTTGTCTAATGAAGCAAAATCGTCCAAATAAAAACCACTATCCGGATGATTTGATTTTTTAATTAGCTCATTCACCATATATACCAAGGAGGAATGGTTCCGTTCTAAGTAAGAAGGCAGTAATCCAATCACACAATAATCAGCGGGATTGCCATAAAATAATTGAAAACATTTTAAAAAGCTTCCTTCATAAATAGCCGTATTACTTACCCAATGCTTACTGACCACATCCTGTGTGGTGCCACTACTTTCAAATAATGTATTGGGTTGATCCCCCACAAAAACGTCATGGGTCTTAAAAAAGGAAATGGGTAAAAAAAGAATCTGGTTAACCTCATTCGTTAAATGTTCCTGATGTTTCATTAATTGAACCCACTTTTGATACACTGGATTGTGCTGCACCTGCCATTGAAATACTTTTTTACAGGTGGGTAAAAACTGCTCATTGGATAAGCTCCATAAGCTTTCAATATCAATAGGTGGCTGAGTCAAAATGATTAATTTGGTCGAGACAAAAATAGAATAATAAAGCCATAAAATTGCGCTTGACTGCCTGTGAAAGGATATCGTAATTAGTAGTATATTGCAAGGGTAAAATTTAAATATTTTTTATGGCAAAAGCGACATCAAAAAAAGGCAATACCCCAGCTAAAAAGGAATTAATCAATGCGACCTCCTATGCGTTCCTAAAGACCTATATCAATAATGCATCCCCAGTTGGATTTGAAACAAGTGGACAAAAATTATGGTTAGATTATATCAAACAATATGTTGACACTACATTTACAGATGCATATGGTACAGCAGTGGGCGTGATTAATCCCGATGCTCCTTTTAAAGTGGTGATAGAAGCCCACGCCGATGAAATAAGCTGGTTTGTAAATTATATCAACGATCAAGGTTTGATCCATTTAAAAAGAAACGGCGGCGTGGATCACCAAATTGCCCCTTCCATGCGTGTTTGGATTCATGGAAAAAAGGGACCCGTAAAAGCAGTATTTGGTTGGCCTGCAATTCATACGAGATTGAGCAATCCTGAACAAAAGGAACCACAACCCAAAGTGGATAATTTAACACTGGATTGTGGTGCAAGATCTAAAAAAGAAGTTGAAGCACTCGGTATACATATTGGATCGGTGGTGACATATGAAGAAGGTTTTGATGAGTTAGCAAATAATTTTATTATTGGACGTGCCTTTGATAATCGTGTTGGTGGTTTTATGATTGCCGAAGTTGCACGTATATTAAAAGAAAATAAAAAGAAACTTCCATTTGGTTTGTACATTGTAAACGCAGTTCAAGAAGAAATTGGTTTACGTGGTGCTGAAATGATTGCACGTCGCATCAAACCAAATATTGCTATCATTACCGATGTAACACACGATACGCATACACCAATGATTAATAAAGCCATTGAAGGTGATATTCAATGTGGAAAAGGGCCATCACTTGCCTACGCTCCTGCCATTCACAACAAATTATTGGCGATTGCGGAAAATACAGCAAAGGCAAAAAAAATACCCGTGCAATTTAGAACATTAAGCAGAAGCACCGGAACTGATACGGATAGCTTTGCATATGCAAATGATGGTTGTCCTTCAGTTTTAATATCATTACCGTTAAGATATATGCATACGACTGTTGAAATGATACATAAAAAAGATATCGTGGATACGATACAATTGATGTATGAAACATTATTAACATTGACCCCGAAGACAAACCTAAGTTACCTATAATGGCCAGCACCTCCATTAAAATTGCTATCATTGATATGTATGATGATACCAGTAATTTGGGGATGACTTGTATTATAGATATTTTAAACAATTGGAGTAAGCACAGGAGTATTCAAATGGAATACCAAATATTTTCACTCCGAGATAAAGGTGAAATTCCCGATCACAGTTTTGATATTTACCTATCCTCAGGTGGGCCTGGCTCCCCAATCGATTCCGCTGGAAGCACCTGGGACAATTTATATGTAGATTGGTTACAACACATGCTTTTAATTAAAAAGCCGGTACTACTTATTTGTCATAGTTTTCAAATTGCTTGTCGTCATTTTAATTTTGGAAATGTCTGTTTACGAAAATCAACACAAATTGGCGTCCTTCCTGTACATCCATTAGTGGACGATCCTGTTTTTGCAAATTTGAATGATCCACTCTATACTTTAGAAAGTAGACTTTATCAAATCATTGAACCCAATGATGAAAATATAAATGCCTTAGGCGCAAAAATTATTGCGCTTGAAAAACACCGTCCACATGTCTCTTTGGAAAGGGCAATTATGGCAATAAAATTTGGTGATAAAATGTATGGCGTACAATTTCATCCAGAAGGAGAAAAAACTGTTTTGCTAGATTTTTTTAATGAAGAAAAAATGAAAAAAAATATTATTGACAAATTTGGAGAACAAAAATGGGAGGTAATTATTAACAATTTGAACGATATTGAAAAATTACCAAAAACACATGCTCATTTTATTCCAAACTTTCTGAACCTCGCGATTGGAACTTAATTAAACTAGAAGTATGATCCCATTATATAGAAAGCAATTTAATGAAGCATTTAGTGAAACTAAATATCAGGAATACCTCAATTATATAAATGCGTTATATCCGAATTCAGTTGATTTTAGAATTGCAGAAACCCCACTATTCCTAACAGCCACATTTAAAACACAACTACTTGAAGTCGGTGAATATGTGTGTTCTCAAATTGTAGCTTCAAATTTTATAGCCAAGACCGAAAAATCCTTACAAAATACAAAAAGTACCCCTAATGAAAAGGGCCTACCCGAATGTATCGTGATGGATTTTGCGATTACCCATAATGCACAAAATGAAATTGCACCTGCTTTAATTGAACTTCAAGGATTTCCATCCTTATTTGCATTTGAAGTTCTTCAGGACGAGGCACTAAGAAAAAATTATACCATACCCGAAAATTTGTCTCCCTATTTAAACGGCTATACGAAGGATCAATACCTAAGCCATTTATCCAGAATCATAAAAGGGGAAATAGGGGAACATACCGTTTTACTAGAGCTATTTCCAAAACAACAAAAAACAAGAATAGATTTTTATTGCACCAACCAATTTTTGGATATTCCTATTGTATGTATAACTGAAATTTTTAAAAAAGGAAAAGAACTATTTTACGAAAGAGCTGGGGTTACGATTCAAATAAATCGAATATATAATCGCATCGTAACTGATGAATTAAAAAATCAACCGGAGGAAATAAAGGAAAAAGCAGCAATTTTATATACCGACCTGGATGTGAGTTGGGTTACCCACCCCAACCATTTTTTTAGAATAAGCAAATACTTACTCCCCTATTTACATCATCATTGTATTCCTAAAACACAATTTTTAGACCAAATAAAAACCATCCCGACAGATTTAGAAAGATATATACTCAAGCCCTTATTCTCTTTTGCTGGTCAAGGGGTTATTATTGATGTTCAACCCGCTGATTTTGATAAAATTACAGATCCAGCAAACTGGATAATGCAAGAAAAAGTAAATTATGCGCCATGCGTTGCATCTCCAGAAGGTTTTGCAAAAGCCGAAATAAGACTTTTTTATTTTTGGGATAAACCCACACAAAAATACATAGCCACCTTAAATTTATGCAGATTAAGTAAAGGTAAAATGATTGGCGTCAATTATAACCAAACTGCCACCTGGGTAGGTGGCAGTTTGGCCTATTTCGAAAAATAAATTTTAAATACATTATCAATTAGCTATTCCTCCACACTATTCTTTAGTTTCATTAATAAGGTATAGGCATTATTCAGAACGATGTCCTGACCTTTTAAATTCGTTTTAATTTCAATAAACCCATTCGTAGAAACGCCTAATTCGACTGCAACTAATTTATAAGTTTGATCCGGTTGTTTCACAAATACAAATGGTTTATTTTCCCATTTCACAATTGATTCTTCTGGTAATGCGTCCACTTTTGCATTATTTAAAGCAATTTCAGCATTGACATAAGTGCCAGGATATAAACGAACATTCTCATTGACTAAATGACAATGCACATCAGTGGTTCTTTCTTCATTGATATTAGGGGTAATGACTGCCACATGTGCCACATATTTTTTTGATATATCGTTATTGGTTGTAAATACCACTTCATTTCCTATTTTTAAATTGGATACATCATTTTCGTAAACAATTAATCTTACATGTAAGTCACTTGGATCTACAATTTCGAATAACACATCTGTGGGCGTAACATACTTCCCAATATTAACATTCACCTTTGTAACATAGCCGCCAATGGGAGCATTGAAATTGATAGACCTTGAAATTGAAGTTTCATTTAATTGGGTGGGATCAATTCCTATGAGTTTTAATTTTTCCTGCAATGATTTGACTAAATATTTTTGACTCTCGAAATCACTTTTAGCCAATTGATATATTTTATCACTGGTGGATTTGGTCATATTTAAATCCTGCTGCCTAATATAATCAGCTTCTAAGTAGGCTAACCTACTTTTTGCTGTTAAATAATCCTGTTGGAGTTGAATGTATATTGGATCCTCAATTACAGCAAGTAAGGCTCCTTTTTTAACAAACATACCTGGAATTAAGTTCGTTTTTTTCAAGTACCCTCCCAAAGGAATGCTGATAGAAACAATATTACTTGGTGGTACATCAATTAAACCATTCACTTTTAAAACTTGGTGCATGTCCCTATTTTGAACCTGCCCAGTAATTAAATTGGCTGTTTTTAATTGCGCTGCAGTTAAACGAACCACATTCAAAATAGTACTGTCCTGTTTCATTGAACTGGCTACTACTTTTTGTTCCTCTTTTTTATTTGCAGTACATGCCAACATTAAACTAATTCCTGCGATGGCGAAAATTTGATTTGATTTCATAAATATTTTTTTCTTTATTTTGTAGCAGTTAATTTTTCTAATTCAATCGCATTTTCATTTAATTGTTGAATATAATTTAAATATTCACTTTTTATTTGAATTGCCTGATTTACAATCATCACCCATTCTAAATAAGTAATCTCCCCCGCATTTATTTTTCGCCCTGCAGTTTCAATAAGGAGTGTAGCATTGGGCAACATGTTTTTTTGATAGGCAATGACTAATTTCTTATTTTGTAGATACGCATTAAGTAAATTTTTAAAATTTGAGCTTAATTGCTGCTGTAGGGCCAAGCTTTCTAATTTATTTTGCTCAATTTGAACTTTGCTCGCAGCAATTTTTGATTTTTGGGCAGTTGAAAATATAGGAAGCGATAGTCCTAGGTTGATTGCGCCAAATCGATGATTGCTTCCAAAATAAGATTCACTTCCTTGATTTGTAGGCTGCCAGCCAATAATGGTGGATGAGTTATAACCCACATTGAAAGAAGGTTGCAACTTGCCTTTTTCCAGCTTTTGTTGATTTTCAGCTAATACCACTTTTTGTTCCCCCATTTGTACTACGGGCGTTTGCCCTATAGCATATACATCGGGTAGCTGCGTCAACAAAATTTCCAATTTATCTGAAGCAGGCGTATAGCTGTTGGTCCCATTTAATAAATAGTTAAACTCATTCAAATTACTTTCAAAAGATAGGGAAAGTGTTTGTAGTTGATTTGAAATTTGTGTCAACTGACTTTCGGCAGTTACTTTCTCTAAAATATCCGTACCCCCCGCGTTATAACGCTGATTCGCTTTGGTAACAAAAGTACTATAAAGACTATCTGCCTGCATAAGTAGTTGCTTTTTATTTTGCAATACCAGTAGCTGGTAGTATTTATTCTTGACTAATGATTTTAATTCAATTTCATTCGTCAATTTACTTAACTCACTCATCAACAATTTTGATTTATTGATATCCCCCTGACTTTTATATACACTAGGGAATTGGATATTTTGAGATATCAAAACTCGATTATCATTTTGAAAGCTATTGATTTTTCCATAACCAAAATCGAATAAGGTTTTATCAATATCTACATGACTCTTCCTTAAAGCTTTATAATAATCCACATTCAAGTTAGATGCGCGTAACGAAGTATTATTCTTTAGTGCAGTATCTATTGCAGCACTAAGACTTATTATATTTTGCGCAACACTTGCTTGTCCAAATAATAACAAAATTAAAATAGTGATGGCTGTATTTTTATTCATTGTCAAATATTTTGTTCCTTTTTCAAAAAGTAAATACATTACCGGTAGCACAAATAAAGTTAACATGGTTGAAATAATTAATCCACCTATAACGACTGTTGCCAAAGGCTTTTGAACCTCACCTCCTGCGCCTGTGCTAATGGCCATTGGAATAAAACCAAGCGCGGGTACAAGTGCGGTCATTAATACAGCTCTTAATTTGGATGTAGTCGCATGAATCACAATACGTGATATATCCTGCCAGCCTTCCGATTTAAGCCTATTAAACTCTGTCACTAGTAAAATCCCATTCAATACCGCAACGCCAAATAATGCAATAAAACCAACCCCTGCGGAAATACTAAACGGCATACTTCTTGCCCATAACGCAAATATGCCTCCCATTGCCGACAAAGGTATTGCTGTATAAATAAGTAATCCCTGCTTGACTGAACCAAAGGCGAAATATAGCAACAAAAAAATCAGGAATAAGGCAATAGGAACCACAATACTTAATCTGTCTTTTGCAGCAGTCATATTCTCAAAAGAACCACCATACACAATGGTGTAGCCTTTTTGAAAGTTAAGTTGTTGGCCAATTTTCGTTTGAAGTTCTTTGACAATGGTTTGTACATCACGACCATTAATATTAAACCCAACAATGATACGACGCTTTGTATTTTCTCTTTGGATTTGATTCACCCCTTCAATTTCTTCAATGTCTGCTACATAGGACAATGGAATTTGCATACCATTGGCTGTAGAGATATTTAAGTTCTGTATATCTGATACGCTTTTTCTTGTTTCACCATCAAGGCGAACCACCATATCAAATCTTTTTTCTTCTTCATATACCTGACCTGCAATTTGTCCGGCAAATGCACTATTCACCACCCGATTCACCTCTTCTATATTTAAACCATACTTCGCCATTCCATCTCGATTATATTTAATCACCACCTGTGGCATACCTGTCACTTTTTCTTCATAAATATTAACCGCACCATCCACCGTTTGAATAATACTATTTAATCGCGCTGCATAATGGGTGAGTGTATCTAAGTTTTCGCCAAATATTTTACAGACCACATCCTGTCTTGCCCCAGTCATTAATTCATTAAACCGCATTTGAACAGGGTATTGAAACCCAACAGTAATACCCGGAACCTGCTCTAAAACTTTTGTCATTTTGATACTTAATTCACTAAAGGTTTTAGCAGAAGTCCACTCATTTTTATCTTTTAAAATGATCATCATATCACCTGCTTCAAAAGGCATTGGATCGGTTGGGATTTCGGCGCTTCCAATTTTAGTGACTATCTTTTCCACTTCTGGAAAATTTTGAAGCAATAATTTAGTTGCCTTTTGCGTCGACGCAATGGTATTGTTCAAATTACTTCCAGTTAATACCCTAGTCTCAACTGCAAAATCGCCTTCCTCTAACTGTGGTATAAATTCACCTCCCATATTCATCAACAAACCAACAGAAACGAAAAATAATAGGACGGTTATGCCAATAACTGTCTTTGGTAATTTTAAGACCGTTTTTAAAAAAGGCTGATACGCTCGTTCTAACCAAATCATTAATCTATCCGTAATATTCATTTTATGATTTAGTTTTTTATTTAAAAATAAAGCGGCCATCATAGGCACATAAGTTATAGATAATATAAATGCGGCAAAAATAGCAAAGGCAATAGTGAATGCCATTGGCTTAAACATCTTTCCTTCAATACCTTCCAATGATAAAATTGGGATGTATACAATTAAGATGATGATTTGACTAAACACGGCGGACTTAATCATGGACCCGGTTGACTTACCCACTTCCTCATCCATTTCCCCTTGATTCACTCGGACCAATGTTCTAAAATGTTTAGAGTGTGCGAAACGATGTAAAATAGATTCTATCACAATTACAGAACCATCTACAATTAATCCAAAATCAATAGCCCCTAATGACATCAAGTTCCCTCCCACACCAAACATATTCATCAAT
>SYEV01000053.1 GCA_005800655.1 Bacteroidota bacterium
CTTGGTATTTCTCATGCCCCTTCCCCGCAATTAAAATAATATCACCAGGTTTTGAAAAATGTACCGCCGCCTTTATTGCTTCTTTACGATCCACGATATTGATATACTTCCTTTTTGCTGAACTACTCAAGCCCTGCTCCATATCCTTGATAATCTCATTAGGATCCTCAGAGCGCGGATTATCACTTGTGAAAAATACTTTTGTACTTAAATCACAAGCAACTTGTGCCATTATTGGACGCTTCGTTTTATCTCTATCTCCACCACATCCAACCACTGTAATAACATCCTCTCCGCCCTTTCTTAATTTTGCAATTGTAGTTAAAACATTTTCTAATGCATCAGGTGTATGTGCATAATCAACAATTCCAATACGCTGATCAAGTCCGATGATATAATCAAACCTACCTTCTGCACCTGTTAACGCACTTAGTATGGTTAACACCTCCTCCGATTTTTCACCCAACTGAATAGCAACACCATACACTGCTAAAAAATTATAAGCATTAAAAATGCCAATCAACCTGCAATGCACTTCAATTTCATTCACTAACAATACCAATCCATGCAATTGATTTTCTAATATTTTTCCTTTAAACGTTGCTGGTGCATGTAATGCATAAGTCAACTTATTCGCTTTTGTATCCGCTAACATTTGTGCACCATTTTTATCATCTAAATTGGTGATCGCAAATGCTGCATTGGGCAAATGATCAAAGAATGCTTTTTTAGCGACTAAATAAGCCTCGAAAGTTTTATGATAGTCTAAATGATCATGAGTAATATTTGTAAATACCCCGCCAGTGAAATTTAATCCGGTAACGCGATGTTGATGAATAGCATGACTACTTACTTCCATAAATACATGCGTGCAACCCGCTTGTACCATTTTATCCAATAAAGCATTTAATTGAATTGCATCAGGTGTGGTATGCGTCGCTGGAACAATGGTATCGGCAATGTGATTTTCAACAGTGCTAATTAAACCACAGGTATACCCTAAACCTTTAAATAATTTAAACAACAAAGTCGCCACCGTCGTTTTACCATTGGTACCCGTAATGCCCACTAATTTTATTTTGCAGGATGGTTCATTATAAAACTGATGCGCCATGATAGCAACAGCAATACTTGTATTTTCAACCACCAGGTAAGCAACCCCTGGAACTGTTACCCTAGGTAATTTTTCGCAGACAATAACAGTAGCTCCTTTTTCAATGGCAGTGTCAATAAAATGATGCCCATCTGCTTGAACACCGCTAATGGCAACAAATACAGATGATGGTGTCACCTTTCTTGAATCAATCTGAATATCATTGACTAATTGCTTCGTTGATCCAACAACTTCACGAAGTGCAACTCCAAATAATATAGATTGTAATTCTTTCATTAATTTAATTCAATTTGAATTTGTTGTCCTTTTGAAATATAAGCGCCTTGTGCAATACTTTGTTTTACTACTTTTCCCTTTCCAATACAGCTTACTAATAAGCCTCTTTTTTCACACAACCATAATGCATCTTGTAATTTTAATCCACTGATATCTGGCATCGTACTATCTGAAATCATTTGTTGTCTACCTATAATATTCGCACCTATGCCATTTAATTTTATCCAATCAGCAGAAGCATTCGAAGAGTCTTTATATGGAATAGCTAATGTTTTAGCAATTTGCTGTAAGGACATTTTTGAAATCGAATAATTAAACAGCTGACTATCTTTTACATTAAATGCAGGAAGTATGTTTAATTTATTTTGAATATAAGTTGAATACAATCGATCTGAAATTTCTTTCCAAACTGGACCAGCAACAGATGCCCCATAATAATTAGCAGCATGTGCCTTATTCTTAATTATCACTACGATGGTGTATTGTGGATTATCAGCAGGGAAGTAGCCTGCAAAGGAAGATTGGAAAATACCTTCGCCATACCCTTTATTTCCATTCGCTACTTTAGCCGTGCCAGTTTTTCCTGCCACTTTATACAAACTGTTCGCAAATAGTTTTTTTCCAGTACCATTAATACAAACGCCTTCTAAGGCAATACGCAAATCTCTAATAGTTGTTGGCTTGCATAATTGCGCATTATATACTTTTGGTAAAAATGATTTTAAAATACGCCCCTCTTCTTGTATCGCATTCACCAAATAGGGCTTCATCATCACCCCATTATTTGCAATCGCATTATATAAATTCAAAGTTTGAATTGGCGCTATTTCAATATTATAACCAAAGGCCATCCATGGCAAAGTGGTTGGCCCCCATATTTTATTCCCTGGTTTTACAATTCTTGGTTGCTTCTCCCCTACTAAATCAATACCAGAAGTAGAGTCCAATCGTAATTTTGTTAAATGCTTAAAATATACATCCACATTATTGGTATAATTGGCCATAGCAATTTTTGCCATACCTACATTGGAACTTTCTTCAAAGGCTTCTAATACAGATGCATCGAATTTTCCATGCTTTTCAGAATCATATACCGTTTGCCCTGCTACATTCCAAGTACCCCCTTCTAAGTTAACACGTGAGTTCAAAGTAACTTTACCATCTTCTAAAGCTGATAATAAGGTAACTAATTTGAAAGTGGATCCTGGCTCAGTAGGTGTCATCGCATAATTCAAATCCTCTCTGTATACCCCTTCGCTTATTTTTCCGAGGTTAGCAATGGCTTTAATTTTTCCAGTTTTCACTTCCATCACCATCGCTACACCCGATGTCGCTTCGTTTTTGATCATCATCTTCATTAATGCATTCTCCGTCACTTCCTGGATAAACACATCAATGGTACTTACAATATCTTTTCCTGTTTCTGGCTCAATTTCAAATTGCCCTTCTTCCACAGGAACAGTTACACCCCCTGCAATTGCCCTAACCAGCTGGCGACCATTACGTCCATTTAATACCGTGTCGTATGACTTTTCAAGTCCTACTTTATTTTCATCTCTCGCTAATCCAATGGTACGATAGCCAATATTTTCATAAGGATTTAATCTGAAATTTTTCTCCTGTGCGATCAATCCACTTTTATAGCGACCCAATCGGAACATTGGAAACTTAATCAATGTTAAATATTCGCGATAGTCAATCTTTTTTCTCAACTCATAATTTCCTTCACTAGCTTCAAAAGCTTTGGTCAATTCATTTTTATACCCTTCGGCAGTTTTATCTTTAAATAAAGTGGCTAATGATATTGACAATGAGTCTATATTTTCTCTAAATATTTTTCCGCTCTTTTCATGCAATGGTTCAACTCTAAAGTCAATATAAATGTCAAACCTAGGCATATTGGTACTTAACATTTGCCCATCCTCACTGTAAATAGTTCCCCTTGCCGCTGGAATTTCCACAATGCGTTGATGTAAACTATCACTTAAGCTTCTCCAATATTTTCCTTCCACTTGTTGAATATAAAATGCCCTACCTAAAATGGTGATACAAACTATAACGATTAAGATATAGCTTAAATATACTCGCCATAATATGTCGCGTTTTACATCCATTATTTTGAATCTTCTTTTAAAATATTATTAGCAGATGGAATTCTTTTTTCTAAAACCAAACGAATGGGCATTTCCTTAGCAACCACTAAACCAAAAGGGGCCACTTCATTTTCAATTTCAACAGCACGACTGCGGCGCATCAATTCGGCCTTCACTGTTTTATATTCAAACTGTAACTCCTTCAGCTCCTTTTGTGTGGTATTGATTTGACGAATGGTCTTGTCGGTTAAATGTCCGTTCGCAATGTAGAGGATTGCTAAAAATGCCAGGAACAAAAACAATGTAATGTTCATGACTATCCATTGATAATTAAAGATGCTTTTAAAAGCAGCTTTTGGACTTGGGTTAACGGGTTCGGACATACTACTTATAATCTTTCGGCAGCTCGCAATTTTGCGCTTCTGCTTCGATTGTTTTCTTTCATCTCTTTCTCAGAAGCCATTACAGGTTTTTTTGTAATGATCTTCCAAAATTTTTCCCTTTCTACGGATAAGAAAGGATTCGCCTCATTTTCTTCCTCAGGTGCCACTCTAAATGCATTTTTTACCATTCTGTCTTCAATCGAATGAAAGGTGATCACCACTGCAGTTCCCCCTGGCTTTACTACCTCTTTTAGTTGCGCTAATAAATCTTTAAGCGCTTCCATTTCTTCGTTTACTTCTATTCTAATAGCTTGAAAAACTTGTGCCCAATATTTATTTGGATTTCCTTTTACTACTGGTGCAATCAACAACTTGAAATCGGCAACGGTATTTAGTTTTACATGCGTTCTGCTCGTAACAATATGTTTCGCCAATGTTTTTGAATTGGACACTTCCCCATATTGTTCAAACATTTTATGTAATGCAGATTCATCATAGCTTTCAATTACATGCTTTGCGGTTTTTAGCTGGCGTTGATCCATGCGCATATCAAATGGACCATCAAACCTTGTTGAAAAACCCCTAGTTCCTTCATCAAACTGATGACTACTCACGCCTAAATCAGCTAAAACACCATCTACTTGATCAATTTTATTTAAGCGTAAAAAACGTTGTAGGTATCTGAAATTTTCAGGAATGAAAACAATGCGTTTGTCGTTGGGTATGTTTTTTTTTGCATCGGCATCTTGATCAAAGGCAACCAACTTTCCTGTTGGACCTAATTTTGATAAAATACCTCTGCTATGACCACCCCCACCAAAAGTGACATCCACATAAACTCCATTGGGTTTGATGTTCAAATGCGCCATTGTTTCTTTAAATAAAACAGGAACATGATAATCCGAAGAAAAAGCAACTTGTTCCGATGCAACTATATCATTGTCTTGATTTTGCATCATGGTTACTTAATCTTGTTTTTTAATTCCTGCCATTACTTCCTGTGCTAGATTACTAAATTCATCTGCTGAAAAATCTTCAAAGAGCTGTTTGTATTTACTTGCATCCCAAATTTCAAAACGATCTAAGGCAGCTGCTAATACAATTTCCTTTCCTGGTAAAGCAAACTCTCTTAATGTAGCTGGTAATAAAATACGGCCAGCGCCATCTAATTCAACCTCGGTTGCTCCCCCTAAAAATTGACGTCGAAACTGTCTCACTTTAGGATCAAAATCATTCAATTGGCTAATACGATCTAATATACCCTGCCAGCTTTTTATCGGATAAAGTGTCAAACACTTCTCAAACCCCCTACTCACAATAAAATGCGTCTCTCCTTCAGCCAACTGCTTTTTCAAGCTGCCGGGAAGCAGGAAACGACCTTTTGCGTCGATGGTTGATTGATATTCTCCGTGAAAGCCTGTCATTGTTAATAATTAAAGTGTTTTTTACCACTTGTTCACACAAATTAACACATTTTACCACTTTTAAAGGCCAAATGACCCCTTCTAGTTTTCCACAAGTAATAAACCAAGATGATAATCAATACAGTAAAGGGATTGAGGTAGATTTTGGCTAAATTCTAAATTATTGAATGTTTATAGCTGTGGAAAACCCCAAAAAAGTGGTGAATAACTGGTGAATTAGGGTGAAAATCAAGGCAATATGTACCTTTGCCCCATGAAACAGCTACCGAAACTGAATTTGATTGACTTTGACTACGCTTTACCTAATGAAAGAATAGCCTATACGCCTTGCAAAAATAGAGCTGATAGTAAACTACTAGTATGGAATAAAAGGATCATTTCAGATAGCCAATATCAAAATATCACTGATTTTATACCCGCCAATAGCACACTCCTATTTAATAATAGTAAAGTAATTGCTGCAAGAATTTTATTTGACAAACAAGTAGATGAAAATAATGAACCGCATTCAGTTCAAAATAAAATTAATTCACATCAAGAAGAAAACGCACAACTAACTAAAAGTAGTGTAATTGAAATATTTTGTTTGGAACCAAGTATGGAATATCGTCCAGTACAAATAGCCATGCAAGCAACTAACAAAGTGGCATGGAACTGTTTAGTAGGCGGCGCCAGAAAATGGAAAACGCCATTTCTTGAAAAAATATTATTTCATAATAATAAAGAGATTCATTTTATTGCAAAAAAATTAAATCAAATAGATGGAAAATTTTTAATTGAGTTTTCCTGGGACGATACGACTATTATATTCTCTGAAATTTTAGCGCTCATTGGTCAAATTCCCCTTCCCCCTTATATTGTAAGAAATACCACAGCCGAAGATAAAGATAGATATCAAACTACCTATGCAAGTGAAGAAGGATCTGTCGCCGCCCCTACTGCAGGTTTGCACTTTAGCCAGGAACTACTAAATAAAATTTCATTAAATAATATTGCGCAACAGTTTTTAACCTTACATGTTGGTGCAGGCACATTCCTACCTGTGAAAAATGAGATCATCAATGACCATCCCATGCATGCGGAGTTTTTTGAAATTGAAAAAAAATTAATTCATTACTTAATTGAAAATAATACCCAACTAATTGTAGTAGGTACTACATCACTTAGAACGATTGAAAGTTTGTATTGGCTAGGTGTAAAAATTATTATGAATCCAAAAATCACATCCAACGATTTACACTTACTGCAATGGGATGCTTACGAACTGGGTGAAAAAGAAATACCAAAATTAGAAGCACTCAATGCGATTGTCAACTGGATGGAAAGAAATCAATTGCAAACCCTAATTTCCAAAACACAATTAATGATTATGCCCGGATACCGTTTTAGAATGGCGAAGGGACTGGTTACCAATTTTCACCAACCTAAATCAACCTTGCTTTTAATTATTGCTGCAATCGTAGGACTAGAATGGAAAACCATTTATCAACACGCCTTGGACCATCAATACCGATTTTTAAGCTATGGAGATGGATGTTTGTTTTGGATACCAGATGCTATTAAAGCAAACAATGATTAGTTTAGGCAAATATTATAAATTCAAACTACGCAACGGGAAGCGTAATTTCAATAGTGGTGCCATGGTCCAACTCGCTCTGAACGCGGATCTGCCCTTTATGTAAGGCCACTATACGCTTTACATAACTCATACCTAAGCCAAAACCTTTTACATTGTGAATATTTCCCGAATGAGCGCGATAGAATTTTTCAAAAATATGCTTTTTCGTTTCATTGGTCATCCCAATCCCATTGTCCTCGATGGTAATGATTAGTTTATTATTTAAGTTGGCAGTGCTTACTAAAATATCAATCGCTTCTTTGGAATACTTAATGGCATTATCCATTAAATTAGACAACACATGTAATAAGTGTTCTTCATCTGCGGTAATTTCTGGTGTTGTAGCATCTAGTTGCATATGAATATTAGATGGCTTCTCCTCTAATTGTAATTTATAACTGTCCACTACTGCTTGAATTAGGTCATGTACATTCACCGGCTGCTTATTTAATTCCAGATCCTTATTTTCAAGCTGACCGGTTTCCAAAATAGTTTCCACATGTTTATTCATGCGCACATTTTCCTCCTTTATGATATTGCTAAAATAAGCGACTGATGTTGGATCCGACTGTACTTTTGCTGTTTTTAAAGCATCCACCGCCAATGAAATTGTCGCTAAAGGCGTTTTTAATTCATGCGTCATGTTATTAATAAAATCATTCTTGATTTCATTCACCTTACGCTGATTTAACAAGGACCTTATAGTAATAAAAAACGCCGCCAATACTACGATAATAAAAAGTATCGCCCCCAAAATAATCCACTTCAATGAATTTAGTAAATACAATCTTACATCAGGAATAACAATTATTAAGGATTCAAAGGGGCCCACTGGCTCAATGACATCCTGCGGCATCACTGGTATACGAACTTGCAAACTGTTTACATCTTCCGTGAAAGAATCATCAAAATTATTACTCCTTAATTCGAGTATGCTTTTTTTATCTGCCACTGCAAATTCAAAATGCAAGTCGCCAATTTCAAATTTATCTAATGCAGATTTGATCTTTTCT
Source organism: Bacteroidota bacterium (assembly GCA_005800655.1). Classification (GTDB taxonomy): domain Bacteria; phylum Bacteroidota; class Bacteroidia; order Chitinophagales; family Chitinophagaceae; genus Sediminibacterium. The sequence continues at coordinate 7,922 of SYEV01000053.1, forward strand.
TTTAATTCTTTATAATCATAAATGTCCGCAATCGTTGACTCATCAAATTTGTGTAAATGATATTCATTCTCCAAGCTTAATCGCCCCCTTTTTGGCAATCGAAATGACAACCCGCTATTCATTTTCTTTCCGATATCCGTCACGACTAATAAACCAGTCTGGTTAATCTTTTCAGACAACTGATTCCTTTGTAATAAAAACAAACCCTGCAACCAAGTAATTTGGATGAACAATATCCCAATGATGGACAAAGTGATTAAAACAATAATAACTGGGAATGTTTTTTTCATATACAACGAATGCGAAAAGTTCCTTTTTTACCTACTTTTTAAAGTTATGTGAATATAAATAAAAATCCCTCCAGATAAGTCGGGAGGGATTCAAATATTTTATAATATTTTGTTATTGTATTATTACAAAACGCCTTCAACCAATACTGTTGTTTTATTATTAGCCACTTCCACAAAACCACTCTTAATGGTATACGCTTCCGTTTTAGTAGCAGTCATCAATACCTTTACTTGACCCTTGCCTAAAGCACTCACCAACGGAGCGTGCTTATTCAAAATTTCAAATAAACCGTCAATACCTGGCAATTGCACCCCAAATACTTCTCCACTAAATAACTTTTTGTCGGGTGTTAATATTTCCAATAACATGTGCGCAGTTTAAATATTCTAATTTGTTAATTAAGCTTGAGCCATCATTTTCTTACCTTTCTCTATTGCATCTTCTAATGATCCAACTAAGTTAAATGCAGCTTCAGGATATTGATCAACCTCGCCATCCATAATTGCATTAAAACCACGAATGGTATCCTCAATAGATACAAACACCCCTTTTAAACCTGTAAACTGTTCTGCTACATGGAAAGGTTGTGATAAGAATCTTTGAACACGACGTGCGCGAGATACGATTAATTTATCTTCATCACTTAATTC
>SYEV01000054.1 GCA_005800655.1 Bacteroidota bacterium
ATACCTGGATAGTCACCGTATATTGGTGTTTTACTATAAAATTGCTTGCTTGTATTTTGGTGCTGGAAAGCCCGCGAAAGCAATTGATTATTTAAATAGAATTATCAACTGGAAACTGAACCTACGGGATGATATCCAATGTTACGCCCGTTTATTACACTTAATTTCGCACTATGAATTAGGCAATACCGAAGTAGTTAACTATTTATCCAAATCAGTTTATCGTTTTATGTATAAAATGAAAAACCTAAGTACGGTGGAAGAAGTGCTATTTAATTTTTTAAGAAAATCCATTCAAAAAGGAGGTGAAGAAAATAGCTTGTTAAGTAACAAAGAAATAATTAAAAAATCATTTATTCATTTACTCGAAACACTACAACCGCTTACTGTTAATAAATTGGAAAGCCGCGCCTTTATGTACTTAGATATTATTTCCTGGTTGGAAAGTAAAATACAAGACAAACAAGTACAAACAATTATAAAAGAAAAGTTTTTAGCAAACGCGTAATCAGTTACACATACATTGCTTCAATTTCCTTTTCAAAATGCGATAGAATTACTTTTCGCTTGATGCTCATTTTAGGTGTCATTTCATCATAAGCAATACCCCATTCTCTTGGAATCAATGTGAATTTTTTAACCTGCTCTACCTGATTAAATAATTGATTATACTCACTTACGGCATCCTCGTAAAGTGCCAATACCATTGTATTTTTGATGATTTCCTCATTGCTGGTAAACTGAATGCCATGTTGCTTTGTCCACTCTTTTAACTTTGCAAAAGAAGGTACAATTAACGCACTCACAAAACGCTTATTATCACCCACCAACATAATTTGCTCCACGAATGGACTTTCCTTCATCTTATTTTCAACAGGTTGTGGTGCTACATATTTGCCACCACTGGTTTTAAATAATTCTTTTTTACGATCGGTGATTTTTAAATAGCCCCCTGCCTCTTCTACACCAATATCGCCTGTATGCAACCAACCATCAATAATGGTTTCGGCGGTTAAATCAGGGCGCTTATAATAACCTTGCATTACACTTGGACCGGCCACACAAATTTCTCCATCCGCTTCTAACTTATAGTCAACCCCTTCAATTACTTTTCCTACGGTTCCAAATTTAGTACCACCGGGAGTTCTCATATTTAAACTAATGATGGGGCTGTTTTCAGTTGGACCATAGCCTTCATAAACCGGAATTTGTGCAGCATTAAAAATGCGTAATAATTTTACTTGACATGCAGCACCTCCTGTTACAATAAATTTTACATTGCTTCCAACGGCTTCCCGCCATTTTACAAATATTAATTTATTCGCTAGTTTTAATTGCGTACGATACCACCAACTACCAGGGGTTATATTGTCATACTTTTCACCCAAGGCCACTGCCCAAAAAAATAATTTACGTTTTACACCTGTTAACTCCTCTCCCTTCATCATTATTTTTTCAAACATTTTCTCTAATAACCTAGGTACCGTTGAAAAACAATCCGGAGATACCTCTTTTAAATTTTCTCCAATGGTCTCCAAGCTTTCAGCATAATAAATACTCATGCCACTATACATATAGATATAGGAAGCTACTTTTTCAAAAATGTGGTTCAGTGGTAAAAAGCTCAACACTTTTTGTTCGGGCGCATCATAAAAAGGAAATGATTTTTTTCCCATCATCAAATTGAAGTACACATTTTTGTGCGTAAGCATGACACCCTTAGGTGTTCCCGTGGTTCCAGAAGTATATATAAATGTGGCTACCTGATCCACAGGTATCGTTTTTTTAATCACCTGTACCTGTGAAATTAAATCTGCATCCTTATTAAATAAACTAGTCCAATGTTTGGCACCCGCAACTTTATCAAATGTGTACACCTCTTTTAAACAAGGAACCTTATCCTTTATGGACATGACTTTATCATATAGTTCTTGATTACTCGCAAACATATACTGCACGGATGCATCATTTAAAATAAAAGTAAGTTCCAATGGATTGGTCGTTGGATAAACAGGCACCCAGATAACACCAATTTGTTGGGTCGCCATATCCGCAATTAACCACTCAGGACGATTGCTACTGATGATGGCAATTTTATCACTTCCCTCTGGCGTGAAATCATTGGCTGACAATCCAAGGCTTAACAAGCCAGCGCTAAGCTCATTGGCGGTTTGTGCAACTTCCTGTGTTGAATACTTTCGCCATATTCCATTTTCTTTTCCAGCCAACATGGCTTCTTGCGGAAAATTGGTCAATTGATGATCAATACAATCAAAGAGTCTTTTGATTTCCATATAGCAAGCAATTTTTTACTTTACAAAATACAAAAATAGGTGCATAAAAAAAAGAATTTTTATCAATAAAAAAACCAACCGTATCGGTTGGTTTTCAAGGAATTGCTATTAAATTAAACTTAGGTTTATTTGTTGATTCAATCACCGACCTATATGGAGCCGGGTTCCACAATTTTTTATGAATGTATTAAGTGGGTCAATAAACCATCGCGCAATTTTGGCTCAAACCAAGTACTTTTTGGTGGCATTACTTCACCTGCATCTGCGATATTAAACAATTGATCAATAGTCACGGGATACAAACTAAATGCAATCGCCATATCACCACTATCAACGCGTTTTTCTAATTCTCCTAATCCACGTATGCCGCCAACAAAATCAATGCGCTTATCAGTACGTTGGTCATGAATATTTAATAAAGTCGCTAAAATATTATTTTGTAAAATAGTGACATCTAACACACCTATCGGATCAGCGTCATTATACGTTCCTGGTTTTGCAATTAAACTATACCAAGTTTTATTTATATACATGCCAAAATGATGCAATGCAGTTGGTTTATACGCAGTATCACAAGTGGCTAATTCAAACTGATTAGATAAGGCTGCGATAAATGCTTCCACTGTATGTCCATTTAAATCCTTTACCACACGGTTGTAATCCATGATTTGTAATTGATTAGATGGAAATAAAGTAGTTAAAAAATAAGGGGAGATCTTTTTTTCATCATCGCCCGCTTTGGTTTTATTTTCTTCACGCAATGCAACCAATACTTTTGCTGCAGAAGCTGCACGGTGATGTCCATCGGCGATATAAGTACAAGGCACTTCGGTTTCAAAAATAGTTGTGATTTGATCAATCACTGTTTCATCACTCACCGCCCACACTGTATGCTGTATACCATCATCCGCAGTAAAGTCGTATACTGGTGTTTTGTTGGTTTTCCATTTTTCAATCAAAGTATCAATACTTACTTGATTACGATAAGCTAAAAAAACATTTCCTGTTTGTGCGCCTGTGGTCTTGATATGATTGATGCGATCTAATTCTTTTTCAGGACGTGTAAACTCGTGCTTCTTAATAATATCATTATTATAATCATCAATGCTACTCACACAAACCAATCCTGTTTGTGCACGACCATCCATAATTAGTTGATAAATATAATAACATGGTTTTGATTCTTTGAATAATACATCACGTTGTATAAATGCAGTTAAATTATTTAACGCTAATTCATACACTTCGGCACTATGAATATCAATTATGTCTGGTAATCCAATTTCACTTTTGGTGATATGTAAAAATGAATAAGCATTTCCTACTGCTTCTACTTTTGCTTCCGCACTATTTAAAACATCGTATGGTTTGCTTGCAACTTGCTTTGCTAATTGAGGCTGTGGACGCACTGCTTCAAAGGGACTAATTTTTGCCATTGGCGCGAAGTTCGTTCTTTTTTTTGAGATTAATATTTTTTAACCGAAGGATTTCATCAGGTCACAAAATGTTTGCACACTTGATATGGGCATTGCATTATACATACTAACACGAATACCGCCAACGGTTCTGTATCCTTTAACACCAATCATTCCTTCTTTTTTACAAAGGTCTAAAAATGCCGCTTCTCTCGTTGGATCTGTTAAAAAGAATACTGCATTCATAATGCTTCGGTCCTCTTTTGCTATTGGACAATGAAAAGCAGGAAGGCTATCAATGGTATCATATAATAGTTGCGCTTTTGCATTATTTCGTTTACCCATTTCAACCAATCCGCCTTGCGCTTCCATCCAACGCAGCGTTAACAAGCTTACATATATTGAAAACACGGGTGGTGTATTTAATAAAGAACCAGCATCAATATGTTTTTTATAATCAAGAATGGCTGGAATTTTTCTATTTACTTTTCCTAAAATTTCTTTCTTAAACACCACGATAGTAACCCCTGCAGCACCCATATTTTTTTGTGCACCTGCATATATTAAATCAAACTGATTAAATGCAGTGGGTCTGCAAAAAATATCCGAACTCATGTCACCAACCAATAAGGCATTGGTCTGTGGGTATTGATGCCATTGGGTTCCCTCTACGGTATTATTGGTCGTAATATGTAAATATGTAGTGTTAGCTGGTATATCTAACTGTTTATTTATATAAGTATGCTTTTTGTCAGAAGTATCGGATACTACTTTTACCGGTCCAAAAATACCCGCCTCTTTAACTGCTTTATTTCCCCAAACGCCATTGTCACAGATGGCAGCCAATCCATTTTCATCCAACAAATTCATGGGCACTTGCATGAATTGCATAGTAGCGCCTCCTTGTAAAAAAAGTACTTCATACGCATCATCTAAACCCATCAATCTTTTTATAATTTGTTGCGCCTCTGTTACTACTTCAACAAAATGCGAAGTGCGATGTCCTATTTCTAAAATAGATAATCCAGTATTATTAAAATTATGAATCGCAGCAGCCGCTTGTTCCAAAACTTCTGGTGGTAAGATAGATGGACCTGAATTAAAATTGTGCAGTTGCATTATTTGAAATAAATTATTTAAAAACTTTTTTAATCAATTAGAACAATTATCAAATTAGGCTCCGGTATTGGTATTGCCAATCTTAGTAATTGTCGCCTTTCCTGAGTCGTTAACTGTTGATGTACCTTCTGCATCATCTACTGTGGTTACACCTCCTGAAACAACGTACTTCATTGCCTCTGATGCATTCACCCCTTTGGGCATTTTTTTAATTCGATCAGCGGAAACAATATAAGTAATTCCTGAAATTGCATATGAATGTGGAACATACACAGTAACAAAATCTTTTAGTCCAAAATGTTCTGTATTTTTTTGAGTGATAAATCCTATTCTCCATACATCAGTTGAATCAACATTGACTAAAACAGGTTCATCAAATTTTTTCTTATTGCCGGCAAATGCCTCTAAAAAATCTTTGACAGAAGAATAAATTATTTTAACACCAGGCGTTTTTTCTAAAAGCTTATCAAAGATGGACATTAATCTTTCTACAAAAAATAAAGACGACAACCAACCTATAAATAATACGAGTGTAATTGCGACCACAAAACCGAGTCCAGTTACTTTAGGAATTTGTCCATCGACTTCAGCAAATTGTAAAGGGAAAATAAAATTAAGCAGGTTGGGTAAAAAATTATCTACCCAATTAAACAAACTAACCACCACCCAAATAGTCACACCAATCGGTGCCAAAACGACTACGCCTTGAAAAAATAACTGCGCAACCGAACTTAAGATCTTTTTTCGAATGACTTGTTGCCTTACACTGGGCATTTTTGAATGGGTTTAGGCTCAAATTTCAAACAATTTTGCCATTTGACATAAAATATAAAAAAATAACCCTGGAAACTTTGAAAACGCAAATAGTTTCCGTAGTTTTGCGGCTTCAAATCAACCTATGGAAGAAAGAATTGTCAATAAAGCGCAGGAGTTAATGTTCCAAACCGGGGTGAAACATGTCACCATGGACGATTTAGCTACCCAATTGGGCATAAGCAAAAAGACCATTTACCAATATTATAAGGACAAGGATAGTTTGGTTACGGCTGTCGTGGAAAAGGAGCTGAACAATCATGCCCAAATTTGTAACACCAGCATGCTGAGTGCTGAAAATGCGGTGCATGAAATATTTCTTTTAATGGCGGTGATTCAAGAAATGTTTAATAGAATGAACCCACTCGCATTGTTTGAGATTGAAAAATATTATCCATTGGCTTTTGAAAAAATTAAAACCCATAAAGACGATTTTATTTATTCGATGATCAGTAAAAATTTGGAAAAGGGAATGAATGAGGGTTTATACCGCAAAGAAATAGATATCAATATACTTTCGAAGTATCGACTGGAAACTAGTTTAATCCCTTTTAATATTCATGTATTTCCTCCTAACAAATTTGATTTGCTAAAAGTGAATTTACAAATTATTGAACACTTTGTGTATGGTGTTGCCACTTTGGAAGGTCACAAACTAATGGATAAATACAAATCAGAAACTCTAAGTAAATAAATATTAATTAATATATACCAATGAAACAATTTTTTATCCTTTGTGCAATTTTAATACTAACTGTAAATGCGGAAGCACAAAATAAAACGAAGCAAGTGTATGCATTCTCACTTGAGGAATGCGTAACCTTTGCAAAAAATAACAATGTACAAGTAAAAAATTCATTACTTGCGATTGAGGCGCAAATTCAAACCAATCGTGAAATTGGTGCTGCTGCTTTTCCAACCATTGGAACCAATGCCGGTGTGAATGATTTTATAAAAATACCTACCTCTTTATTACCGGCACAAATATTTGGTGGTGCTGCTGGAACTTATATACCAGTGCAATTTGGTACCAAATACAATGCAAACTATGGTATTAATTTTCAACAGCTATTATTTGATGGTCAAGTATTTGTTGCTTTGAAAGCAAGGGCATCTTCATTACAGTGGCAAAAGAAAAATGCTGCATTAACCGAGGAAGCAATTAAAACAAATATTTATAAAATATATTACCAATTATCAGCAAGCAAAACGCAGCTTAATATTTTAGATGCCAACATTGAACGTTTGTCAAAACTAGCGCATGATGCGGAGGTAATGTATAAAAATGGGTTTGCTGAAAAGTTAGATGTAGACAAGGTAAGTGTTCAATTAAATAACTTACAAACTGAAAAGATAAAAGCAAACAATAGTGTAGCCATTGGTTTTATGGGTTTAAAAATGTTAATGGGTATGCCCGTAAATGATAGCTTAGCCTTAACGGAAGTAATTGATGAGAAAAGTTTAGAGAAAGATGTTTTAGTGGAGAATGATTTTCAATATGGCGTCAGAAAAGATTTTCAATACTTAAGTGAAACAAAAAAATTAACCGAATTTAATGTTAAGCGCTATCAATTAGGCTACTTACCTACCATTAGCTTTTCAGGAAGTACTTCAAAAAACGCATTGCGTACGAAATTTGATTTTTTTGAAGGGGGTAGCTGGTTTAACACGACCATGGTTAGTTTAAATATTAATCTTCCTTTATTTAACGGATTTGCGCGTGATGCACGTCTGAAAAAAACAAAAATTGAATTACAGCAAATCGAAAATCAACTAGGTGGTTTAAAAAATAATATTGACAATGAAATTACGCAAGCGAAACTAAACTATATGTCCTCAGTAGCTACCATGCAATTTCAAAAAAAGAATATGCAATTAGCAGAAATGGTTTATCAACAAACAAAAAAGAAATTTGAAACGGGGACAGGCTCCAACACTGAAATTTCAGCTTCACAAGCGGATTTAGTGACTGCGCAAAATAACTATATGAACGCTTTATATAGCGCATTAATCGCGAAGGTAGATTTACTTAAAGCAACAGGAAAATTATAAAATAAAATACGCTGCAAAATTCAAATGCAGAAAAATATAAAATGATAAAATCAAACATAATGAAAAATTACGCAACATTAATTATCGGATCATTGGTATTGTTTTTAGTCGCTTGTGGTGGCGATAAAAATTCAGTGGAAGCTAAAAAAACAGATTTGGCTAATTTAAAAAAACAAGCTTTAGAAATTAGCATCAATATTGCTAATCTTGAAAAAGAAATAAAAACAATGGGCGGCGCTCAAGCGGATAAAACCATTTTAGTTTCTATCGATACTATTAAAACTCAGGTGTTTGACCATTATATTGAGCTTCAAGGAAAAATTGAATCTGAAAGTGTTTCTTATATAACACCTCGCGCTGGTGGCGGTCAAGTAAGATCTCTTTATGTTAAAAGAGGCGACCTTGTAAAGAAAGGCCAGTTATTATTACAGTTGGACAATAGCTTAATTAAGCAAAGCGCAGCTGCAGCATCTCAAAATATTGAAACACTAAAAGCACAAGCTGCTTTAGCAAAATCGGTATATGAAAAACAAAAGAATTTATGGGAACAAAATATTGGTAGCGAAATTCAATTGTTAACTGCTAAAACAAATGCAGATGCATTGGCTAGTCAATTAAAAGGCGCTACTGAACAAGTAGGCGTAATTAAAGACCAATTGGCTTATACGAGTATTTATAGTGATGTGGATGGCGTTGCAGAGGAAGTAAATATACATGTAGGAGAAATGTTTATGGGCGCCGGACAAATAAAAATTGTAAACACTCAAAAGTTAAAAGCAACGGCTTTAGTTCCTGAAAACTATACTGGTAAAGTACGTGTGGGTAGTGATGTGGCTTTAAACTTTCCTGATATGCAAAAAACAATTGAAACGAAAATTAGTGTGATAGGTAAAGTGATTGATCCGTTAAGCAGAAGCTTTTTTATTGAAACTAAATTAGCGCCAAACAGTGATTTTAGACCCAATCAATTGGTACAAGTAAGAATTAAAGATTATTCTAAAGCAAACACCTTAAGTATCCCCATCAATATTTTACAAAATGATGAAAAAGGTAAATTCGTTTATGTAGCCATTAGCGAGAATGGAAAGATGATTGCACGCAAAAAAATGATTACAGTAGGTGAGTTTTATGGGGATAATATGGAAGTATTAGGCGGATTAGTCATTGGAGATGCAATAATTACTACTGGGTACCAAAACTTATTTGATGGTCAGTTTATCACAACAGTAGCTAAATAAATCATTCAACTCATTAACAGATTACTATGTCGACAATTCAAAATATAAAAGAAAAATTTAAGGAGTTTAAACCTACTTCTTGGAGTATCACCAACAAAACTTCGATATACCTACTTATGTTATTTATAAGTATCGGGGGTATATTCCAGTTTTTGACACTCCCTAAAGAGCAGTTTCCTGATATTATTATCCCAACCATATTTGTACAAACCGTTTATGTAGGTAATTCACCTAAGGATATTGAGAACCTGGTAACAGTTCCTATCGAAAAACAAATCAAGGGTATTACAGGCGCGAAAATTACAAAGTTCAGTTCCAACTCCCAACAGGACTTTTCGGCCATTACCATTGAGTTTGGGACCAATGTGCCAACAGATGTGGCGTTACAAAAGGTGAAAGATGCGGTTGATAAAGCCAAGTCAGATTTGCCGAATGATTTAACACAAGCGCCTAGGGTCATTGAGATTAGTTTAAGCGAGCAGCCCATTATGTATGTAAATATTAATGGTAATTACGATTTAGTGCAGTTATCCAAATATTCAGAGTTATTAAAAGATAAGTTGGAGAATATTTTTCAAATCAACAGAATTGATATCGTAGGTGCCCCTGAAAGAGAATTTCAAATTAACGTAGATAATTATAAAATGCAAAGTGCGGGTATCACTTTTGATGATATCACTTTTGCAATTCAACGTGAAAATTTAGATTTATCTGGTGGTTTATTGGAAGTAGGTACAATGAATCGTAACCTCCAATTAAAAGGACAATTAAAAAATGCCAACGACATTAGTAATATCATTGTCCGCAATACCAGTGGTGCTGCTATTTATTTAAAAGATGTAGCCAATATTGTGGATACGATAAAGACCAATGAAAGTTATGCGCGTTTAGATGGTAAAAATGTAATGACCTTAAATATCATTAAAAGAAGTGGTGAAAATTTAATTGCAACTTCAGATGCGGTAAAAAAAGTGGTGGATGAAACCATATTGAATGATTTTCCTTCAGACTTAAAAGTAGTTATATCGGGTGACCAAAGTATTAGAACCAGAAGTTCCTTTACGGAATTAGTCAATTCCATTGTTATTGGATTTGTACTTGTATTAATTGTACTTATGTTTTTCATGGGTGTGACCAACGCCTTCTTTGTTGCCTTATCGGTGCCTTTGAGTATGTTTGTTGCCTTTGTATTTATTCCAGGTGCTGAACTAATTGTAGGAAACAGCATCACCCTAAACTTTATCGTACTATTTGCACTATTGTTTGGATTGGGTATTATTGTAGATGATGCCATTGTAGTTATTGAAAACACCCATCGTATTTTTATTCAGGGTAAAGGAAAATTATCAGCTACAGTGTCGGCGAAAATGGCTGCAGGCGAAGTGTTTGTTCCAGTGTTAGCAGGTACCATTACTACATTGGCGCCCTTTTTCCCATTACTTTTCTGGCCAGGATTGATTGGTAAGTTTATGATTTACCTACCTACGATGTTAATATTTACATTAACCGCTTCCTTATTGGTGGCGTTTATCATGAACCCAGTTTTTGC
>SYEV01000055.1 GCA_005800655.1 Bacteroidota bacterium
AAATAACCAGTGCAGATGGCAAGTTGAGTTATCAGTTTAAAATGGTTAAAATGTAGTATTTTAGGTTTATAAATTTTTTAATATGAATAAGTTTAAATTTTTACTACTTTTCACCAGCGTACTTTTTTTAACATGTACACAAGCGCAAAAAGTTCAATTTAAACAAGTTGACAAGGATAATGAAGTAGAAGTATTTGTAGATAACAAATTCTTTACTGCATTCATATATCCAGATAATATGGAAAAGCAATCGCTTAATCCTATAATATCATCCTCGGGAAAAATCATTACACGCGGGTATCCTTTACAACCGCGTCCATTTGAGCGCACGGATCATCCACATCATGTAGGGATGTGGTTTAATTTTGGTGATGTGAATGGGCTTGATTTTTGGAATAATTCATTTGCAATTGCAGCAGCGGAAAAGCCAAAGTATGGCAAAATAGCTTTTGATAAAATTGTTTCACTTAATTCCAAATTGGGAAAGTTAATAGTGAGTGCCAATTGGATAGATATTAATAAGAATGTGCTTTTAAACGAGCAAACCTCTTATGTTTTTTCAGGAAAGGGTAATACAAGAATTATAGAAAGAATTACACAACTCACCGCAAAAAATCAAGTCACATTTACTGAAAATAAAGAAGGCTTACTTGGTATGAGGTTAGATCGTGCTTTTGAAGAACCTGCAACAAAACCAGAAATATTTTTAGATGCGAAAGGTGTTGAAACATTAGTGCCGGTTTTAAACAATGAAGGGGTAAACGGGGTTTATCGCAATGCTGAAGGCTTTAAAGCGGGAGAGGTTTGGGGCAAAAGAAGTAAATGGGTAGCATTGAGAGCAGTGAAAGAGGGAGAAGTTATCACGATTGTAATACTAGATCATCCTAATAATTTAAACTACCCCGCATGGTCGCATGCACGGGGGTATGGTTTATTTGCAAGTAACAATATTGGTGGTAGGGCATTTGATAAAAATTCATCGCCTATACAAAAAGTACTAGCAACAGGGGAGCAAATGGTATTTAAACATAAAATTATCATTGGCGGAGATTTAACGGATGCGGAAATTAATCAATTCGCCACTGATTTTAAATAGTACAATAACATCCTATTTCCTTGCAACATAATAGGGCGCTGTGTTAAATTAGTTTAACTTTGCATTTATGCAAGTATTTACCACACCTCGAAAAATTATCATCACTTGTCACAAATGGCTGGCTATCTCCTTAAATAAGGAAGTGATTGCCTTAGGTTTTACACCTGATCGTGTTTTTCAAACAGGCGTGGAGTTGACAGGTACAGTGCAGGATTGTATTCGTTTGAATTTAAATTTAAGATGTGCGAGTCAGGTGATGTATTCTTTAAAGTCATTTATTTGTAATGACCCTAATGAATTACACCAACAATTGGTTTCCATTCCTTGGGAAACAGTGATTGCGCCTAATGGATATTTTTCAGTGACGAGTAATGTATTTCATCCTTCTATATCTACCAATCTTTTTGCTAATTTAAGAGTGAAGGATGCCATTGTTGATCATATGCGTGAAGTGGCTAACCAACGACCAAGTACTGGTTCGGAACTTTCAGGTGTTGTGGTTTATTTATTTTGGAAAAATGAGGAGGCTGAAATTTTTCTAGATACTTCTGGGGAAACTTTGGCGAAACATGGTTATCGTAAACTTCCTGGTACCGCACCCATGTTAGAAGCTTTGGCTGCGGCTACTATTATTTCAACGAAGTGGGACAAAAATGCACCTTTTGTAAATCCAATGTGTGGTTCTGGTACATTAGCCATTGAGGCAGCTTTGATTGCCACCAATCGTGTGCCTGGTTTATTAAGAAGTAATTATGCATTTATGCATATTCTTGGTTATGATAAAGCCATGTATGAAATTGAAAATGCAAAATTGAAGGAACAAATAATTAAACTACCCGGACTTAAAATCATAGCATCTGACATTAGCAAAAGAGCAATTGATACTGCAAAAACGAATGCGGAAGTGGCTGGTGTCGCACATTTGATTTACTTCCAAGACTGCGATTTTGAAAACACAAATGTTCCTGACGCTCAGGAGGGTGCAGTGGTGATGTTTAATCCTGAATACGGTGAAAGATTAGGCTATGAAGCAGAGTTGGAAACTACTTATGCAAGAATGGGTGATTTTTTGAAGAATAAATGTAAAGGCTATCTGGGCTATATTTTTACAGGTAATTTAGAATTGGCCAAAAAAATAAGATTAAAACCAAGTCGCCGTATTGAATTTTACAATGCAACGATTGATTGTAGGTTATTGGAATATGAAATGTACGCTGGAACAAAAAGGACTGATAAATTAGTAGATAAAGGGGAAGAAGAAAACGGCTTAATTAATACCTAAATAAAAATTGACTAGGTAAAACCTCTATTTGGATATCTTTCGCATATAACAATTCTCCATCAACTTGAATAGGTAATTCCTTATCGCATTTTATCGTAATTTTTTCAGCTAGTCGATGAATGATAAATGGTAAGTGTAGGTGTTTGCCTTTTTGTATCACAGGGAGGTACCATAACCTTTTTAAAATAGAAATTTTCTTACTTAATACCATATTTAACAATCCATCTTTTAATTCTGCTGGAGGTGCAATAAAAAATCCACCACCTGCGCGAGAGGAATTGACAATAAGGGCTAGTAAAAACTTTTCATTCCAAATTTCGTCACCTATTTGTATTTGTATTTTTTGTTCCTTAAAAAAGAATATTTTAAAAATTACGGCCAATAAGTAGCCATAATGTCCGCCAATAAATCGGATCGATTTCATGGATTGTAATATTTCCCCGTCAAAACCGACCCCTAAACAATTAATATATAATCTGCCATTAACTTTTGCTGCATCTATTGGTTTAGGAGTTGCAGTGAGAATAGTAACAAGTTGTTGTTCTATTTTAACATCACCATATAATTTCCAAGCAAAATCATTTCCAGTGCCGCCACAAAATAAGGTAATAGGTATTTTACAATTGGGATATTTATTGATAAGATAATTGATGGTTCCATCGCCGCCAATGACCCAGACATCTGAATATTGGTTTAATTCCGCCTCGGCAGGCCAATCAAGATCGTAAATAGTAGATGGCTTGTTAAGATTTATTAATTGTTCCTGTAACCAAATGGAAATTTGTTTTGACTTCCCTTTGCCTGCTGTTGTATTGGCTAGTATGGCTACATTTTTTATTTCCATTACTTTCTCTTTACAAGCTACTGTGTCAATTTTTTATTATTGGTTAAAAGGTACTTGGCTGTTTCGTAAATTAATGCTGTTTGTTTTTTCATACGAACTGCAATGGAATCAGGCTGTACTAATTGATTATCCTTTGTGCTTTTGAATTTGAAATTTTTATCATCTTTGATGGGATATCCAATATAATGGGTGTTGCTATATAATCCTATGGAGTTTGCAAAGTCGTCAAACAGGAATATTTCGTTTTGATCTGAATTTTGAATAAGTGAGAATACATTTCTACCAAGTGTGGTATTGGTGTATGCAATATTGGTGAGTGAAGCAATACTAGGAAGTACATCCAATTGTGAAACCGGCGTTGCGTATGTTTTTGCTTTTAATATAGACGGTGCGTAAAACAATAATGGTACATGCATATTTGTTAATCCATTATCACTAAATACTCGAGGAAGCATATCTCCCGCATCTCCTTTAATACCATGGTCGCCAACAAAAACAAATAATGTGTTATTAAAGTAGGCCTCTTTTTTAGCTGATTCAATAAATTGTTCAATACAAAAATCGGTATATCTAAATGCATTAAACTCATCATTGCTTTCATAGCCGTGGTTTCTTAATGAATCATTCGGAACTATTCTTTTTTGAAATTGTTTCAGATCGTTTGCGGGTATTGTATAAGGGCGATGATTGTCTGCCGTTTGAATAATCGCAAAAAAGGGTTTTGTTTTATCTTTTAATATTTTATTGGCTTCTATAAATAAATCATGATCACTGATGCCCCAAACATCCACTTC
>SYEV01000056.1 GCA_005800655.1 Bacteroidota bacterium
CATATCAATAACCGTATCATGCAAACCACCAGTATCTCTTACTATGGGGATGGTACCATAGCGCAATGCATACATTTGATTCAAACCACAAGGTTCCACCCGACTAGGCATTAATAAAAAATCAGCACTTGCATAGGCGTCATGACCACTAGCTTCATCATAGCCAATCCAGCAATTATAGTTTTCAGGATATAATTGTTTTAAATAATTCAATGCAGATTCTACCGCAGTGTCCCCTGCACCAATAACAAAAAAATTAGCGCCTCCATTTATTTTATCCAACGCATGTTGAATGGCCCCGGGTAAAACATCCGCAGCTTTTTCACCCACCAGCCTTCCTATGAATACAATCAATGGTTTATTAATATCTAAATTATATCTTGCACAAAGTGCTTCTTTGTTTTTTTGCTTTCCTGACAATACGTTTTCCTTATTATAATTGTACTGTATCATTGGATCAGTAGATGGATCCCATAATTCAGTATCAATTCCATTTAAAATACCCAAACATTTTGCTTGCTCGTTTTCGAACAATGATTCCAACCCTGCTGATTGGTATTTTAATTGCGCCATATAAGTTTCACTTACTGTAGTTACTTTATCTGCACATTTAATCCCAGTGGCTAATGAATTTATATGCCCATCCCATTCCAATAATCCTTGCTTCCAAATATCCCATGTTGGAAGTAAGCTACTTTTTTCCCAACCCATCGCACCATGGTATTGCGCGTTATGAATGGTAAGTATTGTTTTTATTGATTTTAGTCTTTGGTAATCATAACAATGACGCAACATGAAAGGCATCAGTCCAGCTTGATGATCATGGCAATGCAACACATCGGGTAAAATCGTCCAATGTGATAACCAATTTAAAACAGAAACTTGAAATGCTAAAAAACGACTTATATCATCCTCGTAGCCATAAATCTTAGGTCGATCTAAAACGCCATTAATATCTACCAAAAACAAGGAATACCCTAATTTGCCTGTTTGCTCCTTTATTATAGTGTAATCAAAATACCAATCACCTAAATTCATTTTTCCTTTAAAAATGGTGTCCCAAGAATTACTTTTTAAAAAAGGGGTATCATACATAGGCATGACCACCATGGAGTCATCGCCCATTTTTTTTTGGTACTTAGGCAAAGCTCCAACTACATCGCCCAATCCACCTGCCTTTGCCATTGGATAACACTCTGCGCTTACATGTAAAACTATCATTTATGAAAGTTCATTTAATTTTAAATTTACTAAAAATATCATTGAATATCAATAAAATATTTAATGATTGATTTGACCCAAAATGAACATTTAATTATTATTTTAAGTATTTTACACAATCGAAAAACGATAACCGATTAAACTAACGAATTTTATGAGCCAAACCAAACAACCAACCAACACTGGTGCATTAAGTACCCTAGTACTTGTTTTCTTCTTTTGGGGATTTATTGCAGCCTCCAATAGTATTTTTATCCCGTTTGCTAAAACCCATTTCAACTTAAGTCAATTTGAGTCTCAATTGATTGGTTCTGCTTTTTATGGTGCTTACTTTATAGGGTCTTTAATTTTATTCTTATGCTCCAACTTAATTGGGTATGATATTTTAAATAAGATTGGGTATAAGAAAGGGATTATCTACGGTTTGTGGATTTCAGTCGTTGGCGCTTTACTCATTATACCTGCAGCCAATGCAAATTCATTCCCAGCAATTTTAGCTGCATTTTTTGTGGTGGCATTGGGCTTTTCATTACAACAAACTGCAGCACAGCCGTTTGCTATATTATTAGGTGACCCTGCTACTGGATCACACCGATTAAATTTAGGGGGTAGTTTAAATAGTATTGGTACTACAATTGGACCATTGATTGTAAGCTTTTTCTTATTTGGCAGCCCATCTGCAAAAAATAGCGTTGTGACTGTTACGAATATCAATTTGCTTTACATAATTGTAGCAGTGGTATTTGCAGCTGTAGCCATATTTTTTAGTTTATCTAAAAAATTACCTGATGGAAAAAATGATGAGAAGTTTGAAACAGCTAACAAAGCAGCTGGTTCGTTATTAATTATGACATTATTAATTGGTGCTATCATTGTTGTGGGTCAATTTACAGAAGTACCAAAGTTGAACTTATTAATCATGACCCTTGTTTCCGTTGTGGTTGTATTATTTTACTCAAATAAAAGTGCCATCAAAAATGATGCTGGTTGGGGTGCAATGAAATACCAACAACTTATTTATGGTATGTTGGCAATATTTATTTACGTGGGTGTTGAAGTAACCATAGATAATAACTTTGGTGCATTATTAAAAAATCCAGGCTATATCACTGAATTAGGATTAGATGAAAGTGAAATTTCAAAATATATTTCTTTGTATTGGGGTAGTTTAATGATTGGTCGTTGGACAGGTGCCGTGAGTGTATTTAACTTGAAAGGCACTATAAAAAAGGTAATGATGATTGTTGTTCCATTTATTGCTTTTGCAGTTGTTTTGGGCGTAAGTAAAATTTATGGCAACGATGTTTCTGATTTATACGGTTATGCAATATTTATTGGAATTGCAATCGCTACTTTCTTTTATGGCCAGGAAAAACCGGTTAAAACCTTATTTGCCGTATCTATTTTTGCAACAGCAGCCATGCTTGTAGGTGTATTTACGAATGGCATTATTTCAGTGTATGCTTTCATGGCAGGTGGTTTGGCATGTTCAGTAATGTGGCCTTGTATTTTTTCATTAGGTGTTGGAGGATTAGGAAAGTATACAAGTCAAGGATCTGCCTTTTTAATTATGATGATATTAGGTGGTGCAATTATCCCACCATTACAAGGCGTATTAGGAGATAATCCAAGCGTTGGAATGCACCAATCTTATATTTTAGCAGCAGTATGCTTTGCAATTTTAGCATTACTTGCTCTAAAGTTAAAGAGTGTATTAAAGAAACAAGGACTTGATTTTGATGCACAAGTAAGTGGAGGACATTAATTGAATATTATAAAATTATACAATGGACGCTTTTGTAGTTGGAGTTGATATTGGAGGAACAGGTACCAAATTTGGTATCGTTGATAATGTAGGCAATGTTTTATTTGCAAGTGAGATATCAACAAAAAAGCACGAACAGGTGCATACTTTTATTGATGAGTTGCATCAAGAATTAAGTGTACTTATTGAAAAAGTAGGTGGCGTTGGTCGCATTAAAGGCATTGGCGTAGGCGCTCCTAACGGAAATGTTTATACTGGCAATATTGAATATGCGCCCAACTTACCATGGAAAGGAATTATTCCTTTGGCACGTATGTTACAGGATAAATTTAAAATCCCAGTGCGATTGACCAATGACGCGAATGCCGCGGCTGTTGGCGAGATGATGTATGGCGCTGCGCAAGGCATGAAAGATTTTATCATGATCACATTAGGAACAGGCGTAGGAAGTGGCATTGTTGCTAATGGACAACTCATCTATGGACATGATGGCTTCGCTGGTGAATTAGGACATACCACGATCATCCCTGACGGACGATTACATCCAGGTACTGGCAAAAAAGGTTCCTTGGAAAGTTACGCTTCTGCTACAGGTGTTGCACAATCTGCTATTGAAATACTTGAAAATACAGATCGTCCAAGCTTATTGCGTGATATACCAAAGGGCGAATTAAATTCAAAAGCAGTATTTGAAGCAGCCACCAAAGGGGATGAAGTTGCTAAAGAAGTTTTTGCATTTACTGGAAAAGTGTTAGGTATGGCATTGGCCAATTTTGTGATGTTTTCAAGCCCTGAAGCAATTATATTATTTGGCGGCTTAACCAAAGCAGGTGATTTAATTTTAAAACCAACCCGTGAGCATTTAGAAGCAAATGTGATTGAGATATTCCAAAACAAAGTAAAAATACTAGTTAGCCATTTAAAGGAATCTGATGCGGCTATTTTAGGCGCAAGTGCTTTAATGTGGGAACTATAGTTATTTTACAAGAATTAGTTTTACTACCCCATCTATAAATAATATCCCCCAGATTACTCGGGGGGGATATTATTATTTTATGAGTTTTCGAATATAATTTTTAACTAGCTGAAGGTTACACCGACTAAATAATTAAAAGCATAAATATTGCAACCTATTTTATTAAAGCTTTTTCCTCCATCCATTTTGTTTTACCCCAACCTTGAATGACATGCTTTTCACTATGATAAGATGAGCGTACCAATGGACCACTTTCCACATAATCAAATCCAAGTTCATAACCAATTTGTCTTAACTCGGCAAATTCATTGGGATGTACAAAACGCTGAACCGGTAAATGCTTTTTGGTGGGTTGTAAATATTGCCCCAAAGTAAGTACATCACAGCCTACCCCCACTAAATCCTTCATCGTTTGTATCACTTCCGCTTTTTCTTCTCCTATACCTAACATCATTCCTGTTTTTGTCCGCATACCTCCGAGCTTCAAGGTTTCTAATACTTTTAAGCTTCTTCTATATTTTGCTTGCACCCGCACTTTTTGGGTATTTCTTTCCACCGTCTCCATATTATGACTAACCACTTCAGGTGCAGCATCAATAATTCTTTGTATTTGATCTGGGATACCCCTAAAATCTGGGATTAAAGTTTCCAAAGTAGTTTTAGGAGACAAAGTTTTAATGGCCTTAATAGTATTAAACCATATGATTGAACCGCCATCAGGTAATTCATCTCTATCTACACTTGTTAATACTGCGTGCTTTACTTTCATCAATAAAATAGCTTCCGCTACGCGTTGCGGCTCATCCCATTCCACCGGTTTAGGACGTCCTGTAGCCACTGCACAAAACTGGCAGCTTCTTGTACATATATTGCCTAGTATCATAAAAGTGGCGGTACCCTCGCCCCAGCACTCCCCCATATTAGGGCAATTGCCACTTTCACAAATTGTATGAAGTTTGTGCTTATCAACCAATCCGCGCACATGTTTATAGCTTTCCCCAATAGGTAGCTTCACCCTTAACCAATCTGGTTTTTTTATTCTTGTTTCCGTCTCCACATTAACGATGGGTAATTCTTGCATAATTCGTTGCGCTATAATCAGCCACAAAAATACAAGACTTGTCATTAATAACCCATAATTTATCTGCTATATTTAAAATTATAAAATATAAATAGCAGTCTAAAATCACAAAAATAAATAGCTATCTTCATACACACTAATTAGGACGTATTTAATTAAATTTTAAAATTGCAGATTTATGGATAAATATGGAAAAATTTTACTTTTTGCGATGCCAATATTGTTCACTTTTATATTGCTTGAAAAATTATATGGCTGGTATATAAAAAAAGAAAAGGTGAATAATATGGACACCGTAAGTAGCCTTACGTCAGCGATTACGATGATCACAAAAAATGTTTTAGGCTTAAGTATTACTATCATAAGTTATAGCTGGATTGAAGAAAAAATTGCTTTGACCCATATTACGACTAATTGGCTGACTTATATCATCGCATTTGTAGCACTTGATTTTTCACATTATTGGGTGCACCGCATTGATCATGCGAATAACTTTTTCTGGAATAGCCATATCGTGCATCATAGTAGTGAGGAGTTTGATTTGGCCTGTGCAGTTCGCCAACCCATTTCATCCTTCGTGAAAATATTTTCCATCTTTATGATTCCTGCTGCGCTACTAGGTATTTCGCCATTGGTGGTCGCTACAGTTACCCCTATTCAATTTTTTGCACAATTCTGGTATCATACCAGATATATTGATCGCATGGGATTTTTAGAAAAAATCATTGTTACACCTTCACATCACAGAGTTCATCACGCATTTAATAATGAATACCTTGATAAAAATTTAGGGCAAATATTTATCATCTGGGATAAAATGTTTGGCACTTTTATGGAAGAACGTGCCGATATTCCACCAGTGTACGGCATTACTCGACCAATGAGAACATGGAATCCCATTCGAATAAACTTTATACATATGTGGCTATTGATAAAAGATGCATGGCGCACCAATAGCTTCATAGATAAATTGAGGGTTTGGTCAAAACCCACTGGCTGGCGCCCTGCGGATGTTGCAGCAAAAAATCCAGTTTTTAAAATTGAGGATGTTTATAATTTTGACAAATACAAAACCAGTCAAGATCCCATTTTTATATCATGGACTTGGATGCAACTTGTTATTATTTTTATTGGTGTCGCATTTATGTTAGGGAATATTGCAAATATTGGCTTCCCAAATATGTTTATTTATGGGGCATTTGTATTTATTTATGTTTATGCTTTAACCGACCTAATGGATGGCAGCAAATATGCCTATGTATGGGAAATATTGAAATGCCTATTTGGATTTGGTATTATCTATTTTATGGGAGATTGGTTTGGAGCGAGTAAAAATATACCACAACTTAACTTAATTTTGATAGCTTACTTTGCCCTTTCTTTCATCATCACCTTTCGTTTAAATGCCAGTAATCAAAGTTTCGCAACTTTACAATAAGGGCAGGTTTAATTATTTAAACCTAACGCTTAATTAATAACCACTAGTATAATACGAACTATGACAGCAACAGTAACATACGAATCTAATTTAAGAACCACCTGCCTTCATTTGCAAAGTGGTTCAACTATTGAAACCGACGCACCTACTGACAACAAAGGAAAAGGAGAACGATTCTCCCCCACCGACTTAATTGCAACAGGTTTAGGCGCTTGTATGATTACCACCATGGGGATTAAAGCCGAGACAATGAATATTCTACTAGATGGTGCCAAAGTGGAAGTAACTAAAGTAATGATATCAGATCCCCGTAGAATTGGAAAGATTATTGCACATGTGACGATGCCTGCTGGATTAAATGTAGACGAAAAAACAAAAGAAATTTTAGAGCGCGTTGCGCGCACCTGTCCTGTGGAAAGAAGCTTACACCCGGATGTTGTTTTAGACATTGCATTTAACTGGCAACAGTTCTGAAATTTAGATTGAAATACAGAAATCAATAATGATGAAAAATATTTAAAGCAACTCGTTTACTTCTAGTTGCTTTATTTTTTGCAATAGTTTACTCACAGGCAAACCCATGACATTATAAAAATCGCCTTCAATGCTATGTATGCCAACGACTCCTATCCATTCCTGAATCGCATAGCCCCCTGCCTTATCATAAGGTTTGTAATTTTCAACATAGTATTCTATCTGCGCCAATGTTAATGAATTAAATGTGACCAAAGTGGTTTCGCTAAATGAATATTCCTTGCCTTGGTAGCGTAAAACAACCCCTGTTATTACCCGATGTGTTTTTCCGGATAGTGCATTTAAGGAAGCGATAGCTTCGGCCTTATTGGCTGGCTTACCTAAAACATTGCCTTCTAATACTACAATCGTATCAGCTGCAACAATATTTTTATTGCTATGTTGCGGATAGGAAAGTATTATTTTTTCATATACCGCCTGTGCCTTATTCTTTGCAATATATACCGGCACTTCATTTAAATCTAATGAAGCCGGGTAGGTTTCATTAGAATCGGAAACAATTACTTCAAATGGAATATCCGCCCAGGTTAAGAGCATTTGGCGACGTGGTGACTGAGATGCTAATATGAATGGTTCCATCTTATTTATTCAATTTTGTAATTAGCCGATATTAATATAAAAAATAAAAAAACACCATCGATAATACGCCTGCTAACATGGCTAATTTAACCCAATTACTTAGTACATTAAAATCCTTACTAGTGAATGATTTATTTAACTTGTATAACACCAACACCAAGGGCGTAATTATAAATAAAATACAATAAACAATGCTTAACCACCAGCCAAATGGAACTACATAAAGCTGAATGATGCTTAATATTGCAATCACCACCACCAACCAGACAGCCAAATACACTTTGGTTGCCTTTAATCCCCAAACGATGGGCAAGGTTCTGCAACCAAATTTTGCATCCCCTTCCATATCCTCAATATCTTTAAGTGCTTCTCTAATGATAGTTAATACAAAAGCAAAAGCCGCATACAATACCATTAATTTGAATAATCGCATATCAGTTGGAGTCGCATTTCGTGCATTGATTAATTCAGTCATCGTGAACTTAGAAAAATACACCACTCCGATTACCCAGGCAGTTAAAATTGCAATCAGCACATTACCTATCAATAACTTTTTTTTGATATTAGTTGAATAAAACCACAACAATAAGATAGAAAGCAAGTTGGCAATATGTATATGCCAATACTGCTGGAATGAAAATGCAATTAGTGTTAAATAAATTCCAGATAAACTAAAAAAGAAATGCCAAAAAATAACCCATCTTCTACTAATAATATTGCTCACAACCACCTTGTTGGGTTTATTCACCTGATCAATATTTACATCAAAATAATCATTAATCGCATAACCAGCGGCAGCGATGAAAACAGAAGCCAACATAATTAAAAAAAAGGAGGCAGGTGTGTCCCTACTATTAATATGATATAAGGGATTATAAATACAATACTGAAACAAACATTGTGACAATATTATAAAAAATAAATTAGGCCATCTAATCAGCTTTAAAAATGATACAAGTAATTTCAATTGAATTTATTTATTTGGCCATAATATGATCATCTATATCCCAATGATCATTGAGCTTTAATACCTTTTCGATTACCTCTCGCGCACAACCCTCTCCACCCTTAGTCAAAGCCTTGTATTGCGCAATCGATTTTATATCCATTGCTGCATCACTAGGACAAGCTGCAATGCCAACCAATTGCATGGCTTCATAATCGGGCATATCATCACCCATATATAATATAGTCTCTAGTGATATATGGTGTTCAGAAGCTAGGGATTGTAATAATTCCTTTTTGTTGGCCACCTTC
>SYEV01000005.1 GCA_005800655.1 Bacteroidota bacterium
AAAATATAAATAAATTAAACCAAGGATCTATAATACCACTTTTGAAATACAAAAAAGTAACAAAAGTTCCTAAATAAATCATGACCCAGATACGGGCAAAATTTTCATTGAAAATTTGCTTACCAATTCGAAATATAACCACCAAAGTTACAATACCACAAATGGCATTAGGGAAACGCGCACTAAATTCATTAACCCCAAACAATTTCATACTCAAAACCTGCATCCAGAAAAAAAGTGGGGGCTTCTCCGTAAAACGAGTGAAATTAATTTGAACCGAAAAATAATTCCCCGAAGCCATCATCTCTCTCGCACTTTCTGCAAAATTGATTTCATCCCAATCAAACAAATGCACATTCCCTAAAAATGGAATAAACAAGATAGCTGCAACCAATGCAATGCTAAATTCGTTTTTTAAAATTTGTTTCATCATAGGTGAACTGGGTTAAAACAAATAACTCCTGAATTCATAGTTAAAAATTCGAGGAGTTATTTGCAAATGTGGAGTCGAGGGGAGTCGAACCCCTGTCCAAACAATGTTACCATTGATCTTCTACATGCTTATTGTTTTATTACTTGTCGGTGAATAACAGGAAAAACACAAACCAATTATTCACTTAGCTGGATGGTACTTAAATAAAAGGCACAGCCTACTTTTATCGCATCCCGTTTTGTTTTGATTGGGCTGAGGAGCGGGTAACGGGCCTACCTTCTCGCTCGACCATAATGGAAGTTAATTCACTGAATTAAGCAGCCATGGCGTAATTTGCTTCGCCTTTTGATTGTTTGGTATTCATATTAAAGTGCTAATTACCCAACGCACTGCATGCTTACCCCAACCGCTACGATTGCTGTCAAAACCATACGACCCCATTTCACTATTAAATGCGCAAATGATTATTTAAAGTGAACCTACAAAATTACCGCTTATTTGAACAATCTCCAAAAGTCCAAGCCTAATGCATAAAACATAAGCCCAAACATGAGCACCATCCCTACTATTTGCGCGTATTCCATGAATTTATCACTTGGTTTACGACCAGTAATCATTTCAAAAAGTATAAATAGCGCGTGCCCTCCATCCAATGCAGGAATGGGAAGAACGTTCATAAAAGCTAAGATGATTGAAAAAACAGCCGTCAAGGTCCAAAACCTTTCCCAATCCCAACTGGAAGGAAATGTATTTCCAATACTAATTAAGCTACCCAAGGAATCATTCGGATTTACTTTACCTGTAAAAATTTGCTTGATGCCTTGTACATAATTATCTAAGGTGGTAAAACATCTACGGACCCCTTCAGGAAATGCTTCTATAAAACCAAATTCTTTATGTACGGTTGTAAATAAAGCATAAGGAAGTTTTACAAACAAGCCTATTTGACCTGAACCATTGATTAATGTTTTTACAGCAAGGGTATCTTCCCCTCTTTTCAAGTGAACAATCACCAAGGAATCCGCATATTTACTTTTCACCTCCAAAAATTCATATTGGTATTTAATGGAATTACCATTCATGGCCAATAAGGTATCTCCTTTTTGAAAACTGCCCGATGTTACCACTGAATTTTTTCCAACAGAATCCACTACCACTGGTATACGTGGAATTACAAAGGGTGCTGTTTTTTTAAATTTTGCAATAGAAGTTGCTAAATTATTAGGTATCGCTAAACTAACCAAACTATCATTTCTTTTTACTTCTAATGTTTTAGGATTAGTTAAAATTAATTTCGCTTCTAGGGCATCAAAATTTTCTAACTCCTTTCCGTCTATAGAAACGATTACATCACCTTCTTGAATGCCCATTCCTTTCGCATTATCACTTGCATGCACCCCATAAGTAACATTTTTTGAAGGCAAATAATCCTCCCCCCAAAACCAAGCGATCCCTATGAAAATCACAATGGCTAATATCACATTTACAAAAACACCGCCCAACATCACAATTAATCTTTGATAAGCTGGCTTTGATCTTAACTCCCAAGATTCTGGTTCTTTTTTCATTTGATCCTTGTCCATACTTTCATCAATCATCCCTGAAATTTTCACATACCCGCCAAATGGTATCCAACCAATGCCGTATTCAGTTTCACCAATCTTCTTTTTCCATAAACTAAATCCAGGATTAAAAAACAAGTAAAATTTCTCTACTCTTGTTTTAAATAAACGCGCAGGAATAAAATGACCTAATTCATGCAATACGACCAATATCGAAAATGATAAAATAAATTGCGCTGTTTTCACACCAAACGACACAAAGTCAAATGCTAAAATATACATAGTTTATAATTGTATTAAAGAGGCGGCAAAGCTACGTGCTTCGCCATCGGTTTCAAAATAATCATCTAAAGTAGGATGCGCGATAAAGGCTATTTTATCTAATGTGCGCTCAATTAATTCTGTCATATCCAAAAAGCCAATCCTATTTTTCAAAAATGCATATACGGCAATTTCATTGGCTGCATTCAAAACACAAGGCGCATTTCCACCCCTATTCATTGCATCGGTTGCTAATTGTAAATTTCTAAAAGTTTTCACATCGGGTTCATCAAAAGACAATTGATTGGGTTTGTCAAAAAGATACCTTGGAAATTTATTGGCTAATCTAATGGGATAAGCCATTGCATATTGAATGGGTAATTTCATATCCGGCAATCCCATTTGTGCTTTTATACTTCCATCTTCAAATTGTACCATGCTATGAATAATACTTTGTGAATGGACCACCACTTTAATTTGATGTGGCTCCAATCCAAATAACCATTTTGCTTCAATCATCTCCAGCCCTTTATTCATGAGGGTTGCAGAATCAATCGAGATTTTTGCACCCATACTCCAATTGGGATGCTGTAATGCATGATCTCTTTTTACATTCACTAAAAAATTAGGTTTCTTTCCTAAAAATGGACCACCGCTTGCGGTTAATATAATTTTTTCAATGGGGTTGTGCGCTTCCCCTACCAAGCATTGAAATATAGCAGAGTGTTCGCTATCCACCGGAATAATGTTTGCTTTATTTTCCTTTGCCTCCCGCATTACAATATCTCCCGCAACGACCAAGGTTTCTTTATTTGCTAATCCAATTGTTTTTCCATTTCTTACTGCAGTTAATGTTGGCTTTAATCCTGCAAAACCCACAATGCCCGCCATCATGAAATCATAACAATCCATGCCAGCCACTTGCTCCAAAGCTTCTTCCCCAGCAAAAACTTTAATCGGTTTCCCTTCTAAAGCTTTTTTAACATTTGCATATTTTGTGATGTCCCCAATCACAACAATATTGGGAACAAATTGTAAAGCTTGTTCAATTAACAATGCGTCATTTGAGTAGGCAGTTAATATTTCTGCAATAAATAATTCCGGATGCGCAGAAATTACTTCCAATGTTTGTTTCCCAATGGAACCTGTAGAACCGTATATCGCAATTTTTTTTTGATGCATCCGTTTAGTTTGTAACGATATTAAAAATACACTATTATTTAATTAGTGTGAAATATATTGAATTAAGTCATCTGCAATGACGCGGTCATTACTTAATCTTGGTACTTTATTTTGTCCGCCCAGTTTTCCCTTGGAACGCATGTAATCAATAAATGCATTTTTTTGCAATACCGAAATACGCAAAGGGGCTAAAATTTTTCCATCAATTAAATCCTGATAATATACATTTTGCAGACACATATTTTCATTTAATTGCTGGGCAAATAAATGCATGTCCAAAGGCGCTTTTTCAAATTCAATCAGCCATTCGTGGTAACTTTGACCCTGCCCTTGTTGAATATAGGGTGCCACCGTAAACTCTACAACGCTTGCCTGCACTTGGTTTGCAACTTTCAACATTGCCTTTTCCACTTCCTCACCTATCACATGTTCGCCAAAAGCAGAAATAAAATGCTTTACTCTGCCTGCGACAATAATGCGATAAGGTGCAGTACTTACAAATTTTACAATATCGCCAATACTATAGCCCCACAAGCCAGCATTACTATTAATAATTAAAGCATATTGTTCCCCTAACTTCACTTCCCCTAAACTTAAACGCGTAGGGTTTTCAAGGTGAACTTCGGCGATAGGAATAAATTCATAAAAGATACCGCTATTGGTATTGAGTAAAAGTCCTGGTTCGTTTCGATCATCTTGAAAAGCAAAAAATCCTTCGCTTGCCGGAAATAATTCAATAGTATCAATATTTTTCCCAATGGTTTCCCAAAGTTTCACTTTATAAGGTTCAAAATTTACACCCCCCTGCACCAACACTTGTAAATTTGGAAAGGAAGCAATCACAGGTTTTCCGGTTCTTTCCACAATGCGGTCAAAATACATTTGCATCCATGGAGGAATGCCCCCAATCAAGGTCAGATCCTTCCCTAAAGTTTCATCTACAATTTTGTCCAATTTGGTTTCCCACTCTTCAATACAGTTGGTTTCAAAACTAGGAAGCTGGTTCCCTCTTAAATATTGGGGTATATGATGATTTACAATGCCACTTAAACGACCCGTTGGAATCCCCCCCACACGTTCAAGTTCCGGGGAGCCACTTAAAAATATCATCTTACCACCTGCGAAATCCGTATTGCCTGAACCAGACATATAAGTAAGTAATGCATTTCGGGCACCTGATATATGGTTACTGATGGAGTCCTTTGAAATGGGGATGTATTTTATCCCACTAGTAGTTCCGCTTGTTTTGGCTAAATACAAGGGAAGACCCTTCCAAAGTACATTTTGGGTCCCTTTTTTGATTTGTTCTATATATTCCCTGAAACCCTCGTAGTCCCGGATAGGCACGGCATTTTTAAAACTAGCGTAGTCTGTAATTTGATCAAAATGGTGATCTTTTCCGAATTGGGTCCCCTTAGCTGCCTTAACTAATTGATTTAGAATAGATTGTTGATCGGCCACTGCAGTCAATTGCTCCTTTTTGATTTGCCGATGCACTACAGATGCAAATGGCTTGGCGAGCATTGATTTAATATTCATAGGTCAAATTAAGGGTATCCTTGTGATTTTGGGCAAAAATAGGCACATTTTCATGGAACTTCAAATGACTTTATCCCTCAAAAGCCGATAATAATGTTGGAAAATGGCCAAATTCAAATTGTCCTATAATTTTTTTAGATTTAATTGCATTTTGGGATAATAATAATTACCTTTGCAATCCTAATTTTGGACATTTATGCTAGCAGTTGTAAAAATCTCAGGTCAGCAATTTAAAGTACAAGCCGGACAAAGCTTGTATGTGCCTCACCTGGAAGGTAAAACAGGAGATAAAGTTGAATTCAACGATGTAATTTTTGTTGATAACAACGGAAGTATCTCATTTACGAGTAAAGTAACAGTGAAAGCTGAAATCTTGAACGATTTAGTTCAGGGTGACAAAGTGATCGCTTTTAAGATGAAAAGACGTAAGGGTTTTCGTAAGAAGCACGGTCACAGAACACATTATACTCAAATCAAAATTGAGAACATCGCTTAATTAGCGACTAGTTCTAGTATATAACTTTAGTAAAATCATAATAAGATGGCACACAAAAAAGGAGAAGGATCGGTAAAAAATGGCCGTGATTCGCATAGTAAGCGTTTAGGCGTTAAGATATATGGTGGTCAACCAGCTTTGTCTGGGAATATCCTAATTCGTCAAAGAGGTACACAGTACCACCCTGGTAAGAATGTAGGATTGGGTTCTGACTTCACTATTTTCGCTATGACCAACGGGGTTGTAGAGTTCAAAAAAGGTAAAAATAACAGAACTACCGTTTCTGTTTTACCAGCACAAGAAATAGCTTAATAAAAATATTTTTTGTAGTTATAATAAAAGTTTTTAATTTTAGTGTATTATTTACTAACCATTAAATCTAAAAAACATGGCAACTGCAAAAAAAGCCGCTCCTAAAAAAGCTGCAAAAAAAGCTGCTCCTAAAAAGAAAGCTGCTAAAAAAGCTGCTCCTAAGAAGAAAGCTGCTAAGAAGAAAGCTGCTAAAAAGAAATAATTATCGCAAGATAATTAAATCGTCTTTTTTGCTTTCAGCAGAAATAGATTATAAGGTCCTCTCCGATTTTCGGGGAGGATTTTTTTTTGTCTTATCTTTAATGCATTCATTTTTAATATGCACAATTACGAAATCGCCGAATACTTTTCATTGCTCAGTAAGTTGATGGAAATACATGGAGAAAATCCATTTAAAATTAAGTCCTATTCGAACGCTGCTTTTACATTGGATAAACTAAATGATCCAGTAATTGACATGGAGCCTCATCAACTATTCTCTATACGAGGCATTGGTGATGCCATTGGTCAAAAAGTGCTCGAAATCATTGATTATAAACGACTTAGCCTACTTGACAGTTATATAGAAAAAACACCAACAGGCGTATTTGAATTTTTAAAAATCAAAGGATTAGGTCCAAAAAAAATTGTTACTATCTGGAAGGAATTAGAAATAGAAAGTATTGGAGAACTACTTTATGCATGCGAAGAAAATAGGTTAGTAAAGTACAAAGGCTTTGGTGCAAAGACGCAACAAAATATTCAAGACGCACTTGTATTTTATTTACAACATCAAGGAAGATATTTATTTCAACAAGTAGTTCCGCTTGTTGAAAATTTAAAAATTGCTTTAGCAGAAAAAATAAATGGTCCTGATTTATTTTCAATTTCAGGTGGGTATAAAAGACAATTAGAAATTATAGATCATCTTGAAATTGTAACCACATTCTCTGAAAAAGAATTAACCAATTGGTTAACAGAAAAAAGTTTTCAATGCACAAAAAATGAAAAATATTTAAGTTGTATTGGTACAGATAAATTTGAAATCAGATGGTATTTTACCGACATTTCTGATTTTTATTGGACCGATTTTACCCTATCGGGCTCCCCTGAATTTTTGGAAAAATGGGAATCTGACCCCCTATTTTCAAAAAAAATCCCATTTATTTCAGAAAAAAACATCTTTGACCAAATTAATTCACCCTTCATTCCAGCCCCTTTAAGGGAACTTCCAGCCATCATTGACCTCGCAAAAAATAATAAATTACCCAAACTTATACAACCAGAAGATATTAAAGGGATCATTCATTCCCATAGTACCTGGAGTGACGGTGTACATACAATTGAACAAATGGCCTTAGCCGCCATCGAAAAAGGGTATGAATATTTAATGATTAGCGATCATTCCAAATCTGCATTTTATGCAGGCGGATTATCTATTGATAGTGTAAAGGCCCAACATAGGGAAATAGACATGCTTAATAAAAAATTAGCCCCCTTTGTTATATTTAAAAGTATCGAGTCTGATATATTAAATGATGGCAGCTTGGATTACCCAGAAGAAATATTAGCCTGTTTTGATATTGTCATTGCTTCCATTCATTCTAATTTAAAAATGACTGAAGAAAAAGCAATGATGCGTTTATTAAATGCAGTGAACAACCCTTATACAAGTATTTTAGGACACCCTACTGGTAGATTATTATTAAGCAGGAAAGGATATCCTGTGAATCATGAAGCATTAATTGACGCTTGCGCAGATAATAATGTAGTATTAGAATTAAACGCACACCCAAGAAGATTAGATATGGATTGGCGTTTTATACACCTCGCATTACAACAGGACGTTCTTATTTCCATTAATCCAGATGCACATGCGATTGAAGGATATGATGATTGCAAATATGGCGTACTGGTTGCCCAAAAAGCAGGATTATCAGCCGCTCAAAATTTAAGCAGTTTTAATTTAGCTGAAATGATGGAGTTTGTAGAATTTCAACAATCTAAAAGAAACTAGCGTTTTGGGGCAGCTCCCTATTTGACATATATAAAATGATCCCCTGGCATGAGTTCAAAACTAACTTCCTTATCAAAGGAGAAAACAAGCCCAGAAAAAACATTAATAAATTCCCCTACCAAAAGTTCATGGGAAAAGGAAATTTTTTGGATCTCATTGGACATATTGAGCACAATCAATAAAACTTGATTAGCATCATACCTTAAATAAGCCATGACCCTATTGGATTGGGTGGGCAAATTATAAGTGGCCCCATTAATTAATGCAGGATATTGTTTTCGACAACGCGAAAGTATTTTATAAAAATGATGCAATGCCGGCTCATTCCCCCAAGCAATACAATCCTTATCAAAGAATTGTAGTCTTTGATGGTTGGGTAGTTCCTGCCCGCTATATATTAATGGCAAGCCTTTCCAAGTATGCGTAAACACCGCCCATGGCTTGGCTGCGATACCATATTTTTCATATTCGGTTCCATTCCAGCTATTTTCATCATGATTGGAAGTGAAAAATAATTTTAATGCCCCCGATGGATAATGGACATACGCTTCCAATACATTATACACTTCATTAATACCCACCTGACCATGATTCAGTTTTTCACTTACATGCATCCAATCCCAAGCATAGCTTGCATCAAAAGTAGGATGATAATTTGCATTTTCACATTCCGCCAACCAGAACAATGGTTTGATGATATCACAATTAGTTCGGGCGGCTTGCCAAAAGTCCAAAGGCACTAAATGCGCCATATCACATCTAAAACCATCAATATTAAAATTGCGCACCCAATACTGCATGGCTCCTATCAAAGCAGCGCGCATCTCCTTATTGTCATAATTTAAATCAACCACATCTTCCCAGCCATTTCGTTCCATAAAATTACCAGCGGCATCCCGGGTGAACCAATCTGGATGATTGTCCATCCACTCATGATTCGCGCCTGTATGATTGGCCACCCAATCAATAATTACTTTCATGTCATGATCATGGGCACACCTTATTAGGTTTGACAAGTCAGCTTCGTTTCCAAAGGCAGGATTAATTTTAGTATAACTACTACAGGCATAATAACTACCTAAGGACCCCTTCATTAACTTTTCACTAATTGGCGTAATAGGCATTAACCATAAAACGGTCACGCCCATATCTTTTAATCTTGGAATATGATTTTCAAATGCACTAAAAGTCCCTTCCGGCGTATATTGCCTTATATTAACTTCATAAATGGTGGATGGGTTTACCCAAGCCGCTATATTAAAATGAGCCTCCATTTATTTTCAAATTTTTAGTCAATTTTTTATTATCTTGGCAAATACATGAGTAACGCAAAGCCACATTTAGATCGCAAATTAAGTCTTTTACATGCAACGGCCATCAACATGATTGATATGGTTGGTATTGGTCCATTTGTTGTATTAAGTGTTGTTGCGCAAATTATGGCTGGCCCCTATTTTTTATATGCATGGGTTGCTGGTGCCATTTTATCCTACTTAGATGCCATGGTTTGGTCACAGCTTGGGGCTGCACTTCCGAGAGCCGGTGGAAGTTTTCATTTTTTAAAAGAAGGTTACGGAAAAAAATTGGGTCCATTGATGAGCTTTTTGTTTGTATGGCAAACCATGATTCAAGCCCCATTAGTGATTGCTTCTGCTTCTATTGGATTTTCACAATACGCGAGTTACTTTTTTAATTTTTCTTTTATTCAAGAAAAAATAGTGAGTGGCTCTGTAGTGATTTTAGTGATTAGTCTTTTATATAGAAAAATTGAATCAATTGGTAAGATATCCGTGTTTTTATGGGTGGGTGTTTTGGGCACCATGGCATGGATTATTTTTGGCGGGGTGATGCATGGACAATTTTTAGAACCCATCAAACATATTAATGATGGCTTTTCGATGCAACATGGTTTTGTTGCTGCCTTAGGGTTTGCGAGTGTAAAAACGATTTATAGTTATTTAGGTTATTATAATGTATGTCACTTAGGGGGCGAAATCAAAAACCCAAGTAAAAACATTCCGAGAAGTATGTTTATTTCCATTACTGGAATTGCCATTTTATATTTATCCATGAATATCAGTGTGGCTAGTGTATTGCCCTTAGAAACCATCATGAGCAGCAAATATGTGGTGAGTGAATATATTAAAGCCTTGTATGGAGAAAAAGCCGGCGCACTAGTCACTGTATTAATTTTAATGGTGGCTTTTGCTTCTTTATTTTCAGCAACATTGGGCTACAGCAGAATCCCATATGCAGCGGCGCTGGATAAATCCTTTTTTAGTTTTTTTGGCGAGCTTCACCCCAAGCTACATTTTCCGCACCGTTCCTTATTAGTATTGGGCGGCATTGCTTTTGCGTTTAGTTTATTATTTAGATTAAAGGAAGTAATCGATGCCATTTTAGCAATGCGTATCTTAATCCAGTTTATTGGTCAAGCCATTGGATTAATGCTATTAGTAAACCGTAAAGGGAAAACTTATTTTCCTTGGAAAATGCCTTTGTACCCAATTCCCTTATTGCTAGCCATTATTATTTGGGTAGGTATATTTATTTCAACAGGTACAAAAATGATGTTGAGCGGATTGGTGGTCATCAGCTTAGGATTGATTGCCTATTTTATAGCAACAAAAATGAAGTGGATCGGAAACGAAAACACAACTCCAACTACTGAGTAAGGGCAGATTAGATTTATTTACTTCTTGTGCCAATACCACTAATCAACAGGCCTAACACAAGCCCTATAATTAATCCAATTTTCACATTCTTAATCATCCAGCCAACGCCAAGGCCAATGAGTAATAAAGTAAATAAACTTAGCTTTCGTCGCATGGTATAATTTTTATTTGCTAATGTTTAGGCAATGCGATCAAGTTGGCTAATAACTTAAAGGCCCCTGGATTACCTGCGGGAAGTTGTCTAAATAATGTTAAACTAAGATATACAAAATTACCTTTCCCATAAGGCGCAATTAATAAACTTCCACTGGAAGGCGCCTCCCCTTTATCACTCATAGCAAGTGGCATTTCAAAATGAGCATCTACATTTTCTGCTTGATAGGTACTGCGCTCTTGCACCCAATTTTCAAAGTCAGTTGCAGTAATTTTGTTAGGTGTATTTAATACCACATGTTGTGGTAAAGTAAATGTAACCGGAACATTTTCCTGTGTGACACGCCTTCCAGAATTTACAATAAATGGATAGGGCCCTACTTTAATTTTTTGTAAGCCTACCTGATTACTTTTTATATATTGCACAATCACATTACCACCTTGTTCAATATATTTATTTAGTTCCTCGTTTTCAGTGGTTAAGTATTCATATAAATTATAGGCCCTTATGCCTACAATGATGGCATCAAATGATTTTAATTTATCCAATACAAAATCTGAAGGCTTTATATAGGTCACCGAAAAGCCAAGCTCCACAAGCGCTTCAGGTATTTTATCACCCGCCCCATCAATGTATCCAATTTTTTTACCCTTCGTGTTTACTTGTGCCTTTACTAAAGTAGTGGTAGCCGTTGGGAAATACGTAATGGTAGAAATGTGATCATATTGAATTGTTTTTTGAAACACTGCAGATGCAGGCGTTGGCAACTGAATATTAGGGTCGCTTACTGTAAATGATTTTGATTCATTTTTCCCCAAGTGATTGATGATATGATAATTAACCGGAATGGACTTTTCGCCATTCATTAAATGCAACTCCTTATCATATTTTATTTCCTGCCCAGGAACTACCGCGATGGGTTGATGCACTTCACCTTTGGTGGGATCTACAAATTTGTATTGCACTGGAATTTGAAACTCAAATAATTGATTCTCGATGGTCACATTTAATTTGCAAGTAAAGGCAGGGTCATTTTCGGGCTGGCCAATTAATTGTTGGTCATTCACGACGAACATGCCTTCTGTTTTTGGAGATACTAGCCAATAAGGTTGTGAAATAGATTGAGATGTTGGAATACTATAATTATGCTCCCAAACCAAATTCTGATTCACCACTAAGGTTTTATTAAAATTAGAATCCCTACCAGGCAATTGCACTAAACCCAAATTTACTTGCACATTTGAACGCTGATTCATACTAAATTGCATTGACAAATTTTTACCTGGGAAAACCTGTTGCTGCGAACTGGTGGCTTCCACAAATAAGCCTGCGCATGCCTGCACTAAGGATTTAATTTCGTTTAATTTATATGTTTTCCAAACCGAGCTGGGTAAATTATTAACCAACTTATATAATTGCACCAAATCCTTTACTGATTTTTCAGGATTTTCTATTTTATAGTTTTGTATAATTGCAGTAACAGCATCATGAATTTCAGGCGCATTCAATCGCGTCCAACTTGAGTTCACCCCCTCCATAATATCTTTACTAGCTTTATCTCCTGCCACCCAATCAAAATATTCGGTAATGCTTCCGCGTCGACGAGGCCTTCCCTCCCCTTGACTTTTATGCATGGATCGCGCTTCGGCGCCAATTTCACCATAATTTTTTCCTATTAATGCATTGTATCCACCTACTTCAATTTTTAGTTGTTGGTCATTGGTGGTATTTGCCCCACCAAAATTGAACGTATTCCAAAGTATTCTTTTCGCTTTCCAAACGGTGACCCCATATTTCAATTGTTCTGGAAATTGATTTGAATCAGCCGCAGCAATAAAAGCCTCTTTTGCAATAATTGCGGATGCCGCATGATGTCCATGCCCTGCGCGCGCATCCGGAGGAAAGCGCGCAATAATTATATCAGGTTGGAATTTACGAATCACCCAGACTGCATCGCTTAATACTTGTTGGTGATCCCAAATGGCTAAGGCTTCCTCCGCTGATTTACTAAATCCAAACTCATAGGCCCTTGAAAAATATTGTTCTGCCCCATCTTGCTGACGTGCTGCAAGTAATTCTTTGGTTCTTATTAATCCTAATTCAATCCCCTGCTCCTTACCTAATAAATTTTGTCCACCATCGCCCCTAGTCAAACTTAGATAAGCGGTACGGTACATGCGCTCATTGGTCAAGAAAGGTAAAAAGCTGTTGTTTTCATCATCCGGATGTGCAGCAACATATAAAACGCTCCCCACCACATCTAACTTTTTTAATTTAGAAAATATTTCAGCACTCGATTTTTGTGCATTGCTATTGGATATTTGCAACACAAAAAAAGTAAGTAGTAAAAAAAATGACTTTTTAAACGATTGATACATTTATTGTAGATTAATAATTTTTAAAATTAGCTTGTGCAACAACCTTCTCCACCCTGCCGTAAATCAAATTCATTTTATTTATATATTGCTTATGCTTTTATTACACCCGGCCCTCCAATTGCGATGCTACTAAAATACGAGAAGTTTGGCTTTTTTTGTGGTTATAAAACAAGTAGTTTTACACAATAACTGCCCCACCTTTGAAGAATAATTAAATAGTAGTAAATTGTTCCAATTAATTATAAGATATGTTAAAGAAAATACCATTGAACCATTTAAAACACTTTATTTTTTGTACGCTATTTTTTACAAATTTAAATCATGTAAAAGCCCAGATTTTCTTTAAATCACATATCGGTATTAACCCATATCAATTTGAAACCGTCAAAGAAAAGTTATTCAAGCATGCTGCCGTAACGTCGGCACATCCATTAGCAAGTATGGTGGGTGCCGCTATCTTGCAAGATGGCGGAAATGCTTTTGATGCAGCTATTGCTGTTCATTTTGCCTTAGCAGTTGTACATCCGGCCGCGGGTAATATTGGCGGCGGCGGTTTTTTGTTGGCAAGAACAAATAATGGCAAATTAATTGGACTTGACTTTAGAGAAGCAGCGCCAGCAAAAGCAAATAGAGATATGTATTTGGATGAAAAAGGAAATCCTATAACCACAAAATCATTAGAAGGCCCATTGGCATCCGGCATACCAGGAAGTGTTTCAGGTATGTTTGTTGCACTTTCCTATGCAAAGCTATCTATGGCACAGCTCATTGAGCCCGCAATTGAATTAGCCGAATATGGACATGCTTTAACTGAAAAAGAAGCCAACAGTTTGAATAGTGTAAAGAGGGAAATCATAAAGTTAAGTAGTGCGCCATCAGCCTATACAAAAAAAGAGAAATGGATGAAGGGGGATACTATTTTCCAGCCGGAATTAGCAGCCACATTAAGACGCATTCAACAAAATGGATTGGCCGGTTTTTATGAAGGTATCACTGCTGATTTAATCGTAAAAGAAATGGCCAATGGGTCAGGAATTATTTCAACAACTGATTTAAAAAATTACCAAACAAAGCAAAGAGTACCCATTGAATTTGATTATAAAAATCATCATGTCATTAGCTTTGCACCACCTTCCAGCGGTGGTATATTAATTGCGCAAATGATGAAAATGATCGCACCATTTGATATCGCATCCATGGGATACCAATCGCCCGAGGCGGTTGGATTAATGGTAGAATCACAAAGACGTGCCTATGCTGACCGAGCAGAACATATGGGCGATCCTGATTTTTGGAAAGTGCCTACACGCACCTTAATCAGTGATGCTTATGCCAAACAAAGAATGAAAAATTATGTCCCTGGCATTGCTGGTAATAGTAAAAATACCGTTGCTGGACAAGTTAAGGAAAGCGAACAAACCACCCATTATAGTATCATAGATAAGGAAGGAAATATGGTGGCCATTACCACCACATTAAATGATTCTTATGGAAATAAAACGGTTGTCGCAGGCGCAGGATTTTTATTGAATAATGAAATGGATGATTTTAGTGTAAAGCCGGGTGTTCCCAACATGTTTGGTGCACTCGGAGGCGAAGCGAATGCTATTGCTCCAGGAAAAAGAATGTTAAGTTCCATGACACCCACTTTAGTTACTGTAAATAACAAAGCTTACTTAACCATTGGCAGTCCAGGTGGTACTACCATCCCAAATCAAATTTATGAAGGCCTCATCAACATGATTGATTTTAAAATGAGTTTAAAGCAATCCATCGATGCATCTCGCTTTCATCACCAATGGATACCTGATCAATTACAAGTGGAAGCAGATTTCCCAGATGCCACTATCCAAGCCTTGAAAAAGCAAGGGTATAAAGTGAGTCAAAGAGGCTATTTTGGTCGCATGGATGGCATCCGCATATTACCGGATGGTAAAATTGAAGCTGCAGGCGATAAAAGAGGCGATGATAGTGTCGCAGGGTATTAGGGATCAGTATATTATACCGGTTTAATTAGTATTTTTACAAAAATCATTTTTTTGCTAAAAAACAAGCTTACCATACTGAGAATTGTGATTGCTACCGTGGTAGGGTTTCTCCTATTTTGCTGTTTGTTATTATTGCTCCCTTGGGTACAAAATAAATTAATTACCCGTGTTGCTAGTAGTTTTTCAAAATCCATTGGAACGGAAGTTAAAATTGGTCATGTTGGATTTTCCCTATTTAATAGATTAGACCTTGAAGATATTCTTATCAAAGATGAAAAAAACGATACTTTAGTTTTCTCGAAAATAGGTAAGCTTCGATTGACTGACTTATACTTTTCTAATTCAGCGCCTGTTATTCGATATATAGGCTTAGAAGGTACTCGGATTTATTTAAACAGAAGTACCCTAAAATGGAACTATCAGTTTTTATTGAACTACTTAAATAAAGACAGCTCCAATCAAAAATCAACCAGCTTAGATATCAAGAAAATTGATTTAAGTGATTTCCGTTTTATTTTAGATGACCAATGGGATGGTGAAAAAACAGAAGTAACAGCAAAAAACCTGTTGTTAAACATGAAGTTGTTTAATCAAGCGAATAAGCAAATTGTTATTGACCAATTAATCGTCAATAAGCCGTTCATTAACCTTCACTCCTACGAGGGAAAAAATACGACTATTCAAAAGGACACCAAGCAAGGTAATTTCAAATCGGCACAATTAAATCCCAATGATTTAAGTATAGTTGCTAACGAAATTCAAGTGATTAACGGAAAGTTTTTAATTGAATACGGCTTCGAAAAACCAGTCCCCTATTTTGATGGCGCGCATATTCGTATGCATGACTTAAATGCACAAATTTATAATGCAACATTGTCCAAAGACACCCTCACTGCAAAAGTTAATTTAAGCGTTAAGGAAAGATCGGGCTTTGAAATAAAAAAATTAAGCACCCATTTTAAATTGACGTCCCAAATAATGGAGTTTGCGCAATTGTCCTTAAAAACAAACAATAGCATTATTGGCCCTTACTTTGCAATGCAATACAAAAGCTTTAAAAAGGATTTTAATAATTACATACAAAATGTAAACATGAAAGCACATTTCGAAAATTCATTAGTTGCTATTAAAGATATTGCCTACTTCACGCCTGCTTTAAATAATATTGATCAAAAAGTTAAACTAAATTTTCATTTTAATGGTACCGTGGCCAATTTTGAGACCAAGGACTTGCTAGTAAATTATAACAACTCCACCATCAAAGGTAGCTTTAGTATGAAGGGCTTACCTAGCTTGAGAAATACGCAGATTGATTTTAATAATGTTGTATCTGCTACCAATTTTAATGATTTATCCAACTGGCTTCCTACCTTAAAGAATAATAAAGAAATAAAATTCGAAAAACTAGGCACCATTTTATTTGCTGGAAATTTCAAAGGAACTGTTTATGATTTTATTACCAAGGGGGAATTTAATACCGACATAGGCTATACGAATACAGAGATTCGATTACAGTTCCCGATAGATAAAGAGCCAAGTTATGAAGGGATATTAAAAACAAGCCATTTTAATGCAGGCAAACTGTTTGATATATCCTCATTAGGATTATTAAATTTTAATGGCAAAATTAAAGGCAGCTCATTTGATCTTAATAAACAAAAAACCAATATACAAGGTAATATTGACAGCATTGCATGGAATAATTACAATTATACCAACATCACGACCAATGGTGATATTCAAAAAGGCGCTTACAATGGCAGCTTAAAAATTAAGGACCCCAATATTAATTTTATCAGCAATATTGAAGTGGACTTTAACCAGGCAAAGCCAAAGATCAATGCCGTAGGCGATTTGCAAAACACCAATTTAAAAGAATTAGGATTTTCAAAAAATAAAATTCAACTGACTGGATTATTGGACATCAATTTTGATGGAGACAGCATTGATAACTTCATGGGCTATGCCAAGTTTTATAATGGTCAATTAATAGGGGAACAGTCAGTGGTGCGTTTTGATTCAATTACCTTGAATTCTAGTATTGAAAAAGGAATTAAATATTTAAGATTAGCCAGTGATGATATTAATGCGAACATATCAGGCAAATTCAATATCTCCCATTTACCTGCAAGCATTCAGTTTTTTATGCAGCGCTATTTGCCAAGCTATATCCCTGCCCCATCCAATACGCCAGCTAATCAATTGTTTGATATACAAATTAAAACGAATTACATTGAGCCATTTATTCGCATTTTTAATAGCTCGTTCTCGGGATTCAATAATCTAAATTTAAAAGGTGCGATTAATACAGACAGTAAAACGCTAAAATTTAATGCCACAGTTCCCTTTGCACAATGGCAGGATATGGCATTTAAAGGCGGTGTATTTACCGGAAATGGAAATAAGGATTCTATTCATTTACTTGTAAAAGCAAATAACTACCAAATAACAGACAGCTTTAGCTTTGTTGATCCAATCATCAATATTCATACAGCAAATGATAAATCCAATATCCAAATTACTGCGACAAGTAATAATGCATTGCAAAATGTAAATTTAGCTGGCACTGTAAATACTTATTCCGATGGCTTGGCTATAAAGTGGAAGCCCTCCTATTTTTTATTAAATCAAAAAAGATGGGATATTAATAATGGTGGAGAAATTTCACTTCGAAAAAATAACGTTTTTGCAAAAGACGTAAAGTTTTCACAAGGAATACAGGAACTATTATTATCAAGTGCCAAGGGTAATAATTTGCAACTAGAACTCAATG
This sequence comes from Bacteroidota bacterium, assembly GCA_005800655.1. Taxonomy (GTDB): domain Bacteria; phylum Bacteroidota; class Bacteroidia; order Chitinophagales; family Chitinophagaceae; genus Sediminibacterium. The sequence goes on from SYEV01000005.1 coordinate 17,750, forward strand.
ATATTATTTTAGGCGACATCACTAAATTATTTTTTCGATACCCGCAATTGGAAGGCGTTACCAATGGCATCATTGATTTAAAAAATGTATTGGATAATTTTGAGCTCAGTTCGGATATCAACATTGATCAATTTAGTTTTAACAACGAAGTGGTTGGAATGACTAATTTAATTGCTTCCTATAATAATAAAACGGGCATAGTCCCTTTTTCTTTTGATATACCCAATAAAGCGTATAATTTTTCAGCAGAAGGAACTTATAACACCAAGGACAGCGTTAATCCACTAGATGCCACTTTGTATTTAAACCACACTAAATTCAGTTTGGTAGAACAATTCATTGGTGGTGTGCTCACCAACTTAGATGGAAAAGCAGATGGAAAAATTCATTTTGGCGGGCGTATTGAAAACCCTGTATTATTAGGTGCGGCGACCATTCAAGATGCCTCATTAAAAGTGGATTATACCAAAGTGCGCTACTTTATAAAAGAAGCGACCATTCAATTTACAAAAGAAGGAATCGATTTTGGAAATATCCAACTAACCGATCAATTAAATCGAAAGGCTTTATTTAAAGGTAAAATACGAAACGAGGGCTTTAAGCATTTGACCTATGACCTTGAAATGAGTAGCAATAAAATTGAAATGCTAAATATGGGGTCTGCTGACAACATTTATTTTTATGGTAATGCAGTTGGGAAAGTTGCTATGACCATTAAAGGCCCAGAGGAAAACATTAAAATGACTATCAATGCAGATGTGAATGACAGCTCCCATTTGTACATTCCCAATACCACCAGCAAAGAAGCTGGAAGCAACGATTTTATATTATTTAAAAAATATGGGAAAACAGGGGTAAAAAGTGCTGATATTCCAACCTACAATTTATCGGTAGACTTAGACCTTTCGGCCAATAATAAAACCAAAATAGATGTGATTTTAGACGAATTAACGGGAGATATCATCAAGGCGAAGGGAAATGGTCGTTTAAAAATTAGAGCAGGTAATATTGAACCATTAAACATCAGAGGAAAATACAATGTTGAATCAGGAAATTACGACTTCAACTTTCAGTCTTTTATCAAAAAGCCATTTGAATTGATTCCTGAAGTTGGAAATTATATTGAATGGACTGGTAATCCATATGATGCAGAAATTCATGTGGATGCGCGTTACACTGCTGATCGTATTAGTTTAAATGAGTTGGTGGGCAGCGCTAATTTTAGCAATGCAGTAAAATCGTATCGCGGAAGTGTTTATGTGATTGCTGCACTAAGAAACAAACTATTCCAGCCAAATATTAAATTTAGCATCGCATTTCCTCAAGGCAATCCGATTAGCTCCGACAATGAATTTTCTCAATTCATAACAAGATTAGAAAGAGACGAAAATGAAATTTTAAAGCAAGTTTCCTTCTTAATTGTATTTAACTCATTCGCGCCCGTTGGATTTAGCACAGGCAATAGCAACAACGCCTACAGTATGACCTCCATTGGTATCAATACCATATCACAATTGTTGACCAAAGAAGTCAATAAATCAGTGACGAATTTATTGAAAAAAGTAACCGGAGATAATAGTTTGCGATTTGATATTGGATCATCCGTCTATAATAGTGGAAATTTATTAGACCCCACTGGATCAGGCATTCCCATTAACGCCAATAAAATTGACCGTCAAAGAGTGAATTTAAAATTGGGCAGAAGCTTTTTAAATGACAAAGTAATTATTAATGTGGGTGGCGACTTAGATTTTAATGTTCGCAGCAGCACTAATATTCAAAATGATAATTTACAATGGTTGCCTGATTTAAATATTGAGTTTATCTTAACGAGGGATCGTAAATTAAGAGCGATTGTATTTAATAGAAATAGCCTTGATATAAATGGAAGTAGTTTAGGCCGTCGTAATAGACAAGGGGTAAGTATCTCCTACCGAAAAGATTTTGAGAAATTCTTATTTTAGTTCCACTACAAAAAGAAACTATTGATTTGCATTCGCTACAAACCACTCCGTAGCTAAAGCGTATCCTTTTAATCCCAGGCCCACAATCGAACCTACTGACTTTGCAGATACATGGGAAATTTTTCGGAAGTCCTCCCTAGCATGCACATTACTAATATGAACTTCAATCACAGGTGTTTTAATTGCAGTAACAGCATCACCAATGGCCACAGAAGTATGGGTATAGGCCGCAGGATTTAATATAATCCCATCTTGGTTAAACCCGAATTGTTGAATAGCGTTTACCAACTCACCTTCCACATTCGATTGAAAATAAGTGAAGTTGACTTGTGGAAAATCTTTTTTTAACTGCGCAAAAAAATCATCAAAAGTTTCATTGCCATAAACTCCTGGCTCACGCATTCCTAATAAATTTAAATTAGGCCCGTTGATGATCGTAATATTTGGCATAGTTACAAATTGAAATGCTTAAAAAAAGTAAAGATAAATTGAATATCGATTATCCTTTTATGGTTACTAGATTAATTCGTCTTCATTAAAGATACAAAATCATCAAACAAATACCTGCTATCATGCGGACCTGGTGTTGCTTCCGGATGGTACTGCACACTAAATGCTGGGCGATCGTTCAACTTGATACCTTCAATAGAATCATCATTTAAATTCACATGTGATATGGTTACATTCGGATGTTTGCACACTGCTTCAGGATCCACACCGAACCCGTGATTTTGTGTAGTGATTTCACATAAGCCTGTGATCACATTTTTAACTGGGTGATTTAAACCACGGTGACCATGGTGCATTTTGAAAGTTGGAATATCATTGGCAAGTGCTAATAATTGATGGCCTAAGCAAATACCAAAAACTGGTTTTTTCTCATTCAACACTTCCTTAATTGTTTTGATTGCATAATCCATCGGTGCTGGATCACCAGGGCCATTGGATAAAAAATATCCTGTAGGATTAAATGCCTTTAAGGTCGCAAAATCTGTTTTAGCAGGATGCACTCTTACATGTGCTCCTCTTTCAACCAAGCATTGTAAAATATGTTCTTTCACGCCAAAGTCTAAAACAGAAACTTTGATCGCTGAATTTTTATCTCCTAATTCATATACTTCTTTGGTACTTACCGTACTCGCTAATTCAAGCCCATCCATACTAGGCACTTTTGCTAATTGTGCTTTTAAAGCAGCCACATCTATATTATCAGAGGATATAATACAATTCATTGCACCTTGTTGACGTACATGCGCCACGAGCGCCCTTGTATCTAATCCTTCAATGGAAACGATATTGTTATTAATTAAGTAATCATTCAAATTACCATCTGCCATTAGACGACTATATTTTTCTTCTAAGTTGCGACCAATTAAGCCATGAATTTTTACAGATTTACTTTCAACATCCGTTGATTTTACACCATAATTCCCCACATGTACATTATTCATGATAATGACTTGACCCGTGTAACTCGGGTCCGTAAAAACCTCTTGGTAGCCTGTCATCCCCGTATTAAAACAAATCTCACCAGTCGTTGTACCAATTTTACCAAAAGCTTGACCGTGAAATACATTACCATCAGCTAAAACTAAAATTGCAGGTTGTGTAGTCATTGTATTGGTGTTTTGTTATGCAAAAAAAGAAACAATTTTTTACTTTTCCATAATAACTTTTGAACATATTGTTTATTCCCCCTTTTAAGCCCATTTTAGGCAAAAAAAAGGCAAGACTGAAGTCTTGCCTTTTATGTCAAATAGTGATGATCATTATTCAGCAGGTGTTGCTTCATCTGTAGCAGCAGGTGCTTCAGTTGTAGGTGTTTCAGCTTCAGCTGCGGCTTTTTTAGGCGCTGCAGTTGCTTTACTACGACGTGTTTTTTTAGCTGGTTCAGCTGCAGTCGCGATAGAATTACCGTAAATTTCATTGAAATCAACTAATTCGATCATTGCTTTTTCAGCATTATCGCCTGGACGTATACCTAATTTGATAATTCTAGTATAGCCACCTGGACGTGTTGCAATTTTAGGCGCCACTACTGTAAATAATTCTTTAACAGCAGTTTTGTCGTTTAAATAGCTAAACACCACTCTGTGGTTATGCATGATTTCTTCCTTGTTTGCCGATTTTTTAGTTTTAGTAATCAATGGCTCAACATATTTTCTTAAAGCTTTTGCTTTCGCTAATGTTGTTACAATACGCTTGTGCGTAATAATTTGACAAGCAAGGTTCATTAATAAGGCATCTCTGTGTGCCTTTTTACGACCTAAGTTGTTTTGTTTGTCTCCGTGACGCATGACTTTTAAATTTTATCCTCACACCGTGTCAGGAATTGCGAGGTTTGAGCTTTCGCTCGGTTATAAATAGTGACCTACCCTAGCCTTAACGACTATTGTAAATCTAATTTGTCTAATCCTAATTTACCTAAATCCATTCCAAAGCTTAATCCTCTTTCGATTAAAACTTGCTCAATTTCAGATAAAGATTTTTGACCAAAGTTTCTAAACTTCATCAAATCTTCTTGCTCATATTGAACTAGTTCGCTTAAGCTATTAATTTTAGCAGCTTTCAAGCAATTGAATGCACGAACTGAAAGATCTAAATCTTCCAATGGTGTTTTCAATACTTTTCTTAATTGTAAAACTTGCTCATCTACTACATCTTCTTTCTTATCTTCTTTGTTATCAAAAGTGATATTCTCATCCGTGATAATCATTAAATGTTGGATCAAAATGCGAGATGCTTGTTTCACCGCTTCTTCAGGATGAATCGTACCATCTGTAGCCACATCTAAAATTAATTTTTCATAATCCGTTCTTTGTTCAACACGATAGTTTTCGATAGCGTATTTAACATTTTTGATTGGGGTATGAATTGAATCAATAGCGATATAGCCAAATGGCATTTCTTTTAATTTATTTTCTTCAGAAGGAATGTAACCACGGCCTTTACTGATGGTTAATTCAATCTCTAATTTCGCAGTTGAATCCATAGTACAAATTACTAATTCAGGATTCATTACTTGAAATTGTTGAGAAGCATCACCAATATTTCCTGCATTAAATTCACTGCTTCCTTTGATAGAAATAGTGATTTTTTCTAATGAAACATCTTGGTCAGCTTTACGCTTAAAACGAACTTGCTTTAAGTTCAAAATTATTTCAGTAACATCTTCAGTAACACCTTTCAAAGTAGCAAACTCATGGTCAACTCCTTCAATTTTGATACCTACTATTGCAAAGCCTTCTAATGAGCTTAATAGAACTCTTCTTAAAGCATTACCTAAAGTTAAACCAAAGCCAGGCTCTAATGGACGGAATTCGAATTGTCCTTCAAAGTCGTTTGCTTTTTGTAAAACAATTTTATCTGGTTTTTGAAAACTTAATATAGCCATGTCAATTTATTTTTTATTTGAATCTTCCTAGTGGAAGAAATTTTGTTAATGCTTACTACTTAGAATACAATTCGACGATTAATTGCTCCTTGATATTTTCAGGAACAGCTTCACGCTCAGGCATGGTGATGAAAGTACCTGTATTGGTATTTTCATTCCAATCTACCCAACTGAATTTTGTATTTTTTCCGCGTTGTTTGCTAACGATTGAAGTGTTATGCGCACTCTTTGGACGATAAGCAATAACATCACCTGGGCGACATGTGTAAGAAGGTACATTGGTCACTTCACCGTTAACAGTGATGTGCTTGTGTGATACCAACTGACGTGCTTCAGGACGACTCGCTGTTAATCCCATTCTATAAATGGTATTGTCCAAACGTGATTCTAATAATTTGATCAAGTTTTCACCTGTAACACCTTTAATACGAGAAGCTTCCTCAAATGTTTTGCGGAACTGACGCTCTAATACACCATAGGTATATTTCGCTTTTTGCTTTTCTCTTAATTGTAATGCATACTCTCCTAATTGCTTACGCTTGCGTTGTGCGCCGTGTTGGCCTGGAGGGTTGCTGTTTTTGCCTAACCATTTAGCGTTTCCTAAAATAGGTTCGCCGAAAATGCGACAAATTTTTGTTTTGGGTCCTGTGTAACGTGCCATAATTCTTGTTTGTGATTTTTTAGTGACGGTACATCATCAGTAAAAATCTAAAATGAATGATATACCCTTTTTATAAAATATAAATAATTAAACTCTTCTTTGTTTTGGAGGACGACATCCGTTATGCGGCATTGGCGTCACATCGCGAATACTTGTTACCTCGATGCCTGATTGTGAGATAGAACGAATCGCACCTTCACGTCCAGATCCTGGACCTTTCACAAATACATCTACTCTTTTCACACCAGCATCTAATGCAACTTTCGCTGCGTCAGCTGCTGCCATTTGCGCTGCATATGGGGTGTTCTTTTTAGAACCTCTGAAACCCATTTTACCAGCACTGCTCCAGCTAATTACTTGGCCTACTTTGTTGGTAAAAGAAATGATTAAATTGTTGAAAGTAGCATTGATACGAACTTCACCCGATGCATCAATTTTCACGACTCTTTTTTTAGAAGCCGCTTTTGCACTGTTTTGTGCTTTGATTGGTTTTGCCATTTTTTTTGAGGTATGCTCTTTTTAAGGAGCGGTTATTTAAATTGAAATTCCGCCGAAGCGGAAACCAACACAATCTCCCCTGTTTCCAGGATCTAATTGCTATTGGATTTTTATAACAAAAGGAAGTAAGCTAATGTATCAGCAAACTTCCTTTAGGTATTATTATTTCTTAGCCACTTTCTTCTTACCAGCAACTGTCTTACGCTTACCCTTACGAGTACGTGAGTTAGTTTTAGTTCTTTGTCCACGAACTGGTAAACCTTTTCTGTGACGCAATCCACGGTAACATGCGATATCCAATAAACGCTTAATGCTCATTGAAACTTCACTTCTTAACGCACCTTCTACTTTGAATTCAGCGTTGATGATATTACGAATAGCAGTTTGCTCATCATCATTCCACTCATTTACTTTTTTATCATAACTGATAGCAGCTTTGTCTAAAATGTATTGAGCAGTTGAACGTCCTATTCCAAAGATGTACGTTAACCCTATTTCTCCTCTTTTGTTTTTTGGTAAATCGATACCGGCGATACGAGCCATATTTTAAAACTTATTTTGTTTTTGTTAAAATGAATTTCTAATAATAAAAATTATCCTTGTCTTTGTTTAAAACGAGGGTTCTTTTTGTTGATTACATATAACTTTCCTTTGCGCTTCACGATCTTGCAATCAGTACTTCTTTTTTTGATAGATGCTCTAACTTTCATCTTTTATTTTTTAATATTTATTTTCGACTATTTTTTAATCTAAACCCATACAAATCAATCCTATACTCAATTTCTACATCTCTTTTTACACCATCTTACTTATGTCTGAAATTGATTCTTCCTCTTGTCAAATCGTAAGGACTCATTTCCAAACCCACTTTATCCCCAGGCAAAATTCTGATATAGTGCATACGCATTTTACCAGAGATCGTTGCCAAAATTTCATGTCCATTTTCTAATTTCACTCTGAACATGGCATTGCTCATAGCTTCTATAATTACTCCATCTTGTTTAATCAGCGGTTGTTTTGACATACTTATTTTGGGGTTGCAAAGATATGGAAATGAATGGAATTATGAAAAAATCACCCCGAAATATTGAAAAAAGCCCAAAATAAAAGGAGAAGCAAATTTTATCCTTTTTAATATATTGATATTTAACACTTTACATGTTACATCCCAGGGAACCAAGGACGACCCACCCCTGCCTTAAACGGCCAAGGTGTCATTAAAAGGATGAATACTAACGCAAGAAGGTATAAAACAGATGTCAAACCCGTTTTCCCAGACTTTTTATAACGGATATGTCCAATGGTAATCAAAATGATCGCTATAATCATCGTGAAGGCATGCTCCATTCCCCAAAAACGACTCACTGAATCACCCATCACTGTTTTCATTCCAGCAGATTGAATCGCCTTAAAACCCAATAAGCTGCTTACAAAGTATTGATACAACCCAATTAATAATGTGGTATGCGATGCAATGAATAAAATTTTGCTTGTCTTAAGGGCATCTTGTTTTACAAATAATTTGTAAATGCTCCATAAAAGGGTAATCAGGATCACCCATCTTAAAATATTATGCAAGTGTAATAAACCAGTATTCATAGTAATTGATTTGTTTGAGTGGCTAAAATACAACTTTATCTACAAACCTATTAATCCACCCAATCCGCTACAAATAAATTCGTATCCCTGGTTCCTCCATTATTTCTATTAGAAGAGAACATAATTCTTTTACCATCTGGGCTAAACATCGGAAAAGCATCAAAACCTTTATCACGGCTAATTTTTTCAATATTATTACCTTCAAGGTCCATTAAATACATATTGAAAGGGAATCCGTATTTGTATTCGTGGTTACTACAAAAAATGATATGCTTCCCATCTGGGGTAAAGTTAGGCGCCCAATTGGCTTGCCCTAAATTGGTGATTTGTTTCGCGTTGGACCCATCAGCATCCGCAATAAACACTTCCATTTTAGTCGGTGCTACTAAACCTTCAGCTAATAAGGATTTGTATTCTGCCACTTCCGCGGGCGTGGAAGGGCGACTGGCGCGCCAAACAATTTTTTTACCGTCTGGGCTAAACCAAGCGCCCCCATCATAACCTAAAGTATTAGTCACTTTTTTTTCTTTCCCTGTAGCCAAGTTCATGACATATAAATCCAAGTCGCCGTCTTTATCGCTACAATAAATCATGCGCTTACCATCATAGGATAAAGTTGCTTCCGCATCATATCCTTTTGCATTGGTTAATTGCTTCACTACTACCCCATTGGTATCGGCCATGAAAATATCATAGGTATTATATAAAGGCCAAATGTATTTGTTGCCATACTTCGCACGATCCACTGGTGGCGGGCAATCATTACCTCCGCCTTTTGTAGAAGCATAAATAATATGTGCCCCATCTTTTGTAAAATAGCTACAAGTAGTGCGCCCGTTACCACCACTAATTGATTTATAAGTAAAAGGGGTTGTGTTGTTATTCGGAACTACTCCCATGAATATTTGATCACAGTTAACGCCTTCTTTTGGATTGGATCTTTGAAAAGTGATTCGCTTATTATCAAAACTCCAATACGCTTCCGCATTGTCTCCCCCATTGGTTAGCTGAATCACATTTTTAAAATGGGGTTCGCCCGCAAATAAAATTGAATCATTTTGACTGAATGCAGTCATACAGCTAAACAATGCTGCTACAAAAAGGGTCGGCTTATTCATATACATATATAATTAAACGCAAAAGTAATTGCTACTATTTTAAAACAACTGACTTTGGTCAGTGAATTTGATTTTATAAAAAAAATGACAAAAAAATGACAGTGTCTAAAAAAATCAGGACCTTTGATTCAAACTTAAACAATGACCATCATTGCACCCTCCCTATTAGCTGCCGATTTTTTACATTTAGGTAATACCTGTGAGATGTTAAATAAGAGTGAAGCAGAATGGTATCATTTGGATGTGATGGATGGTAGTTTTGTTCCTAATATTAGTTTTGGTTTACCCATTATTGAACAAATAAGAAAAGCAACCACCAAGGTTTGCGATGTACATTTAATGATTGTACATCCTGAAAAATATATTGAAGCATTTAAAAAAGCAGGAGCAGATATTTTAACTGTGCATTATGAAGCCTGCCCTAATTTATTAGACACCCTTGCGCAAATAAAAGCCCATGGCATGAAAGCGAGTGTTGCCATCAATCCGGATACTGACATTCAAGTTTTAAAAGAATTTATTTCCGAAATTGATCTTGTTTGTGTGATGAGTGTATTCCCTGGTTTTGGCGGCCAAAAATTTATTGAAGGCACTTATGAAAAAGTGACCACTTTAAAATCAATCATACAAAATGCAGGCGCAAAAACTTTAATTGAAATTGATGGTGGTGTTAGCGAAACGAATGCTGCCGCTTTAGTTACTTCAGGGGCCGATGTACTGGTTGCGGGCACTACTGTTTTTAAAGCAGCAGATCCAATAAAAACAATTTCCGCATTGCGCAATTGTTAATTCGCAAAACAATTACTGCTTTCTGTTTTAATAATTAAGTGTATTATTCCTTAAAATTAAACGCTTTCAACTATTTCATACATTGGGAAGCATCCCCTTTTAATATACCAAAATGATCAGAATATTATCATTTTAGTAATGCACATTTGTGCGTATTTATTTATTGTTTTTTATATCTCCTTTTTCTAAATTGTGTTAGGCAGATTATTTTATACTACTAACCCTTTAAAACTAATCCCATTGAGTGAATCAATCATCAACCTAGAAACCGTTAACCCTATTGAGTTTTTCGGCGTGAACAACAACAAGTTTGACATTTTAAAAAAGAAATTTCCATTATTAAAAATTTTATCAAGAGGCACTCAAATAAAACTAAGTGGTGCACCAGAACAAATTGATTTGGCGAAAGAAAAAATTGAACTCATCATTCAATACATGGAACGCAATGGTCATTTAAGTGAAAATTATTTTGAACAAATTTTAGGCGGAGATGATGCAGAAATTATTGACAATTTTGTAGAGCAAAATCCCAATGAAGTATTGGTATTTGGGCCTAATGGAAAAACAGTACGCGCGCGCACAGCGAATCAAAAAAAGATGGTACAAGCAGCTGACAAAAACGATATCGTATTTGCCATTGGACCCGCAGGTACTGGTAAAACCTATACTGCCGTTGCGCTTGCGGTGCGTGCATTAAAAAACAAATTGGTTAAAAAAATTATTTTAACAAGACCCGCCGTTGAAGCCGGAGAAAGTTTGGGATTTTTACCTGGTGATTTAAAAGAAAAAATTGATCCTTATTTACGTCCATTGTATGATGCATTGGATGATATGATACCCGCAGATAAATTAGGTTACTACATGACCACACGTACAATTGAAATTGCACCACTTGCCTACATGCGCGGAAGAACTTTGGATAACGCATTTATCATTTTAGATGAATCACAAAACGCCAATGATTTACAAATTAAAATGTTTTTAACGCGTATCGGTTCCAATGCAAAAGCAATCATCACAGGTGACCCTACCCAAGTGGATTTGCCGCGCAATCAAAAAAGTGGTTTAGAAAAAGCTTCACGCATTTTACAAAACATTGATGGAATAGCGCATATTCAACTAGATGAAGAAGATGTGGTAAGACATAAATTGGTTAAAGCAATTATTAAGGCCTACGAGAAGGAAAGGGAAAATGAAACTGAAAACTCCTACCACCGCTAAAAAATGAAGAAATTTGAAAGATTTATATCACATATAAATATTTTAAATAATATATATACTGCTTATTTTAAACAAAGTAATAATTTGTTAACAAAAACATAAATTAAGTAATCAATTTATTTTGTTTCTTTGCATCACTTAAACAATCAATTATATGTCAAGTAAAAAATTACTACATTTTATCGTAGCAATGTTATTGTTACCCGTTTTGACTTTTGCGCAAAACACTACTGGTAGCTTAACTGGATCTGTAAAAGCCGATAATGGCGAAATTCTTGTAGGCGCAACTGTAACTGTGTTACATGTACCTACTGGAACCGAATACAAAGTACAAACAAGAAAAACAGGTGCTTTTGATATAAGCAACATGCAACCTGGTGGACCTTACACTATTTCAGTTTCTTATGTAAATTACCAATCTGAAAAAAAGGAAGATATTTATATCAACTTAGGTGATGCTGCTCGTGTAGATGTTGTTTTATACAACAAAGCTGCAAAATTAGCGGACGTTACTGTTAGAGCAACACGTAATGCTTCTGATTTGTCAGTAAGAGGTGGTACACAAACAACCATCGGTCGTGATAAAATTGAAAACTTACCAACTGTTGGTCGTAATTTACAAGATTTTTTACGCTTTACCCCTTCTGTTAAATTATTAGGTGGTACAGGCGGATTAACTGGTATTTCAATTGCAGGTCAAAATAATCGTTTTAACTCTTTCTATATTGATGGTGCTGTTAACAATGACCAATTTGGTTTGAGCGCAAGTGGTACAAATGGTGGTCAAACTGCAGTAGGTCCTATTTCAATGGATGCGGTTGATCAAATTCAAGTAATGGTTTCTCCATTTGACGCTTCTATTGGTAACTTCACTGGTGGTGGTATCAACGCTACAACAAAAGGTGGAACTAATACTACCTCTGGAACAGTTTATAGCTTTACACAAAACCAAGATTTAACGGGTAAAACGCCAACAGGTTTAAAATCTGCTGCTACAAAGTTGAACCCATTCAGTGCTAAAACAATGGGTGCTAGTGTAGGTGGTGCGATTGTAAAAAATAAATTATTTTTCTTCGTTAACTACGAAAGCATTGAAAGTAACCGTCCACAACCATTTGATCTTGCTGGTTACAGAGGAATAAGCACTAAAGCAGATATTGATGCTTTGGTAACAACAGTTAAATCTAAATATGGTTATGATATGGGTTCATATGCTGATAATCCAGAGACCATTAGTTCAAAAAGATTAGCGACTAAATTAGATTGGAATATCAATTCAAATCATCGTTTAAGCATTTCTTATCGTCACACAGAATCTCAAAATTATAATACTTCAGCTTCAAGTTCAACAAGAGTTAACTTTTACAACAATGGAGTTTTATATCCAAATAAAACAAATTCAGTATCTGCTGAGTTAAGAAGTAATTTCAAAAATGGCATTACCAATAAAATGTTATTCACTATTACTGATGTAACTGATGATAGAAGCCAAATTGGTGCGGCATTTCCTCGTGTTATTATTAATGACGGAAGTAGCTCAAACCAAATCACTTTTGGATCTGAAAACTTTTCAGCAGCCAATTTGTTGAAACAAACCAATAAAAACTTTTTGGATTATGTCAAATTCAACATCAATAAACATAGTTTAACTTTAGGTATTGATTATGAATTGAGTAAATCATACAATGTATTTATTCGTGATAACTTTGGTACATATACTTACAACTCTTTACCTGATTTCTTGACTGATAAGGCGCCATTCCAGTATGCAAGATCTTTCTCATTATTGGACAATACTTATGGTGATAATACCAAAGCGGCTGCAAGTTTTTATACAGCTCGTGGAAGTGCTTTTATCAATGATGAAGTAAGGGTTACTGATAATTTAACCATCAACTATGGTATCAGAGGTGATTACACTAAGTTTTTATCTATGCCATTCCAAGATGATTATTTCAACAATAACGCCATCCCTACTATCCAACTTTACAACTATGATTTAGCTGGAGCAAGAAGTGGTCAAATTAGTGATCCTAAACTTTCTATTTCTCCTCGTTTAGGTTTCACCTATAAAGTTCCAACTGAGAGAATTACTATTCGTGGAGGTATCGGTTTATTCACTGGCCGTGTTCCTTTGGTTTGGCCTGGTGGCGTATTTAATAATACAGGTGGAAGTGTAGGTGGTGTATCTTTATTTTCACCAACATTTGCAACTACTTTAGCTTCTATGAAGTTTAGACCTAATCCTACACAGCAATATACCGCAAACGAATTAGGTATCAGTACTGCGTTTGCAAAAGGACAGGTTGATTTAATTGCGAAGGACTTCCGTTTACCTAAATTATTACGTGCTTCTTTAGCAGTAGATAAGAAATTTGACAACAACTGGTCTGTGACTGTTGAAGGAAGTGTTAGTAAAAACATCAACGAAATATATTACACAAGAATAGATATTCAAAACCCAATTGGAAACATGGTTGGACCTGATAATAGAAATATTTATAACAATGGTGTAAGAATGAACTTCCCAGCATATGGTGGTTTACCAGCAGGTAACCCTTACACTGGAATTTATTTATTAAAGAACCAACCAAAGAATAGCCAAAAAGGTTTTGCTGCCAACTTTACAGCATCAGTAGATAAATCATGGGCTGATGGCTTCTCATTCAATGCTTTCTATACTTATGGAACTGCTTTTGTAACCAATGAGCCTACTTCAAGCCAAAACAATAGCCAATGGAGATTTATGGAAACCGTAAATGGTCGTAATTATGTAAACAGATCAAGATCTGATTTTGATTTAGGGCACAGAGTAAGCATGTTTGCTTCTAAAAAATTCACTTATTTGAAAGGCAATATGGCAACTACGGTTAGTGTGGTTTATAATGGTCAATCAGGAAATGCATTTAGCTATGTATACAGCAATGGTCCAGTTAGAGACAATAGTGCTACTGAATCAAATGACTTATTATTCATCCCTACAAAAGACCAATTATCTGCAATGACTTTTGTAACACAATCAGGATTTAGTTTAAGCCAAGATGCACAAAAAGCAGCATTTGAAGCTTATATCAATCAAGATAGTTATTTAAGCAAGCGCAGAGGACAATATGCAGAAAGAAATGGTGCAAGATTACCTTTCCAAAATATAGTTGACTTAAAAGTGATGCAAGATTTCTTTGTTAAAGTAAGTGGTAAAAAATACCAGTTCCAATTAACTTATGACATCTTCAACTTTACAAATATGTTGAACAGAGTTTGGGGTCGTACTTACTTCTTAAGTAATGATCAATTTGGATTGGTTAGATATGCTAACCCAACTTCTGGTGCACCATCATTAATACCTACTTATAGCTTTAACCCAATTAATAACAATACTCCATGGGGTATTAGTTCAAGTACTGCACCTAGTTACAGTGCACGTTGGGTTAGCCAATTGGGTTTAAGATTTAAATTCTAAATCTAATTTGGGTTCGCCCTAGTCAGATTTTAACATAAAAAAATCCCCGTCTTGATTCATCAAGTCGGGGATTTTTTTTTAAAGCAAACTTTGCTTAATTTCAATGTAATATGGTTACCAAAAGTGTACAACAGTTTACCATTGGCGTGGAGGAAGAATACATGGTATTAGACCCATCCACGAAGGAATTAAAAAGCCACCAACAAACTATTGTCAATGAAGGACAGAAACTATTTAGGGACAAGATTAAAGCAGAAATGCACCAGGCGGTGGTGGAAGTAGGCACTGGGATTTGTAAAAATGTAGATGAAGCATTTTCAGAGATTATTGAACTACGCAATGGGGTGCATAAAATTGCAGGGGACTTAGGCTTTAGCATTGGTGCTTCAGGCACCCACCCTTTTAGTTTATGGGAAAAGCAATTAGTGTCAGATCAAAACAGGTACCAGGAATTGTTAAACGAATTGCAGCAGGCTGCAAGGAGTAATTTAATTTTTGGGCTACATGTACATGTTGGAATGGAAGATCGCCGTATGGCCATCCATATTGCAAATACAGCACGTTATTTTTTGCCACATATTTATGCATTAAGCACCAACTCCCCTTTTTGGGAAACCCGCAATACCGGATATAAATCCTACCGATCAAAAGTGTTTGATAAATTTCCTAGAACAGGAATCCCAGATTCATTTGAAAGCATCGAAGCGTACGATAGTTTTGTTCAGCTGCTCATAAAAACCAATTGCATTGATGATGCAAAAAAAATATGGTGGGATTTAAGGGTACATCCTGTTTTCAACACCATTGAATTTAGGATTTGCGATGTGCCCATGACCGTACAGGAAACCATCACGATTACAGCATTGTTCCAAGCAATTTGTGCTAAAATTTATTCCCTACGTCGTCAAAATATAAATTTCATTAATTACCAACGTGCACTCATCAATGAAAACAAATGGCGTGCAAGCCGATATGGAATTGATGGAAAATTAATTGACTTTGGAAAGGAAAAAGAAATATCCACCAAGGATTTAATTAATGAATTACTTGAATTTGTGGATGGCGCGGTGGACGAACTTGGCAGCCGCAAACATATTGAAAAAGTGCATCAGATATTTGAAACAGGCACCGGTGCCGACAGGCAATTACGCGTATTTAATGAAACGGGTAGCTTGATTGAAGTAGTGAAATATATTGAGCAGAGTTTTTTAGCAGTGTAAAATATCTGCTAATTTTTGCGATGAACTATTGCGCTAATTTATAGTCAAACAAAGTAGCCGTAAAAAGGCCACGTTCACTTTTTTTGAATATCACATCCCAGTTTCCTTTATACCTTAATATTTTAGGAACAAGCATTCCGTTAAAATAAGTCATTTCTACTTCCATTTGCACATTAAAATCATATACCCCTGCTTTGTAACTTAAGGAATAGTTGCGCCCGAGTACTTCCAAAGTTTTAGGATTAAACCAAGTAGTCATTTGATCAACCACTACCCTGTCCTTTGCAAAAAAGCCCAAATCCGATTTTGGCTGCACATCAAATACATATACCAACTGCCCATGGTAGTCCACGTAGTCCAATTTGTAATCATATAATTCATGGGCGGATTCATCATATAAGTCCAACTTATTTCCGATTAATGGGATGCCTGCTATTTTTTTACCCGGATTAAAAAACAACATCTTTAATTGCTCCTTTGCTTTATCAATACCAGATCCTGTTATTTTTCTGTTTTTGCCTGAAACAATATTGGACTCCCCACAAATACTTCCTTTGGTAAAAAACAAGCTCGCGTATAAAGCGGGTGTGGTGTAATTATATTCCCCTTTGTTATTTCGTAAGTTCCCAGTTATCTTTTCCTCTAACACATCCATGGTTCGACAACCGGCGATTTTATTTTGTCTTGTTTTGCTGTTTAAGGAAGCCTGCATCTTATTGTTCTCATCCATCATTTGGACATAATTATAAGAACTATAGCCAATGGTACGTAATGTTTTAAAAGCTTTATAAAAGCTCGTATCCTGTTTAATACGATTTAAAATATCCTTATAATCAAAATGATTGCGAACAATGGCATCCGTTAAAGTAAATTTTTGCCCATCCGCATTAAACACCGTATCCTGCGCCATTAACTGCAGGCTAAACGCGAAAATCGAAGAAACAAAAATTAAAATCTTTTTAATCATGAGATGTTATTATGCTATTGTTGCAATTATTTAATTTGCATCATTTTGTAATCCACCCTTACCTTGCCTTTGGAAATATCATTCAATTTACCTTGTAATATTTTTCTGCGCAAGGGCTTTAAATAATCAATGAATAATTTTCCTTGAATATGATCATACTCATGCAAGATTACCCTTGCGGATATCCCATTAAAGGTTTCCGTATGCGCAACAAAATTTTCATCCATATAACTTAAAGTAACTTCCGCTGGTCGTAATACATCTTCTCTGATTTTAGGAATACTCAAACAACCTTCATTATAAATCCATTCCACCCCACCCGTTGAAACTATTTGCGTATTTATGAATACTTTTTTAAATCCTGGTGCATCTACATAGGTTTCATCTTCAGGTTCTTTGCTTTCAAAAATTTGCGCACTATCCATGACAAATAATCGAATATTTTTATTCACCTGTGGCGCAGCTAATCCTACCCCATTACTTTCATACATGGTTTCCCACATATCCGCAATGACTTTGGTCAAATTAGGATAATCCGCATCAATCGGCTCACTCACTTTTCGAAGTATGGCTGCTCCATAAGCAACAATAGGTAAAATCATATTTTCATCTTTATTTAAAAAACTAGAATACCCTCGCAGATATTGGGTGCAAAGTTATCAATAAATGGTGGTTTTAGGAGCGGTAGGACAGATATTCCTGCAATAACATGGTTGCTGCTACCAAATCAATGTTTTTCTTATCTCTTCTGTCCACTTTTTTCATTCCCATCTCCACCATAGCACGCACTGCATTTTTGGAACTGTATCTTTCATCCACAGTAACCACGGGTATAGTGGGGAATTTTTTTTCAAGTTCTACAATGGCTTTTTTTACCAAGGGTGTAGCATGTGTGGGTGTATTATCCAAGTTGAGGGGTTCTCCAATTAAAATGAGCTCCACATCTTCCTTCTTAAAATAATCCGCTAAAAAAGTATATAAATTTTTGGTCTCCACTGTTAATAATGCAGTCGCAATAATTTGAAGTGGATCAGTCACTGCTAAACCACATCTTTTTCCACCATAATCAATACAAATAATTCTAGGCAAGGTTAATTTATTATACTGGTTAAAGATACATTTGAATAAGCATGGCGCCAATAACAAAAACACTAAATACAATACTCGCAATACCATTGGCAGTCATAAATGCGAGGTTTACTTTACTAAGGTCATTTGGTTTAACAATACTTTGTTGGTAAATTAACATTCCAATAAAAATGAGCAAACCAAAAAGATATAGAAAATGAAATCCCCCCACAAAATAAGCAGCAATTACAAATGATGCTGATAAAACATGTAGTATGCGTGAAATTCTTAATGATTGTTTTAAGCCCCATTGACTTGGGATAGAATATAGTGATTGTGATTGATCAAAATCAATGTCCTGCAAAGCATAAATAATATCAAAGCCACTTACCCAAAAAATAACGGCGAATGAAAATAACAATGGTAAAATTGCGAAACTGCCCGTCACTGCTAAGTAAGCACCAATTGGCGCTAGGGACAAACCGATGCCTAAAACCAAATGGCATAAATAAGTAAAGCGTTTAGTATAACTATAAAATAAAATCACAAACAAAGCAACTGGCGATAAATAAAAACAAATGGCATTAATAAAATAAGTAGCTA
>SYEV01000057.1 GCA_005800655.1 Bacteroidota bacterium
AGTCCTTACCATTAAAAAATCCCAAACGATAAGTAACCGTTGACCAATAGTTTTCATATTTAGTAGGATTAGGGCAATATTGTCCACCTAATCGCAACATCCATGAGTTAGAAAGCATATCCTTTTGCTCATAAAATGCATAATTATTTTTCCATGCAGCTCCGCTAAATTCAAGTCCTATTACCCAATGATCATAAATGGCTCGAGGGCTAACTTCTTTTTTATGAAGTGCAATTCCAAAGCTATAAACGCCTGGTAGCTTAATTTTTCCGCCCAAGTTGGATTGTAATGAAACCGTATCAATAGGGGAATCAGAAGTGGCAGTATATACTCCGGTAGATCTTAGAATGTCCTGTTTCCCATTTAAATTTTGATTTAAATTATAAGTAGCACCATAACTAATACTGTATTCAGTTTTGTCAGTTGGAATTTTTTGTGCAACTGTTTTGAACGTAAATTCGCCTTGAATACCCGTATTTAAAAATAGGCCAGAATAAATGGTATTGGTACTGGATAAGGATTGGTAATAATAGGTTGAATCGGTATTGTATAAAAATGATTTTCTGGTCTCAATATTTTTGCGGCCAAAATTAACACCAGTGTTAAAACCAAAACTAATATTTTTCCAAGTTTTACCTACCCCTAAAAATAGCTGATTTAAACCACCATCTCCTTTGTAGTTATTAAGAATGGAGTCACCAGTTGCTTTTAAATAACTAATCTCATTAATAGAATAATTGATTTGCGAAATTGGCCTTAATCCAAAAGCCATACCTATTTTTTTAGCTTTATTAATGGGTACGCCAATGGCTAAATAATTGGGAGACATATAGTTTGACTTTTCTCTTCCAACAGGGTCTGCTCTTTTTAAAGTGTAGCTATTGATATTAATACCTATATCGAAAGTGGTTAGGTAGATACTACCATAGGATGCTGGATTATTAAAATTCACACTTTGACCATAGCTGCCATTCATACTGCTGGTGTATGCGGTTGTAAAACCACCCATTCCTTGACTTGCCGCATTTTGGTTATTGAATACTTCATTTCCTAGACCATATCTGGAAAAGGGAGAATTAATTTGAGCCTGAGTGGGGGTTAAAAAACACACTAAACCTATGATAGGGATTAACCTAGTTATTTTTTTCGCAAATAGCATAAAGTCCTTTATATATTAAATTTTGGTCGGCAAATATCCTCTTTTTTATGTGAGGTACAAAATAACTAATATCGCCGCCGGTTAATAGCACGTTAAAGTTCCCATATTTATCGGCATAAGCGGCAATTATTCCGTCAATTTCAGCCGCCATACCTAAAATTACGCCACTTAATAGGTTGGTTTTAGTGTCATACCCAACCAATGGGAACTCATTAGAGGCCTCAATAAGAGGTAAAAGGGCAGTTTGTTCGTGCATTGCCCTAAAACGCATCTGCATCCCTGGCGAAATGCTGCCCCCTAAAAATTCATGGGCAATATTGACAAAATTGTAGGTAATACAGGTGCCTAGGGATATGATTAAGTTGTGTTGGTTGGGATAAAGATCCACCGCTGCCGCTACAAGTGCAAGTCGATCAGCGCCAATGGTTTCTGGTTTGCCGACAGGAGTGGTAAAATTGATGAAAGAAGCGGGTCCTAAAAGATGAAATTTCGAATGTGCTGCTAACAGGGTTTCAATTGCTTTGTCATGATGAATGACAGAGGATAAGATGGTTTTGTCAGGTTTAATTTCATGCAACAATGCTTGAATGGTTTCCAGATGGTCGTTTTCAAGTACGCGCATTTCTGATAGCGCCATATTTTTAAAAATAGCCGCTTTTAATCGGGTATTGCCAAAATCAAAACAAATGGTAACTGACATTGAAATTATTGAATTTCAAATTTAAACCCTTTACTTGAAATGCGCTTTAAAAATTCAATTGGAATGTAAAATTTTCAAATATTGGGAGGGAATCCAAAAATGACTGAAATTGGGTATAATTTCGCAGCGGCAATAAAGTTAAACGATCCATGAAAATAGCAGGTTTTACAATTATTAAAAATGCAGTAGTGAACGACTTCCCCATTGTGGAAGCGATTAAATCGATATTGCCTATAGTGGATGAAATGATTGTTTTAATTGGTGATAGTACAGATACAACCATTGCCTTGATTGAATCCATTGGGGATCCTAAAATAAAAATTCATCATTCGGTTTGGGATAAAAATTTAAGAAAGGGCGGGGTTGTATTAGCCGTTGAAACAGATAAAGCGTTTCAGTACATACATGCTTCTTTTGATTGGGCATTTTATATTCAAGGGGATGAAGTAGTACATGAAAAATACCACCCGGCTATTTTGGATGCATGTCATAAATATAAAAGTGACCATGAAGTGCAAGGTTTACTTTTCAAGTACAAACATTTTTTTGGCACGTATGATTATGTGGGGGATAGTCGCAAGTGGTATGCGCATGAAGTGCGCATCATTAGAAATAATAAAAACATTACGGCTTATAGGGATGCGCAAGGTTTTAGAATAGGTAAAACAAAATTACCAGTAGCTGAAATCAATGCTGCTATTTATCATTATGGCTGGGTGAAAAGCCCCGAACAAATGCGCAAAAAACAAAAGGAGAGCAGTGTATTTTGGCATGATGATACGCAAATGCAAAAAATTAATTCAAGTCCAGACTATTATGATTTTAGTGGATTTGATTCTTTAGAAAAATTTACAGAGACGCATCCGATCGTAATGAAAGAACGAATCATACAAAAAAATTGGGCCATTGATTTAGATATTTCAAAAAAGAAATTCTCCTTAAAGAATTTAATTTTATACTATTTTGAAAAATGGACAGGCATTCGACCATTTGATTTTAGAAATTATAAAGTAATCAGAAAATAATAATGCATACTATTAAGGACATATCGCAAGGAGTAGTCAACGGTGATTTTTTATTGTTGGCGAAATCCATTTCTTGGATTGAGAATAGGGAAGTGGGCGCGGATGAATTTTTAGAAAGTCTACAACCTAATCTTGTACCTATTATTGGGGTCACTGGCCCTCCTGGGGCTGGTAAAAGTACCCTCATCTCCTGTTTGATTGAACATTGGGTAAAGGAGGGTAAAAGAGTAGCCATATTATCGGTAGATCCTTCTTCTCCTTTTCACAAAGGGGCCATATTGGGTGATCGCATTAGGATGAAGGATTGGTATATGAATCCGAATGTATTTATAAGGTCCTTAGCAACCAGGGGCCATTTGGGGGGCTTAATGAATGGTATGATTGAATTGACTACCCTATTACAATCGGTTGGGTTTGATATTATTTTAATTGAAACGGTGGGGGTGGGGCAATCGGAAGTTGAAATTGCAGGCTTGGCAGATACCACCGTTGTGGTGCTTGTTCCAGAAGCAGGAGATGAAGTACAAATGATGAAGTCAGGATTAATGGAAATCGCCCAAATTTTCGTGGTGAATAAAAGTGATCGCCCGGATGCGGAAGCATTTACAAATCACTTATTACATATGATGCGGGAGTGTATGGGTGATGCGCATATCATTCCTGTAGTAAAAACGATTGCTACACAACAGGCAGGTATTATAGAGTTAGTTGCTGCCATTGCAGCACAGCAATCAAATGGATTATCTACTATAAGGAAAAAACAATTATTAATTTCAAAGCTCTATCAAATTATTGCTGCGCACCAGATGCGTTCATTGAATGGTCCGATGATTGAAGCGGAATTAGCGACTGCAATGCAAAAAAAGCATTTTAATATTTTTAAATTTGCAAACAAATTTTTTAATGTTTGATTGTGTAATAAGTAGATTAGTACTTATTCAAAAATAAAATTATTACAGTAGTCTTTTTTGTTATTTATGTCTTGGAACTTTTCAAAAGTAAACTATTCGGTAGAAATATATTCGTATCCTTTGATAATTTTACCATGATAACCTAGTGATTCTAAAAAATGTATTGTTTCTAAAACCTGTGCTTCACCAATATGTCTGGCTTCAATTTCGACAATTATTTTAGGCCTATATTTCTTAAGTGTATTAATCCCTCCTTTAAAAACATTTAATTCATTACCCTCCACATCTACTTTTAAAAATTGAGGAATCAATTGGTGTTGATTACAATATTCATCAAGGGTTGAAATGGCTACTTCTTCAATAACACTAAATTCGCTGTCATTGTCGTGCTGTACAATTGTGGCCCCTGGAGAACTTGTTTTACCTGCGGATGCAGTAGGGAAGAATAATCGTTGATGCCCACTATTATTAGATAAAGCAAGATTTTCAATGTTTACATTATCCCAATGAAACAGTGCTTTTATTTTTTTTAAATATTTGAATAAAAAAGTTTGTGGCTCAAAGCCTATCACTTTTCCTTGCGCACCTACTTGTTTTAAAATAAAGTATAAGTAGCCTGCTTTATGTGCACCAATATCAAATACGGTATCTCCTTTTTTGATAGCTGATTTTATATAGGCAATTTCGCCCTTGTCGCTTTTACTATATTTAAAAGCTCTATGCAAAAGCTTAATAAATTCAATTAATTTCATTTTGCAATATTTATATTAGCCTATTTTCTTTGCTAAATTAGATTAGAATGAATCGAGGGGATTATTGCTGTTGATTTTTCCACCACTTGTAGGCGATAAATCCTGCAATGCCGAAAGGCATTGCAGCCAGGTAAAGAATACCTGCATTGAATCCTTTGCCGCCTTCTTCTCCAATTTGTGCGGCAGTTTTAGTGCAAATAGAACATTGCGCAATGGATTGCAATGATGTTAAACTTAAAAAGAATAAAATCCGTAATGATTTCATATGAAACTATTCTTAATGATTAAATGGATCCCCAAATAAAAAATCCCTCAATTATCCTTGTAACATTGAATCGTTGGAATAGCTGAGGGAGTATTTATCAGATTGAATTAAGCACTTGCTTTCGCAGTATCTACTGTAGCTGTTGCTTTTTTTCCTTTAGTGGCAACTTTATGTGGTCTGCTCTTGCCAAAAGAACCTTGAAATCTTTTTCCTTTAGCTGTTTTTTTATCTCCTCTTCCCATGGTAATAATGTGTTTTAATTAAGTGAATGGCTACAAAAGTAAAAAAACCCCTTGAATATATGGATATCCGAGGGGTTTAATTTCAAAAAATAGCTAGTTTACTGCCTTTTCGGCTGTAGAACTACAATTTTCCGCTTAATTCTTTACCAGCTTTGAATTTTGCAACTTTCTTAGCTTTGATTTTGATAGCTGCACCAGTTTGAGGGTTACGGCCCATACGAGCTGCACGCTTAGAAACTGAGAAAGTACCGAATCCAACTAAAGTTACTTTATCGCCTTTCTTTAAAGCTTTTGTAACTGCTTCAATAAAAGCGTCTAATGCTGCGTTAGCTTGTGTTTTTGCGATCTCTGCATTGTCAGCAATGTGAGCGATCAATTCTGCTTTGTTCATAGATGTGTTTTTTATAGTTATTTAAAACGATGTAACAAATTTATTGGGTTTTATCAATTTCAACAATATTTTTTTGCTTTTTTTTATTTTAATATTATCCGTGAAACCCTTAAATAGCAAGGTTTTCATCCAAAATGGTGTTTAATTTACTGTTTTTATAAAACAAATCAAATCACATAAAGCCTTGCTGCCATTGAGTTTCAAACATGTATTTGCTGTAATATAGGCCTGTAGCGGTTTTCGGCCATTTAATATATCCACATTCAATTCACAATTTGCATATTTGTGCTAAAATACAAGCATTCCTCACCCCATTTGTTGTTTAGTTGTAGTATAATGTTGTCCGCAAACTGTGTATGATACTTACTTAATTGTTCTTTATTGACAGCGTATAGTTGTAATGTGAAGGTGGGGTTTTGATCCTCCGGCACTTCTAATTGGTATAACTTATGGTCAATAAAACACCCCGTCCCTATTAATTCAACTATGAAATTTGTTTTCATCCAAATAAGCCATGCGGGTTGAATGGCGGGGTTTAATTGAAAGCTAATATTACAAACCTGCATATTCATTTTATTTTAGGTCAAGTACAATTGGGCAGTGATCGCTATGTTTTATAAAAGGTAAGATGCTTGCGTCGTTAATACGATCTGCAATCGGATCAGTGGTACACAAATAATCAATGCGCCAGCCTTTGTTTTGCAGGCGCACACTTGGAAAGCGTTGGCTCCACCAAGAATAAGCACCAACCGTGGTTGGATTAATTTTTCTAAAACTATCCACCCAACCCGCTTCTAAAAAGGATTCCATCCACTGTTTTTCTTCAGGCAAAAATCCAGATGATTTTTTATTTCCTTTGGGATCATGAATATCAATATCGCGATAAGCGATATTATAATCTCCTGCTAAAATTAGATTGGGTCTTTCTTTTCTTAATTGCTGCAACCAAATATGCATTTCATCCAACCATTGGTATTTGTAGGCTTGCCTTTCCTCCCCACTAGTGCCTGATGGAAAATATGCATTGACAATCGTTAAGTCACCTATATCCACTCGAACCACTCTGCCTTCGAAATCGCTTAGGTGATGGCCATTCCCAAAAGTAACTTTATCTGGTTTTGTTTTACTAAAAATTGCCACGCCGCTATAGCCCTTTTTTTGCGCTGCATACCAAGACACATGGTAACCTAGTGCTGTGAATAGGGATAAATCAACATCTTCTTTATTCGCTTTTGTTTCCTGTACACAAAAAATATCCACCGGGTATTCAGTCAACCAATCAATGAGCCCCTTTTTAATAGCTGCTCGAATACCATTCACATTATAACTTACTATTTTCATTAATTGTATTTAAAGCTTAATAGGGCATTTGAAAAATTTCACTAAAAGACATCTGTAATAAAAAGTTTTTTATCTCTGTATCTACCGCTGGATCAGCCGCAACCATTTGAAAAGGTTTATTTCGGCCTTCGGCAACCATGACCATTTTATCATTAATGAAAATAGTTTTCAAATTATTTGCGTAATTAATTAATATTTTAAACTTGTAAGATTTAAAATATCCTTCGATTGCTTTAGCTGAAATAATTTTTCTTTTTTCATAAAACGTACCAATATTATATTTCTTAGTGCTATCGAGACCATTAAATAGTTCATTCAAATTGAAAAACTTATCTTTTTCAACAACTGTTTCTTCTATACTAAATGAGCCTACACTATCTTGGTCCAAAAATATGCTGTGCATATTACCCGGTAAAAAAATAATTGGAGACTTGCTTCCTTCGGAATCATTTGGACTTAAATTTAATTCAAGATAGGCGACAATATTGTAATCCAAATTGCGATTTACATCCCTTAAGGGCTGTAAAACATGGTAGTATTCGTTGATGCTACTACCCAATCTTTTTTTGATGACAGGGAGCATGTCGAAATACGGGTTATTGATTGATTTGTCTCGTTGATTAATTTTATTCATCTGCGCAGGCGGCGTTCTTAATAATTGCGTACCGTTGCCGTTGTTATAACTTATAAATGGTTTACTCGTGTCAAATTGAATTCTATTTTCATTGTGTATAAAAGGCATCCAAAAATTATCGGTGGCATAAGCAGCAGGTACTTTTGCTTCAATATATTCCATGTCATCAATATTTGGCGAAATAAAACTGATTCCTTTTTCAATGGCTTTGAAAATAAAGCTTGGGGTACTCGCAGGTATATCAATGGCATAACCCATGCCAATACTTTTGGTGGGCAACATGCTTAATAAAATAGTTTTCTTGAAAATAGTTTCTCTACGTTGGTTGTAAATATTACAAGATATATACCAAACGGAACTAATGCTATCAAATTTAGATTGTGGGATTTGCGCTAACTTATTTTGAATTACAAATTCAGGACTCATTTCATAAATTTCAACATACGCATGAAAATTACTATTCGCACTCCGGGACCAATCAATAGTAATTTTGCCAATTTGATTTTGTTTGGATAATTGTAATGCAGTGGTTTTATAATTTTTGTCTCGGATTAAATTAATTTGTTTAAATAATCCAGCATCTAGTGCGTCTAAAAGTGGGTTAATGTCATTGGGAAGATACCAGTAATTTGCAGCGGGCGAAACCATGGAATACGACTGTATTTTCTCCACCACCACCTTTGATTGGGCACGTGTTGTAAGTACAATTAATTGTAATAAAAAGTAGACAGTGTATTTTAAAACAGGCTTCATGAGATTTGATAAACTAGGTTTTCAAATTTAGTTATTTTTAAATAACCCGAATTCTTTATTTGCGTTAACTTTAACAGGTATTAAATAAATGTTAGTCATGGCTAATTTTTCACAAAAGCGCATCATCCCAGCTACGAAATCATACGAGTTAGAAGGGCCAAAGCCAAGGATTAATGAATTTTTATTTGCATTTCAAATATTTAAAGAGTTTATCATAGGGTTTAGGGCATTACATTTTGTTGGACCCTGTGTAACTGTTTTCGGTTCGGCGCGTTTTAAGGAAGATCATCCCTATTATATCCAAGCTAGGGAGATGGGAAAAAAAATTGCAGCATTAGGTTTTGTAACCATGACGGGTGGTGGTCCTGGAATTATGGAAGCAGCAAATAGAGGGGCTTTCGAAAATGGTGGCAAATCCATTGGGTGCAATATAAAGCTACCCTTTGAGCAACAGCCTAATCCTTATGTCCAAAAATCAATCACTTTTACTTACTTTTTTATTCGTAAAGTGTTGTTGGTTAAATATTCTTATGCATTTGTAATTATGCCTGGTGGTTTTGGCACGCAAGATGAATTTTTTGAAACATTAACTTTAGCACAAACAAAAGTGATTAACGATTTCCCTATTGTGGTCATGGGGCGTCAATTTTATCAACCATTTCAGCATTGGATGGAACACATGATTCAGGAAGGGACTATTTCTCCAGAGGATAAAAAATTTGTATTATTTACCGATAGTTGTGAGGAAGCAATACAACATATTAGTACCTACGTTAACAAACATTATATTGTTAAGCCACGTAAACGCTTGTGGTGGTTGTTTGAGAAAGTCTAAAATATTAATCAATGACAGGCTGCAGCCATCTTGTGATATATTCTAATGGTTTATCTTTTCTTTTTGCATAATCAATCACTTGGTCCTGTTGAATTTTTCCCAATCCAAAATATTGACTTTGAGGATGTGCGAAATACCAACCGCAAACACTAGAAGCTGGGTACATTGCCAAACTTTCAGTGAGGGTTATGCCTGTATGTTGTTCCGCATTTAATAAATTAAACAGGGTATATTTTTCTGTATGATCTGGACAAGCAGGGTAACCCGGTGCCGGACGAATGCCTTGGTATTGTTCACTTATCAATGATTCATTCGTGAGTGCTTCATCTGCTGCGTATCCCCAATATTCTTTTCTTGTTTTAACGTGCAAGTATTCCGCAAATGCTTCTGCCAAACGATCGGCCAGTGCTTGTAAAATAATTTTATTATAGTCGTCTAAATTATCTTCAAAAGCTTTGATATGTTTTTCAATACCATGAATAGTTACCGCAAAAGCGCCGATATAATCTTTTTTATTTTCAGTGGCAGGACAAATAAAGTCGGCCAAAGAAAAATTGGTTTGTCCTTCCGCTTTTTTGGCTTGCTGCCTTAAAAAATGTAATGCAACTGATTCCCCAGCGTTTTCGAGGATGACATCATCTTCTATTGCCTTTGCTGGCCAAAATCCGACAGCACCTTTGGCTGTCAACCATTTTTCGCTCACAATTTTATTTAATAAGGTCCTGGCATCATCATATAATTTACTTGCTACCTCTCCCACTTTTTCATCTGTTAAGATGGCAGGAAAATTACCATGTAATTCCCAGGCGATAAAAAATGGTTTCCAATCAATGTAATCAACTAGCACAGATAAGTCATCAATTGTAATGGCTTTGTTTCCTGTAAAGCTTGGTGTAGTTACTTGGAAGGCACTCCAATCAATAGGTGCTTTATTCTTTAATGCATCTGTGTATGCAAGAGATTGCTTTGTCGTTTTTTTATTATCAAAATCGAATTTCAAAGCAGTATAGGCTGTTTCTAATTCTTGTAAGAAGGGTGCTTTTTGATCTTTGTTTAATAGAGAACCTGCTACGGTTACACTTCTGGACGCATCGAGTACATGCACGACACCATCTTGATATTCAGGTGCAATTTTTACTGCGGTGTGCATACGTGATGTAGTGGCGCCGCCAATCATCAAAGGAATATTCATTCCTCTTCTTTTCATTTCTTTGGCGATATATACCATTTCGTCTAAGGAAGGCGTGATTAATCCGCTCAATCCAATAATATCCACTTCTTGTTTTTGCGCTTCCGTTAAAATTTTGTCTGCAGCAACCATGACACCTAAATCAATAATTTCATAGCCATTACATCCAAGTACCACACCCACAATATTTTTTCCAATATCATGTACATCTCCCTTTACGGTGGCTAATAATATTTTAGCGGGTCCTTTGCTGATGCCGTTTGGATTAATGGAAGCTATTTTTTTTCTTTCTTTTTCTGCCTCAATAAATGGGGTTAATACAGCTACACTTTTTTTCATTACCCTAGCACTTTTTACCACCTGCGGTAAAAACATTTTTCCGGATCCAAATAAGTCACCCACCTGGTTCATACCCGCCATTAATGGGCCTTCGATCACTTCTAAGGGTTCGTTATATTGTAATCTTGCTTCCTCAGTATCTGCATCAATAAAATCAGTAATACCGTTAATTAATGAATGCGCTAATCTTTCTTCAACAGTTCCTTCGCGCCATGCGGCACTTTTAACTTCCACTTTTCCTTTCGCTTTAACAGTATCTGCATATTGTATCAAAGCTTCGGTTGCTTCATTGTTATCATTGTTCCTATTTAAAATAACATCCTCGCATAAGTTTCTCAATGTGGGTTCAATTTCATCATACACTTCCAACTGACCTGCATTTACAATACCCATATCCATACCCGCTTTTACGGCATGAAATAAAAATACAGCGTGTATTGCTTCACGCACTGCATCATTGCCTCTAAATGAAAAAGACACATTGGATACACCACCACTTACTTTCGCTAGTGGCATTTCTTGCTTAATCACACGCGTTGCTTCGATAAAGTCAACCGCATAATTATTATGTTCTTCAATACCAGTCGCTACTGCGAAAATATTAGGATCAAAAATAATGTCCTGTGGATCAAAACCAACTTGCTCCACTAAAATTTTATATGCGCGCGAACAAATTTCAATTTTGCGATCCTTGGTATCTGCTTGTC
>SYEV01000058.1 GCA_005800655.1 Bacteroidota bacterium
TTTCTTTAATTGTCTTTTCAAGTAAAGCTGCGTCACGTACATCAATTAAAATACATTTTATACCAGCCTCTAATAAAAGCTTTTGCATTAATTCCTGAGTACCGCCGTATAAAGAATAGTGCGATACTAATATATCCCCCGCACTCAATGTGCTTAAAAATAAAGTACTCATGGCTGCTTGTCCACTTGCATGTAACAATGCTTTTAGTTCAAGTGGTTCTCCTTTTTCATTCTTCAATCCAAAGGCTTCTAATGCAGCAATCACATCCTGTGCTGCAGTAAAAGTAGGGTTGCCCCAGCGGGAATAAATTTTGGTTTTATCTGTGCTCTTGAATCGCTCCATTCCTTCATCTGTAGAATCGAAGGTAAAAGTCGATGTCGCATAAATAGGAGTCGTATGTGAAAAGTTATCATTTTCAGTGTTTGCTGAATGCAACGTGACTGTACTGATTCCTTTAAAATTTTTCTTTTTCATATTTTATTGTTGACGCTGTATAAATATACCTTTTTATCGCAGAATGAATTGATTCATTAGTATGCCCATTTAAGCCAGCAAGCTCCCCATGTAAATCCACCACCAAAAGCTGCTAAAACTAGGTTGTCGCCTTTTTTTAGTTGGCTTTCCCAATCCCATAAGCAAAGTGGAATAGTGGCAGCAGTGGTATTACCATATTTTTGAATGTTAATCATCACTTTTTCCATAGGTAATCCCATTCTATTCGCGGTGGCATCTATAATTCTTAAGTTGGCTTGGTGCGGCACTAACCAGGCAATATCATCGCCTGTTAAATTATTTTTTTCTAATAGCTCCGCGCTCACATCTGCCATTCCTTTTACAGCGAATTTAAATACGGGTTGCCCATCCTGAAATGCATAATGTTCTTTGGCCATGACCGTTTCAATGGTAGCAGGTTTTAAACTTCCCCCTGCTTTAATATTTAAATAGTCTCTTCCACTTCCATCACTTTTTAAAATGGCATCCTGAAATCCATTACCATCTTTACTTGGTTCAAGTAATACGGCACCAGCGCCATCACCAAATATGATACAAGTAGCTCTGTCCGTATAGTCGATGATGGAACTCATTTTGTCAACACCCACTATAATTATTTTTTTATATCTGCCACTTTCAATAAAACTTGCGCCAGTTGAAAGTGCAAATAAAAATCCACTACAGGCTGCTGATAAATCAAACCCAAATGCATTTTTTGCACCTATCTTATCTCCAATAATATTTGCAGTTGCCGGAAATATCATGTCCGGGGTTACCGTGGCACAAATGATACAATCAATTTCTAAAGGGTCAAGATTTTTCTTGCGTAGAATTTTATCGATGGCCTGAACTGCCATATCAGAACTGGCCTTGCCTGGTTCCCTCAAAATGCGTCTTTCAGTTATGCCTGTGCGTGTTCGGATCCATTCATCGTTGGTATCCACCATTTTTTCAAGGTCAAAGTTGGTCAATTTGGTTTCAGGAACATAGCCGCCAACCGCTGTAATTGCTGCTTTATTACTCATGTATATACTTGTATTAATATTTGGACAACAAATATCTTAAAAATTTGGTTAAGAATCGGCTCAAATACCTATTTTTCGTCGCTTAAGTATTATTTTTGAACACATTATGATCGCATTTTTACAAGGAAATTTTGTCCAGCTGTCCCCTGCTAAATTAATCGTGGATGTAGGGGGTGTTGGGTACGAGGTAAATATTAGTTTAAATACCTATGAAGCCATTTCAAAAAAAGAAAAAGGGCTGTTATATACCTCTCTGCATATTACCGAAATTTCACAGGTTTTGTTTGGATTTCATGAACAAACCGAGAAGGATTTATTTCTGCATTTGATTAGTGTATCAGGTGTTGGTGCAAGTACTGCTCGAATGATGTTGTCGGGTATGCAGCCAGAAGAAATTATCAGAGCAATTGTAAATGGCGAAGCAAGATTATTAGAACAGATTAAAGGTATCGGAAAAAAATCGGCGGAAAGATTGGTGCTTGAATTAAGAGACAAGCTTTCAAAAATTCCTTTATATGCGCATCAATTAACTGGAGGTACTGGCTTTGCAAAATCAAATGTACAACAAGATGCTATTCAGGCATTAATATCACTGGGTATACAAAAGGCAGTTGCTGAAAAAGCAGTGGATAAAACAATACAGTTAGAAGGTGCTGAATTAAGTTTGGAAGTGCTGATCAAGGCAGCACTAAAAAATTGCTAACAATTTAATTTCATTCATTAATTCTTATTCATTGCGTACTTTAAAATCATTTTTATTTGTTGGTGTTTTACTTTTTGCGAATAGCCATTTGTATGCTCAAATAAAAATTGAAGTAGCTAAAAATTTATTAGATACGGTTGGAAAGAAAAAAGACACTACTTCATTAAGAAAAGATACTTTAAAATGGCTATAAAATTGCAAAAAATTCACTTTCTACTAACATTAGATAATTTTTTTAATATGGAACAGAAGTAAATGCACAAGAGTTGCCAAAAATTTTAGATAAAAAAA
>SYEV01000059.1 GCA_005800655.1 Bacteroidota bacterium
GGTTTTTTAGGTGTAGTTGTATACACTCTAGTACAAACGCCACGACGCTGAGGACATGCGTCCAAAGCTCTTGATTTACTTTTAGCCCTGATGATCTCACGGCCTTTTCTCACTAATTGCTGAATGGTAGGCATTTATTATGCTGTTTTGTTCAATTTCGGTTTATAAAAAATTCGGACGGCAAAGGTAATGTTCGTTAACCAAATACCAAAATGTTTATTTGCTAATTTTAAAAAAAGACCCCAAATGGCCTTAAAAGAGGCAAAATTCACCCATGGGTCTTTCAAAATAGGCTGATTTTCAGTTATTTATTTACAATTTAGTCAACCAACCATGGGTATCAGGAATATTTCCCATTCTTACATCATTCAAATGTTTTTTAAGCGCCGGTGCCACTTTTAAAGCTGCAATATCAAAATCCATAACATAATCTTCATGTGCCAATTTTGATATGTAGGAAACCACAGCAGCTGTCCCTACCCCAAATACTTCTTGAAACAACCCTTTTTTATGCGCTTCTATTATTTCTGTAACTGCTAAATTTCTCTCTTCCACTTCATAGCCCATATCTCTCAATAAAATGATAACACTATTGCGCGTTACCCCTTTTAATACAGTACCCCTTTCAACGCTTGGTGTAATTACTTTTCCATCAATCACAAACATTACATTCATCATACCCACTTCCTCTACAAATTTATGTTCAATAGCGTCTGTCCATAAAACTTGATCATACCCTTTTTCTTGCGCTAATGCAACAGGATATAAACTTCCACCATAGTTTCCACCATTCTTCGCAAAACCAACACCACCAGGGGTTGCACGTGTATACTTTTGTTCAATTAAAATTTTCATGGGTGCAGAAAAATAAGGTCCGCTAGGGCCTAAAATAATCATGAACTTATAAGTAAGTGAAGGACGCACCCCTAAAAAAGGATCCGTTGCAATCATGAATGGACGAATATATAAGGACGCTTCTGGTATGTTCGGAATCCAATCTTTTTCTAATGCAACCAATTGTTTCATTCCATCCATAAATAACCAATCCGGAACTTTTGGCATTTGCATTCTTTCTGCAGAAGTATTAAAACGTATAAAATTTTGATCAGGTCTAAAAATGGCTACTTCCCCTTTTTCGTTTTTGAAAGCTTTGATACCTTCAAAAATAGTTTGTCCATAATGAAGTGCCGCTGATGATGGATCCAAGGACAAAGGTTGAAACTTTTTAATGACAGCATTTTTCCAAGCGCCATCACTATATTCCGCCTCCAACATATAATTGGTAAAGTTTTTACCAAAAGAAAAGTTATCGGGATCTAAATGGTTTAAATCTTTTACTGGAATTTCTATAACTGGAATGGATTGCGCGCTCATGTGCTACTTTTTAAGAGAATGAATTACAAAGAAACGAAAAAAACAAAAACTTACAAGTGTTATTTTTCCATTTGCCCCAATTCAATTAATTTTCCAACCGAATGAGCAATGAAAAAACCATCTTACCTAATTCCGTATTAGTTTCTTTATACAAAGATACTTTGGTCCTGCCTGAATTAGCGAAAAAAAAACCAGAATTTATTCCAAATCCTTTGGATGCATCTTTTGCGCAAGCACCTACAATCAAGGTAACCGCAACAGAAGCAGCGTTGGAAACGCAAATGATAACAGGGGATGTAAAAGTAACAACAACAGCGGATCAAATAGAAACTTACAAGGATAATAACCTCATTCCTATCAACGATTTGGGTCAAATCAAATATTTAGGGGAACATTTAAAACAAGTGACCATTATTGTAAAAGATGAATTAGCAGTTTACTTAAATGAAAATGATTTGACTTTGTTGTCGTCCATTTTAAGTGCCTGCAAATTAACTTTAGCAGATATCGCTTTAATTAATGTTGCACAACAAAAATTAAGTTTGCACGAAATACTAAATGTATTACCCTCTAAGTTGGTCATGATATTTGATGTAAGTAGTACCACATTAAAAATAAAACTTCCAACTACTTTGTATAAGTCCATTCAACTAGGTGATACTTATTTATTATTTAGCAACGCCCTATCATTAATGCAAGGGGGTATCAATCAGCAAAATTAGAAAAAAGTAAATTATGGGCAATCTTAAAACAGCTTTTCCAATTGTAACAAATGACTACTTTAATTTTTGCAACGAATAACGAACATAAGGTTTCGGAGATACAATCCATACTCCCAAAGGATATTAACGTACTAACCCTACTTCAAGCAGGAATCAATATTGATATTCCTGAACCCTATGATACCTTGCAGGAAAATGCAAATACAAAAGCTAAAACAATTTTCGAAATTACCAAACAAAATTGCTTTAGTGAAGATACAGGACTTGAAATTGACGCACTAAATGGTGCCCCTGGTGTACATAGTGCAAGATACGCAGGTGCTGATCGAAATTTTAATGCGAATATTGAAAAGGTATTAACCAATTTAAAAAATTCCGAAAATAGAAAAGCGCAATTTAGAACAGTCATCTGCTTAATATGGGATGAAAAGGAATATTATTTTGAGGGTATTTGTCGTGGTCATATTGGGAAACAAAATTCAGGCACAGCAGGTTTTGGATATGACCCAATTTTTATACCAGATGGTGCAGAAAAAAGTTTTGCTGAAATGACCATGGATGAAAAAAATACTTTTAGTCACCGACAAAAAGCAGTCACCCAACTTTTTTCTTTTTTACAATCCATCAATAAGGTAAATTAATTTCCGTTTTCCAACGGCGGCGTGGATGTATTCCAAATGCGCCAACTTTCCTCCGCTTGTATATGTAACATAGCTAACCCATTTTGCACACTAGCCCCCTGCGCTAATCCTTTTTTCATAAATAAGGTATCGGCAGGGTTGTAAATTAAATCATACAAATGATGTTGTGCGGTGATTGCTTCATAAGGTAAGTTAGGTAGTTCATCTACATTGGGATACATACCTACTGGGCTGGTATTAATGATCAATGTATATTGACTAAGCAGCTCAGTAGTTAATACGTCATAAGAAATGGCATTGATCGACTCTGATGAATCTGCATTTGCATTAGTGCGTGAAACTAATAAATAGTTGATATTTAATTTTTGCAAAACCCATTCCACCGCAACTGCAGCGCCCCCTGTTCCAAGTATTAAAGCATGAGTGTGATGTGGTTGTAGAAATGGTGCTAATGATTTTTCAAAACCAATAACATCTGTATTATACCCATACA
Source organism: Bacteroidota bacterium (assembly GCA_005800655.1). Taxonomy (GTDB): domain Bacteria; phylum Bacteroidota; class Bacteroidia; order Chitinophagales; family Chitinophagaceae; genus Sediminibacterium. The sequence goes on from SYEV01000059.1 coordinate 3,231, forward strand.
ATTCATTATTGTATTTTCGAATACAATTACAAGCATTTATTTTTTTAACCACGTTTGAAGCGTGATGCAAAAAAGGAATAACTAATTTCTTATACGGTATGGTAATATTAAGCCCATGTAAATTAGCTTGCTTTACCCAAAGGTCATCAAAATCATCAATAGAAGCAATTGGGAAATTCGTGTACTGCAAACCCTTTTCATTTTCATGTAGGAATTTTTCAGTAAAATAGCCTTGTGAAAAAGAATGCGATAAAGGGTATCCTATTAATCCAAATTGACGCAAGGTTATTTATTTAAATATAAATCAAAAGTATCTCCTCTTAATCCAATACGCATTGCTTCCAAAGGAATGACTTCAGAAGGTGCGATATTTCCTAAATTAACATTACAACCAATCAATTCAAGAAAATATAATTGTTGTGCTTTTTGTGGTGCTTCCCATAATATTTTCTCTGCAGGAATCTTAGTTAATATTTCTTGCACCAATCCTTCACGCACTTCTCCACTGCCCCGATAAATACCCACATTACCAGCTTCTCTTGCTTCCGCAATAACATAAGATGCCCCTGCACTTAATTCAGCGCTCATTAATTCAATCCATTTGTACGGTGGAATAATATGCGCCGCATCCTTACTTCCCACTTCACTAAATACGGTAGCAAACTTTGAAATTTTTTCAATGTATCCACACTTTTCACTATGGGGAATTGTAACGGATCCATCACTAACTTCAATGACATCAATTTTATAATCCTTACACATTGCTATATAATCATCAAATTGATTACGAATTAAAAAAGCTTCAAATAAAGTGCCTCCAAAATAAACTGGTAAATTATGTGACTGATACAATTCAATCTTTTTTCTAAGATTAGGTGTTACAAAGGAAGTACCAAATCCTAATTTTATAATATCCGTATGCGGCAAGGCTACACTTAAAAAATTTTCTGCTTCCCCGCAACTTAATCCCTTATCCATGACCATTGTTAAGCCATGCTTGCGAGGTTGGGTAGTACGTTCTGGGATTTGTGATAAATTAAAATTCATAATTGTATTAATAATATATTTTGGCGCAAAGGTAACTTATTTTAGTTACCCATTTTTTGCTTTCTTATATTTACCGATTAGGTCAGTTACTTTATTGTCTTGGATAATCTCAGGATAAAATTTTAAAAACTTTTTTAACCATTTGGTTGATTTAGACAAAGCCATTTCTAATTGCAATAACCCATCTGCCGATTTTTTCATCATAAACAAAATGGCACTTCGGTAATAAATGAATAAAAACTTTCCCTGGGTGGATATATAGGCCAATTCAGTTTGCTCAAGTGCCACTTGTAATTGTCCACTGGATACCAGACATTTGATTAAATATTCCCACCCTGCAATTTGCTTTGGTTTATTTTTTACCACAGTGCCAAAAAAATGAGCAGCTTCCTTGTGTTGGTCCATATTCATAAAACATTCCCCCATCAAAATGTAATACTCATTAATATGCTTATGTATACGAATGGCATGTTCCAATTGCTTGATAGCCATCTCCCATTTCGATTCCAACATATAGGTAATCGCAATTTTTTGATACAACCTACTGTCCTCTGCATTTAAATGCACCGCTTTTTTATAATGGAACCTTGCTTGGGCATAATTCTTCATCCGATGATAGCAATGACCAATCGCCTCGTAGATCACATCCTCAGGGCGCGACAATTCTAACACTTTTTCCAATGCTTCAATCGCTTCTTTATATTTTCGTAATCTTAAAAAAGCATCCCCCATATTACGATAGGCATAATCAAATTTTTCATCAATCACTATTGCGAATTGATATGCATCAATAGCCTTTTCATGCAATTTTAAACCCTGATAAGCTGCAGCTAAATTAAACCAAGCCAAAGCATTGTAAGGTTGTTCGTCAATTAGCTTTTGATGCAGTCGAATACTTTCCTCATTGCGTCCTGTAAAATCGGTCCAGAAACAAATTTTATATAAGGCTTCTTCGTTGTTTGGATCCTCCTCTAATACCAGTTGCAAACAATCAAACACTTTATCAAATGCTTCATGATCGTCATATACATCGGCTAATTCTAACAAAAGTTCGGTTCGTTCTTGGCCGGTAAATAAATGTAATGCTTCTTGCAATAACTCAATGGCCATGCCAGTTTGTTCCAGCGCCATATAGGCATCTGTTTTTAAAATAAATAAAGTCATGTCCTTATGATCATATAAGGATGCTGCATCTAATAA
>SYEV01000060.1 GCA_005800655.1 Bacteroidota bacterium
AGTGATGATACTGCTAAAAAATATTTATTCCCGCAATTGTATCGAAACATAAAAGCAGAGGCGCAAACTTATGCAAATTTGAATCGTTTTGTAATGGAAGGCCAAGTGAAGGGAAGTGCGGGTGGATCTGAAATCAGTTTAAATGCATTTAATGTACCGCCAGGTTCGGTAAGTGTGCGTGCAGGTGGACAAATATTAATGGAAGGGCGTGATTATGTGGTTGATTATGGTTCAGGAACTGTGCGTATTATTAATCCAGGTATTTTAAGTTCCAATATTCCAGTAGATGTTTCCTTTGAAAATAATTTAGGTTTTGGATTTCAGGAACGTGGCTTTAGGGCATTGCGTTTAGATTACATGGCTAGTAAAAATTTCATTTTTGGTTTATCCACTAGTAGGCTAAGTGAGAGACCATTTTTTACTAAAACTAATTTTGGTTCTGATCCTATAAATAATACAATGTATGGTTTTGATTTTAATTACAAAACTGAATTACCAAAATTAACAAAGGCATTAGACAAGCTCCCGTTTTATAGCACCAAAACAAAATCCTATTTAACTGCTTACGGGGAAGGTGCATTTTTACAACCCGGGCATGCACGACAAATTGGAAGGGGCGGTAACGGTGTTGTTTATTTAGATGATTTTGAAGCAACGCGTACCAATATTGATTTGCGTTTTCCTTTTACCTCATGGACATTAGCATCTACGCCACAAGAGCGATTTAAGGAGGCTAATTTATCGGATTCGATTGACTATAATAATAACAGAGCAAAGCTTGCATGGTATACCATTGAGCCAAACCTACAAGATAAAAACTCCACCAACAATCCGCTTAGATCAAATTTAGCATTGTTGAGTGACCCTAGAGTTCGTCAGGTGTATACCAATGAATTATTTCCACAAAAAACGACAAATATTACAGATGTGCAATTGCCCACTTTCGATTTAAGTTATTATCCAAAGGAGCGTGGCCCCTATAACTTTAATTACAAGGATATGGATGCCGCTGGAAAGTTTACAAATCCAAAAGACAAGTGGGGCGGAATTATGCGATCCTTAGATCAAACTGATTTTGAAACAGGTATCATTGAGTATGTTGAATTTTGGGCACAGGATCCATTTATAAAATCTAATGCGACCAAAGGAACCTTGGTCTTGAACCTAGGAAATGTAAGTGAAGATATATTACGTGATGGTCGACGCTTTTATGAAAATGGGATGCCTACACCAACCATACCCGCAGGGATTGATAGTTCCACTTGGGGGAGGGTTCCTGTAAATCCGATTCAAGTAACCAATGCATTTAGTAATAATCCGGAGGACAGAAAATACCAGGATGTGGGATTGGATGGCTTGGGTGATGATGATGAACGTTCCAAAAAAGCGTATGTCATAAATAAAATCACCAATGCAAATGTTAAACAACAATTTACAAATGATCCATCAGCTGATAACTATGTATGGTATCGTGATAGTAAATATGATGTAAGTAATGTGGGCATTTTAGGGAGGTACAAAAACTTTAATAACCCACAAGGCAACTCTGCGTTAGCAGGTGATGGCTTATTTAGTAGTGCTGCCACTTTGCTTCCAGATAATGAGGATTTAAATAGAGATAATACATTAAATGAAACAGAAGCGTATTTTGAATATGAAATTAATTTACAGAAAAATAACATATCCGCTACGACTACTAATTATGTTACAGATTCAAAAACAGTCAATGTAACTTTGGCAGATGGTTCAAAGAGTATTGAAAATTGGTATCTATTTCGTATTCCTATAAAATCATACAAACGAAATGTAAACGGCATTCGAGATTTTAAATCTATTCGATTTATTAGAATGTACTTAACTGATTTTGAAGATTCAGTAACGCTCCGTTTTGCAAAATTGGATTTGGTGCGCAACCAATGGAGACAATATAATTATAGTATTGATAGCTTGGGTAATTATGATTCATTAACTGGGGTTAACTTAAATACCAAAGTAAACACCTTGGCGGTGAGCTTGGAGGAAAATGGGAGTCGTACACCAGTGAATTATGTGGTTCCTCCTGGTATTGAACGTGTTCAATTATTAAGTAATAATGGAATTAATTTATTGCAAAATGAGCAAGCATTAAGTATTCAATTAAATGGGCTACAGAAAAATGCTTCACCGCGTGGGGTTTTTAAAACTATGAATGTGGATGTAAGACGTTATGGAAAGATGTCCTTGTTTTTGCACGCCGAGGATAAAAAGAATATCAATAGGGTGGATAGTGGTTCCATGACCGCAATTATTAGAATTGGACAAGATTTCCAAAATAATTTTTATGAAGTAAGAATTCCTTTAACAACGACTAGGCAAAAATTATATGCTAGTTCGGAAGCGCGGGAAGTTTGGCCTTTGGAAAATGAGTTGAATTTAAGTTTAATGGATTTGGTTAAATTAAAATTAGAAAGAGACAAACAAAATATTCCTTTTAATAAAAAATTTGGTCAAAATTTTGGAAGACAAAGATATTCGGTGATGGGTAATCCAAATTTGGGTGAAGTGCGTGGTGTGTTAATCGCATTTGAAAATACCAAGTCCGATGTTCCGATGGATGCCGAAGTTTGGATTAATGAACTTAGATTATCTGATTTAGATGAAGAAGGATCATGGGCGGCTTTAGGAAGGATGGATGTAAGCTTGGCTGATTTGGGTACAATTGCAGTTTCAGTGAATAGCAGAACCAGTGGCTTTGGAAGTATAGAACAAAAAATGAACGAACGTGCTAAAACTGGATTGACACAATTTGATATTGCTACAAATATAGATGCAGGAAAATTACTTCCAAAACAAACGCGTATTTCCTTACCTGTTTTTGCAGGTATCAATAAAACTATGGAAAATCCGCAGTTTGATCCATTTGACAAGGATATATTATACAAGGACAAGATGAGTGCTTTATCTGGTGCCAAAAAAGATTCTGTTCAAAAAGCATCTATTGATCAAACCACCATCAAAACCTTAAACTTTACTAATGTCCGTTTTTTACCTGGACAAAAACAAAGTTTGATTAGCCTGAGTAATTTTGATTTTAGTTATTCTTATTCTCAATTATCGCAATCAAGCCCTACGATACAACAAAACAAAATTGACAAACAAAGAGGTTCGATAGGATATACTTTTAATAATAATGGAAAGTCAATTGAACCTTTTCGGAAATTCATTAAATCAAGTTCGCCTTGGTTAACTTGGGCTAAAGAAATAAATTTTAATCCAAAACCAAGTTTAATCAGTTATCGTGCAGTGTTTGATCGACAATTTGGAGAATTTATTCCTAGGGTGGTGAATTCATTTGATGGTACTACAGATAAAGTGGATACTACTTATGATAAGTATTTTACTATGAGTCGCATCTTTAATATGCGTTGGGGTTTAACTAGGTCATTGAACTTGGATATGACGGCTAATTTAAATTCTAGAATAGATGAACCTAGTGGTCGCATAGATACCAAGGAGAAAAAGGATTCATTAACAAGAATGTTGCTTCGTGCTGGGCGCAATACCTTGTATAATCAAAGGGTCACGCTTAGATACGATATTCCCACCAATAAGTTTCCATTAACGGATTGGATCATGTCAAGCTATAATGCATCAACTAATTATAATTGGGTGGGTGCAAGTAGATTGGCCCAGGAATTGGGGAATATGATTGAAAATACATTTTCACAACAATTAAGTGCGCAATTTAATTTTTCTAGTTTCTATAATAAATCAAAATTTATTCGGGCTGCCTTATCTGATGCACCTTATCAGGCCAGTGGTAATGCGGATCCTTTAGCCAATAAAATTTTGATGACTAAAAAGGAGGCTTTGGATGGCAAAGTGGGTAAGGAGAAATCAGTGGCATTGCAAAAATGGAGAGAAGCGCGCAAGCAAGAGCGTATTGCACAGCGTGTATTAAAAGCAAATGAACCAATCAATGTGCCTGGCGGTGTAAAGCAAATTGTTGGTTTGTTGACGATGTTAAAAACGGCTTCATTAGATTATTCTGAAAATTATAATAGTCGCTTGCCTGGTTATATGTCGGGTGTAAACTTTTTAAATTCAACTTGGGATGGCTTGGCACCAGGCTTGGATTATGCATTTGGTAAACAACCTGATTCAATTTGGTTAAGGCAACAGGATGCAAAAGGTTTGTTATCTAAGGATGATAAATTTAATTTAATGTTACGTCAGGGATTTGATCAAAAATTATCTATCCGAATGCAGATTGAACCCATTAGGGATTTAATTATTGATATACATTTAGACAAAACATTTAGTAAAGATTATTCTGAACTATTTAAAGATACTAGTGGTACTGGAGTTAAATCACATTTAAATCCATTGTCAGCGGGTGGTTTTAATATTAGTTATTTTGCATTGAATACTTTTTTTGAAAGCCATGATCCTAATATGATTTCAAGTGTATTCCAAACCTTCCAGGATAATCGATTGCGCATTTCAAATAGAGTAGCAGAAAAAAATCCTTATTGGGATAACAAAAAAGATCCTAATGGGTATGCAATTGGTTATGGTAAATACTCACAGGATGTTTTAATACCAGCATTCATAGCTGCCTATACGGGAAAGGATAAAGAATCGGTTGCATTGTTGAATCAAAACAATAGTAATATACGTTCAAACCCTTTTTCAGGAATGCTGCCCATGCCTAATTGGAGTATTTTATATAATGGCTTATCTAAAATAAAACCACTGTCTAACTTTTTTACTAATATTTCATTGTCACATGGTTATAATGGAAATTTATCCATGAATAACTTTGCGAGTTCATTGATGTATGTGGATAGATTATTTTTAGGAGCGCCTTCGTTCTTGGATCCAATTAGTGGCAACTATATACCTTATTTCTTGATTCCTAATATTACCATCAGCGAACGTATGGAACCATTGATTGGCGTTAATGTAACAACAGTAACGCAATGGTCATTACGTTTTGAATATAAAAAGAGCCGTTTATTGGCTTTAAGTTTGGTGGATTACCAATTAAGTGAAAACAATAGTAAAGAATGGATTTTCGGAACCAGCTATCGCGCTAGGGGATTAAAACTGCCATTTAATATTCCTGGCATGAACAATGCTAAATTAGCAAATGATTTAACTTTTAGATTAGATGTTGGACTTCGTGATATGTATAATAGTAATAGTCGCTTAGATCAAGCTAATGCCTATGGTACTGGAGGTCAAAAAGAAATTACTTTACAGCCTTCCATTGATTATGTATTGAATAGCAAGATTAATCTTAAATTCTTCTTTGATCAACGCAGGACAACACCCTACATTTCTTCATCGCCGCCAATCATAGCTACTAGGACTGGTGTGAATGTGCGTATTGCATTATAATAACTTAATTCCTTGTTCGCCTTAGCCTTTCTTAAAGGCCCATTTAAACATTAGTTTCCAAGTCACTTTTTTACCATACAATAATATACCTGTGCGGTAAATACGGCCACTAAGCCATGTGGTGAAAATAAATCCACCCACTAATACTGCCATACTTAAAATTAATTCCCAATATGATACTGCACTTGGAACACCATAGGCAACTCTTGCCATCATGACCATGGGGGAACTAAATGGTATAATACTTGCCCAAAAAGCAATAGGGGTATTTGGATTTTGTGTCACCATAGTCGTAATCACATACGAAAAAATAAGCGGCATGGTAATCGGGAACATTAGACTTTGTGCATCTTGTGGATCCTCATTTACAGTACTTCCGACTGCGGCAAAAAGTGCAGCATAAAATAAATATCCTCCGATAAAGTAAAATATAAAGCAACCAATGATTAAAGGCCAGTTTGCAGTAGCAATAGTGTGTTGCATATTATATATTTTCACCGCCGATTCACTCGCTTGTGCCATGCCGCCTCCTGCCATTTGACCATTGCTTTGTTGTAAAGCAGCAACTTGTGTTTGTACATCTGCGGGTAAAAATCCCATGGCAACACTTGTTAAGCTTATAATTAATACAATCCATAAAATAAATTGGGTTAATCCTACAGCACCAATGCCAATGATCTTACCCATCATTAATTCAAAAGGTTTTACACTACTGATAATGACTTCTGCGATACGATTTGTTTTTTCTTCCATTACACCACGCATGACCATCGCACCATAAATAAACATGGTTAAATATATAAGTAAACCACTGGCATATCCAATACCCATCGCTAAGCCTGCATTACTTTCCTTACTTGATTTTCCTTTGTCCTCGTAGGCTTTTAATTCTGCAAAACGTGACGCACTATGTATTGAATCTAAAATACTTTGTTGAATACCAGCATCCTGCAACATTTGATCTTCAATCGCCTTGTTAATTTTATTACTAATACTTTCCTGTAACATCAGTCCCATTGATTTTTGAGACCTTAATATATAATCCGTTTTTTCATTCTTCTTGAATTCAGGTAAAATTAAAATATCAGTAAAACCTTTTTGCTTATAGTTGTTGGTGTCCACATCTTTGGGAAAGCTAAAGTTGATCTGGTTGGTATTTTTTAATGAATTTTTAATAAATCCATTTGGATCAATCACAGCAATACTTCTTTGTTCCACACCCGAAATAGCCAAATAGCCAGCTGCAGCAATAAAGCCCACAATTAATATAGGCATTAGAAAAGTCAGTATTAAAAAACGTTTGTTTTTAACCCTTGTTGTATATTCTCTTTGTATGATTAGCCAAGTCTTATTCATCGGAATGCTTTTAAAATTTAATTATTTTGAAATGCCCTTGCAGTGGCATGTGTGTTTTCGACCAATTTGATAAAAATATCATTTAAGGAAGGTAGTAACTCATTGTAGGCAACGATATTGACATTCTCCTGCAATAAATATTTCAATACATCATTGCTTTGGTAACCTTCATTGATTTTTACCAATATTTTATTTTTTTCATTGCTTATCGTGCTGAAAATAGGGTTGGGATGAATAGTAACTTCATTGTCAGTTTGAATTAAAAAACTATTTTCTTTAAACTGTTGTTTGATATCAGTCACAGTGCCATCTAGTATTTTCTTGCCAAGATTCATTAGAACAATATGGTCGCATATTTCCTCCACCTGCTCCATACGGTGTGTACTAAATATGATAGTAGCGCCTTTTTTTGCAAGGTTGTAAATTTCTTCCTTGATTAAATTTGCATTTAAAGGATCTAAACCACTAAATGGTTCGTCGAGTATGATCAATTTAGGTTCGTGTAATACGGTAATTACAAATTGTAATTTTTGACTCATCCCTTTACTTAAATCTTCTACCTTTTTATTCCACCAGGTTTCCATCTCGAATTTCTTAAACCAGTACTTTATTTTTTCAGTAGCCTCCGCTTTGCTTAAACCTTTTAATTGCGCTAGGTATAAGGCCTGCTCGCCAATTTTCATTTTTTTATATAAGCCTCTTTCCTCCGGCATATATCCAATTTTTTGGATATCGTCGATTGAATTAAATGGTTTTCCGTCTAAAATAATATCACCTCCATCTGGGTAAAAAATTCCGGTAATCATTCTGAGTAAGGTTGTTTTACCTGCACCGTTGGGTCAAAGTAATACAAAAATGCTTCCTTTTTGTATTTCAAAACTGATATCATCTACCGCTTTTTGGGTAGCATAATATTTTTTTAAATTTGACAAACGTAATAGCGGATCCATATTTTACAATTTGGATCAAATTTAATCTCATTTTTCTATAATCGATGCCACAATTTATCAAATGGAAAATTTAATCTTTTAGCAGTTATAAAAGGGGATAATAGGCTATCTTCGAGCAAAATTTAGTGTATGCGCTCAAATATTTTCAATACAAGGAAATCAGTCTATCTTTTTGTTGTTGCCATATTATTTTTTGGGCTAAGTAGCTGGGGCTTTTTAGTGCACCGCACCATTAATCAAATTGCGATATACAGTTTGCCTGCGCCTTTGCAATCTTTTTTTCATCAGGACATGGAATATTTGGTAGAAAATGCACCGAGAGCGGATAATCGAAAAAATACCGATAAAACTGAAGCAAGCAAACATATTATTGATATAGAGGAGTACGGC
>SYEV01000061.1 GCA_005800655.1 Bacteroidota bacterium
ACCATGTTTTTTTGGGCATCTTTCAAGTTCTTAACACTGATATTTTTCTGCATCATTTCTTGGTCTAATCCAGTCATAGTAAGGGTAATGAAAGCACCTCCAATGATTTGTTTTAGAAAAAATGATTTCGCATTCACATCAGGATTGAAAACGGTGGCAATACCTTTCGCTTGCATAGCAACTAATGCATCTCCTACAGATAAATGTAGGTTGGATAAAATGTAGATACTACAAATAATTAAACCCAATAGCATACCCGATGTTTGTAAAGTATCTGTATATACAATTGTTTTCACACCCCCTTCATAGGTGTATAATAAAATCATAGCAAGTATAACAACCGTGGTTGCCCAAAAGGGAACATGTAAATTATCTAAAATAAATACTTGTAAAATTTTTACCACCAAATATAGTCTTGCCGTAGCGCCCAAAGTTCTTGATAGTATAAAAAAAGAGGCACCTGTTTTATAAGCGCCAAAACCTAATCTTTGTTCTAAATAATTATAAATAGAAGTTAGGTTCATCTTGTAATAGATCGGCAATAAAACATAGGCAATTGTGAAGTAGCCAATTAGGTAGCCAATCGTAATTTGCAAATAGTGAAATCCGTCTTTTCCAACAGCTCCAGGAACGCTTACAAAAGTGACACCACTTAATGAGGTTCCGATCATTCCAAAGGCAACCAACATCCAATTGCTATTTTTATTACCAATGAAAAAGGACATATTATTGCTATTTTTCCCTGTTACTTTAGCTACAGCCAGTAGGACTAAAAAATACAGTACTACAAATAGGAATAATAAGGGAGCGCTCATAGGTTATTAAATTAGTTCAAGCAAAGTAAAGACAATCTTTTAATTTTAACTAAATTCGATATCATAAAGCACAAAAAGGATATTATGCTCATACATGCAATTACACTGTTTTGCGGTTCTAAATCTGGTAAAAACCCCGCTTTTGAACAAATAGCCATGGATTTAGGCAGTTGGTTAGCCGAAGAAAAAATTACGCTTGTATATGGTGGTGGAAATAAAGGATTAATGGGTGCCACAGCTAATGCGTGTTTAGCAAAAGGAGGCAAGGTGGTAGGCATCATTCCAAAGGTTTTATTAGAGTGGGAAGCCGAACACAAAGGATTAATGGAATTGATTGTTACTGAAAATATGCATGCACGTAAAATGCTATTGTATGAAAAAGGGGAAGCTGCAATTGTACTTCCAGGGGGCTTGGGAACATTTGATGAACTTTTTGAAATGCTTGTTTGGAACAATTTAAGTATCCACGATAAAAAAATAGTGCTATATAATTTTCAAGGATTCTATGATCCATTAGTTTCTATGATTCAAAAAATGGAGGAAGAGGATTTTTTATACGAACGAAGTAGGTATCGTTTGCAAATTTGTGCAACACTGGAAGAGATTAAGGAGTTTTTTCATAGCGCTTAAAAAAAATGTAGCATAAGCTCAAATTTTAGCGCGCAACCTTAGGTCCGAATCTTATTGGGAATCCAATACCTGCTCTAAATACTGGTTCTTTTCTGTTATAACCGCTATTGTATTGTGATTGTGGGTTGTTTAATAAATCAATCATCACCGAAAAATAACTAATCCCATTAGCACTGCGTTTCCCATATCCAATACCAGCCAATATGCTTTCAGCACCAAAATTAGTTGATCCAGCTTGTCCAGATTTGGTGTCCTTTTGTTTGATCCATGCATAATTGTATTCTGGTTGCACTTGGATAAAAAAACTTTCTATTGGCCAAATACGCGTAAATGCGCCAATACCTAATCTAAAGTTGCGACTTCGAATATCACTAAACTCAGAGGGATTGTATAGCTCATAATATATATTCATTGCCAATCCACCATCCAAGTAAGGCGTAAAGCTTTTTATAATTTCAGGATTCAAACCCATCTGAAAGCTATGCGCTCCGCCACCTAATACCAATCCGCCACCCACGAAAACTGGTTTTTTATCTAAAGTTTTATTTGTAGTTATGGTAGTTTGCCCTTGCGCAGCAAAACTGAATAAAATAAGAGTAGCTAGGAAAGTGTTTTTAAGATACATAGGGTTGAGTTACAGCGTGGTTACTTTTTATAATCAAAAATTTTACCGCTATTTAAAATATGATTTGGGTCAAATGTATTTTTTATGCCGCGCATTAGTTCAAGCGACACTTCGTTAAACAGCACTGGCATGTATGATTTTTGTATCAGCCCAATACCATGTTCGCCACTAATGGTACCGCCTAATTCCTTAACAAGTTCAAATAATTTTTTTAAGATGGCATTCATTTCATCACTACCATAACTCTTTTTAATAGTAGGGTGGTTTATTCTGATATGTAAATTGCCATCACCTGCATGACCATAACACACCACTTTAAATCCGTTTTGTGTGCCTAATTCTTTGACCCCTTTTATTAATTTAGGTAGTTCAGCTCTTGGTACCACGGTATCTTCCTCAATGGTATAACCAGCCATTACAGCAGCCTCATTGGCTTTGCGTCGTATTTTCCAAAGTTCATTTTTTTGTTGCGCATCATCTGCGAAAAATAATTCACCTGCGTCAAATTGGGAAAGTACTTCCGAAATAGCTTCCATTTCACCCATCAATACATCCATATTATTGCCATCCACTTCAATAATTAAATGTGCCGCTAAATTTTCAGTTAGTGGGATGGCTGTGCTGTCTAAAATTTTTGAAGCGAGTGTGATGGCATCTATCTCCATTAATTCCATTGCGCTAGGGGTAATGCCAGCTCTAAAAATTGCACTTACCGCTTCACTTGCTTTTTCCAAACTATTAAAAGGCGCCAGCATTAATAAATCAAACTTCGGATGTGGAATTAATCTTAATACTATTTTAGTTACAATACCTAAAGTGCCTTCGCTACCCACGATAAGTTGTGTGATATTATAACCAGTGGCATTTTTTAATACGTTGGAACCGGTCCAAATTATTTCACCATTGGGAAGTACCACTTCTAAGTTTAATACATAATCTTTTACCACGCCGTATTTAACTGCTTTAGGGCCGCCTGAATTTTCTGAAATATTACCACCAATAAAACAACTTCCTTTACTCGCAGGATCAGGCGGATAAAACAATCCTTTTTCTTTCACCGCATCTTGCAGCATTTCTGTAATCACACCAGGCTCGGTGGTCACTTGTAAATTTCTTTCGTCAATTTCTAAAATGGTATTGAATCTTTCCATTGATATCACCAAACCACTTAAATGGGGAAGGGCGCCGCCAGTTAATCCTGTACCAGCACCTCTTGGTGTCACAGGAATTAAATGTTCGTTACAAATTTTCAGTAGTCCTGCAATTTCGGAAGCTTGCCTTGGCTTAACAATTACTTGTGGGGCATAATGCAATTGTTCTGTTTCATCCTTGCCATACTTTTCAATACTATCAGCATCGGTAAAAACATACTCGGAGCCAACAATTAATTTGAATTGTTCAAGTATTTCTAGTGTAAGTGCATTCATTCCTATGGGATTAAAATAAGCCGTACAACATACCGTCTACCTTGCTTATAATTTCGCCTAAATCTTCTTCGTTTTCGCCGAATTTATTTTTGTCACAATCAATAATAAGTATTGGACCTTCCTTATAACCTTCAACCCACTTATTGTAATACTCATTCAGTTTTTTTAAATAATCCAACCGAATATTTTCTTCGTATTCTCTTCCTCTTTTTTGAATTTGAGAAACTAGCGTAGGAACCGATGCTTTTAAATATATTAATAAGTCAGGAGGTTGAATCATTGATTTAATGGTGCTAAAAAAACCGTAGTAATTATCAAAGTCACGCTTGCTCATTAAACCCATCTCATGTAAGTTGGGTGCAAAAATATTAGCATCTTCATAAATCGTTCTATCTTGAATAATAGTTTCTGTTCCTCTTTGAATATCTAATATTTGATTCAAACGACCATGCAAAAAATAAATTTGTAAATTAAAACTCCAACGCGGCATGTCATCGTAAAAATCAGTTAAGTAGGGGTTATGGTCCACATCCTCAAATTGAGGTATCCAACGATAATGCTTACTTAACATTTCAGTTAAAGTAGTTTTGCCAGCGCCGATATTTCCTGCTACTGCAACGTGTTTTGGTTTTTTAGCTTTTGCCATGATAGTGAAAATACTAAATAGTTGATGTACTATTTATTTTTTTTAATTTTTTATAGGTAATCCATCCCAATTGTTTTTCGAACCATGGTAAGGGTAGTGGAAGCACTTGCTCTTGCCTTGTCTGCACCTTGTTGTATGATTTTCAATAAATGGGCTTTGTTGTTTTGTAAATCAGCGGCTTGTGAACGAATTGGGTTAATAAAATTAACCATATCCTCGGCCAATTGCTTTTTCATATCACCATATCTTATAATGCAATTTCCCTCGGAGCTATTATTGTAATCGTCCTCGAATTTTTTTACCGTATCTGCCGAACTCACTAACCCCATCAAAGTAAATAAATTTTGAATGTAATCAGGTTTGGCTGCATTAGGTGTTAAGGGGCCTTGGTCCGTTTTAGTTTTCATCACTTTTTTGCGAATCAGATCATCCGTATCCGCTAAAAATAAAGTGGTCATTTGATTTTCACTTTTGCTCATCTTACCCTCGCCATCCAATCCTAATATTTTAACTAATTCACTATTATAATTAAATGCATAAGGTAAAGGGAAGGTTTCGCCATATCTGTGATTAAAACGCTCTGCAAAGTTGCGCGCCATTTCCAAATTTTGTTCTTGGTCTTTCCCAACAGGTACTTTGACTGCGCGGTGAATTAAGATATCAGCGGCTTGTAAAACTGGATAAGTCAATAAACCTGCATTCACGTTATCCGGTTGCATGCGAACTTTATCTTTAAAGGTGGTGGTTTTTTCAAGTTCACCTTTATAAGCCAACATATTTAAATACAAATACAATTCAGCAATTTCTGGAACATCACTTTGAACATATAAGGATACTTTTTCAGGATCCAAACCGCAAGCAATATTTTCAGCCACAACTCTTAATACACTTTCTTGTAATTGTTTGGTATCTGGATGGGTCGTTAAACTATG
>SYEV01000062.1 GCA_005800655.1 Bacteroidota bacterium
TGATGACTTCCACCATAGCTTACCATGGTTACTGGAATTTCATTAATTGCATCGAATAATTTTGTAAGTACAGCATCAGTTTTAGCAATTTCGTTTCCAACAATCGAAATAATGGTTTGATTTTTTTCAACCTCAATGGATGCGATATTGTTAAGCTCAGCAATAATTTCATCTAAATGCAAATCATTATCAATAGTAACAGATACAGCTACCTCTGAGGTAGTCACCATATCAATCGGTGTTTTGTATTTTTCAAATACTTCAAATATTTTTCTTAAAAACCCATAAGCAAGTAACATCCTACTGCTCTTGATTTTGATAGCGATAATACCATCTTTCGCAGCCACCGCTTTGACACCAGTACTTCCTGCTTCTTTTTTTATCACTGTACCAGCAGCCGACGGTTGCATGGTATTTAATAATTTCACAGGAATGTTTCCTTGTTGTGCTGGCCAAATACAAGTCGGGTGTAATATTTTAGCACCGAAATAAGCCAACTCCGCTGCCTCATCAAAACTCAATTGCTCTATCGCAACCGTTTTATCTACTACTCTCGGATCATTGTTATGCATGCCATCGATATCCGTCCAAATTTCACAAACACTTGCTTGCACTGCTGCAGCTATCAATGAAGCGGTGTAATCACTTCCACCTCTCTTTAAATTATCAACCTCCCCTTTTGCATTGCGACAAATATATCCCTGGGTAATAAATAACTTTTTAGTTGGATGTTGCGCCAACACCCCTTTTATTTTTTGCTCAATCAAAGTTAAATCCGGCTCATCATTCATATCCAAACACATGAAATCCAAAGCAGGAATTAAGGCATGATCAATTTTTTCTTGCTCTAAATACAAAGCAAAAAGTTTGGTGCTCATTAATTCACCTTGTGCTAAAATATCTTTATTCAATGCATCGCTTAAGGAGATGCGTTGTGTTATTCTTAAAAATTCAAAGTGTTCTTTAATAATTCCTTCCGCTTTTGTTTTAAGCGTGGACTCTTTTATTAAATCATTTATAAATAATGCATAATGTTTTTCAAGTGCCTCAATCTTTTGCGTGGACCCCACTTTATCTTGTGCTGCCAAACTATTGCTTATTTCAACCAATGCATTTGTAGTTCCGCTCAATGCACTTAAAACCACGATGGTAGGTTCCCCATCACGCGTAATTAATTGCGATACTTGGTGCATCCTTTCCGGCTTTCCTACACTTGTTCCTCCGAATTTCATTACCCTCATTAGAAAAATATTTATGTAATCAATTTTTGTATCGTCAAAGATAATTATGTGCATTGAATTTTAGTTGAATTCGCGACACTTATTTAACCACATTACAGAATTCAAGCTTATTACCAAACACATGTTAGCCAATAATAAAAAAAGGTATACCGTTAAGTATACCTTTTGGATATTGCAGAATGCTATTAAATTAAAATGGTAAATCATCCATTGCAGTGGTATCTGATCCACCACCTGCACTTTGATATCCGCCACTACCTGTATCACCGCCATTAGAAGCATCCGATCCGCCACCTGTACTTGAACCAGCTGGTTTAGCCCCTAATAATTGTACAGATGAAATTCGAAGTGTTAATGAAGCACCATTGCGTCCATCAGTTGTTGTGTAAGATCTTACATCCGGTGTTCCTTCCACATACACCTGCGTTCCCTTTTTTAAATAAGGCGCAACTGCAGTTCGGTCTGTCCAATAAGAACAGTCCACCCATGTTGTACGATCTTTTTGATTTCCTTGTGCGTCTTTAAATCGCTCTGTATGAGCCACATTAAAGTTAATTACTGTTTTGCCATTTACATTGTTAACTAAGGCGTCTTTGCCTAAGTTTCCAATAACTTGTAGTTTAATCATTTTCTTATATTTTGTCGTTTTATGGGAATGAAGATAGGGTTTTTCGGTTGTCGACATTAAAAATTAAGCCCTCTTTTACCCCCAATGTGATAAAGTCGCTCAGGATCAATTACTTTTGTGTCAAGCCAACATTTAACTGGCCAAATAACATGAGTAAAAAAGGAAAGGTTTTAGTCGCCATGAGTGGCGGAATTGATAGCACGGTTGCCGCGCTTTTATTACACAACGAAGGTTATGAGGTTATTGGAATAACCATGAAAACCTGGGATTACTCCACTAGCAACACCAATGGAAAAGAAACAGGGTGTTGCAATATCGACTCTTTTAATGATGCCCGATTGGCTGCTGTTAACAATGGCTTCCCCCACTATATTTTAGATATTAGAGAAGAGTTTGGCGATTTTGTTATTGAAAATTTTGTGGAAGAATATTTAGCAGGCCGCACACCCAACCCTTGTGTAATGTGTAACACGCATATTAAATGGCGTGCATTATTGAAACGTGCTGATGCATTGGGTTGTGAATTTATTGCGACAGGACATTATGCAAAAGTGAGACAACATACCAATGGCCGTTATGTAATTTCAAAAGGTTTGGATGAAACCAAGGACCAAAGCTATGTATTATGGGGTGTGGATCAGGATTTACTAAAGCGCACTATTTTACCATTGGGTGGCATGCATAAAAAAGATATCAAACAAATGGCAATTGATATGGGCTATCCTGAATTGGCAAAGAAAAGTGAGAGCTATGAAATTTGCTTTGTTCCTGATAATGATTATAGAGGATTTTTAAAAAGACGCCTAGATGGTTTGGAAGAAAGAGTGAACGGCGGTTGGTTTGTGGATACCAAAGGAAAAAGATTAGGCAAACATAAAGGCTATCCATTTTATACGATTGGACAAAGAAAGGGATTGGAATTGGCCATGGGGCATCCCGTATATGTGACCGATATTGATCCTGTGAATAATGTCGTTGTGATTGGCGAAGAAACTGACTTAGATAAAAACGATATGATGGTCGCAAAATTGAATTGGATAAAATATGATCATTTATCAGAATCTATGGATGTGATGGCAAAAATTAGATACCACGATGCGGGTGCATTATGTACCTTATCAAATACCGACAATGGTGTTCAAGCAAGATTTTACGAAAATGTAAAAAGCATTGCACCAGGTCAAAGCGCGGTATTTTACGAAGGAGATGATGTAGTTGCAGGCGGTATTATACAAAGCGGCGTATTAAACGCAATTCGCTAATCAATTAATCTGCAATTTTTTCAAGCAACGCACCAAACAAAGTATCGGCTTGTTTGTCGTATCCTTTAAAGTATTGTTGTTTCACCACTTTAAATTTACCAGTAGCTAATAACTTGGCTATATTATTTTCGTTTTCATCTTGATATACCGAACAAGTGGCATATAACAAATGCCCATGCAGCTTTAAAGCTGGAATTAAATTTTCAATAATTTTTCCTTGCAACTCCGTATAGTTAGTAAGTTGCTCCTGTTTAAAATATTTTAATTGTTCAGGTGTCCTACCCCAAGTGCCGCTTCCAGAACAAGGCACATCAGCGAATATAAAATCGAATTGTTTTTTTATTTCAAATGGATAAACCAAATCCACCACTTGCACAGAAGAAGGCCTGATGCCTGCTTCCGCTAATCGTTTTTCACAATTATGTAAAATAGATTCTCGGATATCTGTAACATGAATTTTAATATTCGCTAAATAATCAAACATTAAAATAGATTTTCCACCACTTGCAGCGCAGGCATCCCAAACATTTAATACTTGATCCATACTCGTAGGCACGAGTGCAAGTAAGGAAGCTAGTGCTTGTGAATTTAAATCCTGAATCACCACTTCCTTATTTAACTCCAATACATTTTGAAGTGAAGTGGTATTAACTAAAGCAAAAGTGGTGGGCGTAATTTCCTGATAAGTAATTTGTGCAGCAATTAGTTTTGGAATTACTTTTTCTCTTTGCCAAGGACGCACCCGTATAAACAACAAGGGCTGCTCCTGATGTGATGCGACAAATTGTTTCACTTTTATTTCCGAGGATACATTTTGCACAAGCGGGAAATCAATTTCCCCATCTCTAAAATGCGCATAACAAAATGCGGAAATACTTTTACGATCCCGACTACCATGTTTTTTATTAGCCGAAAAGTACTTCTTTAAATAATTGGCCAATGGCTCCTGCCCCTGGTAGTTGTCAAGTAAATTATTAGCAATTTGTTGGTGAATCTGTTGGTGCATATGTAAAGCCCTGCTTTCGCAGGAGCCCAAAATTAGCGGATAAATTTAACAAGTACGGCGCCCGAAAATTGGATAATTGGATTAGGGTTGATCTACCCCAAAAGGGAACTTTCTTAGGTATTAAAACCCCTAAAAATCGCCGTACTTAACCCTCCTATTTTATTTCACTTTATTTTCATTAAAATACCAGTCGTGTAGCATATATAACTACTTGATTTACAATTATTTGTATTGATTTTTATTTTTTTTGTATTTTAATTTTAATTATTTGTTTAAGTACCTTACCTTTGCCCTCCTGAAAATTAATATTAGTACATGGCAAATCATTCGGCTACCAAAAAAGATGTAAGACAAGCAACTAAACGTCGCGACAGAAATCGTTATTACGGTAAAACTACGCGTAATGCTATTCGTGAATTGAAAACAGTTGAAGAGCAAAAAGCATATGACGAGAAGCTTCCTAACATCATTTCTCAAATTGACAAATTAGCAAAACGTGGAATTATCCACAAAAATAAAGCGGCTAATTTAAAGAGTAAGTTGGCGAGACACACTGCAGTTAAAGCTGTAGTTGTTAAGAAAAGAAATTAAAACCGCACAGCGGGATTAAACTTATACACTTCAAAATCCCCTCGAGTTTTCGGGGGGATTTTTTTTTGCTTAACTTCGTCGCATGATTGAAAAAATCCTTATCCTCGACTTTGGTAGCCAATATACCCAGCTGATCGCTAGGGCTGTTCGTGAAGCGAATGTATATTGCGAAATCACCCCTTTTCACAATGCAATACAGTTTGACCCTAGTCTAAAAGGGGTCATCCTAAGCGGCTCCCCTGCGAGTGTAAACGAGGAGGAAGCGCCCAATGTTGATATTAAAGCCATCTTAGAGAAGGTTCCGGTATTGACTGTTTGTTATGGTGCCCAATTAAGTGCCAAAAACTTTGGTGGTAAGGTAGAAAAATCGAATAAAAGAGAATATGGCCGTGCCCAATTAAGGTTCAAGAAACAGGACATCTTATTTAAAGATATTGAAGATAATAGCCAGGTTTGGATGAGTCATAGCGACTCTATTACCCAGCTCCCAGATAATTTTGAGCTTTTAGCTGATACTGATAGCATTCCCGTAGCCGCTTTTCGCAAAAAGCAGGACGATGGCAACAGTTTGCATGGCCTACAATTTCACCCAGAAGTGTACCACTCTACCCAGGGCAAGATAATGATCAAAAACTTTTTGGTGGACATTTGTGGCTGCCATCAAAATTGGACCCCAGCTTCCTTTGTAACTGAAACGGTTCAAAAGCTTAAGGAGCAAATTGGAGAGGGTCATGTGATTATGGCATTAAGTGGCGGAGTGGATAGCACCGTAGCTGCCACCTTAATTCATAAGGCCATCGGAGATCGTCTTCATGGTATTTTTGTAGACAATGGGGTTTTACGCAAGGACGAGTTTCAGCAGGTGTTAGATACCTATCATGCCATTGGATTAAATGTTCGTGGCATTGATGCTAAGCAAATGTTTTATGATGGTCTAGCTGGCAAATCCGAGCCGGAAGAAAAACGAAAAGTAATTGGTAAACTATTTATAGATATATTTCAAGTAGAGGCATCTAAAATGCTGGAAGCTAAGTTTTTAGGTCAAGGAACAATATATCCTGATGTGATTGAAAGTGTAAGTGTACACGGCCCTTCACAAACCATTAAATCACACCATAATGTGGGTGGCTTACCTGAATCATTGCACCTTACTTTAGTAGAGCCATTGAGAAGCTTATTTAAAGATGAGGTTCGCCGAGTAGGCCTTGAATTAGGTATTCCTAGCGCTATGATCGCCAGACATCCTTTCCCAGGACCTGGACTAGCCATTCGTATACTAGGAGAAGTTACCGCCGAAAAAGTAGACCTTCTTCAAAGAGCCGATGCGATATACATGAATGGACTCAAAGAATTCGGATTGTATGATAAGGTATGGCAAGCAGGCACCATTCTTTTACCTGTAAAAAGCGTGGGTGTGATGGGTGACGAAAGAACCTATGAATTCACAGTGGCTTTAAGAGCAGTAACCTCAGTGGATGGCATGACAGCCGACTGGGCACATTTACCTTATGAATTCCTAGCACATATGAGCAATTCCATCATCAATGAAGTAAGGGGAATTAACCGTGTGGTATACGATATCAGCAGTAAACCTCCTGCGACTATCGAGTGGGAATAACCTATTATTTTACTTTAATTATATAAACCTAAACAATTGTAATTCATTTGTTTAGTTTTTTATTTATATTAACACTTCAAGTTGTCCTATAAAAAATCCCGACGGCTTTTTAAGCGATCGGGATGAATAAAACCTATAATTTAAACGCAAAACTAAAACAACTAGTTCATCGTGCGCTTCATATTGGTAATTTGGTCCTGTAAATTATTAACCACGCCGGCTAATTGATCTACATTCCACATGGGCTGCGCCCCTGCTTTTTGGATAATATAAACAGCCTTCCATATCTCTACTATATCTTGTGTATTTACTTGATATGGCTCATACAATGGATTGTCACTCAATAAAGTAAGTCGTTCAGTAACATCTTCATTGGTGATCACTCGCTTGTATACCACACCATCTGAATTTGAGACTACGATATAGGTATTACTGTTCTTTACCTCCTTCATATTGTCCACTTTTTCACCCACAATTACACTTCCACTTGGAGTGGGAAGCATACTGTCCCCGATGATTTCAAACGCACGGTAATCACCGGGCGCTAACATCGGTAATGTGAATGTATTTAGCTCATCCAAGAACTCTGGATCCGCATAACCTGCCAAATAACCCGCTGCAGCCTTAACAGGCACAAATGGAACAATGGGTGCTAAACTGATGGACTTATCGGATTTAATAGAGCGACGACGCTCTAAATAGCTATTATTCGAGCCTGATGACAATCCACCTGTTTCAGATAAATCCTGAAACAAGAATTGCTCTAAACTGATATTAAATTTTGCACAGATAACTTCCTGCACATCCAACCTTGGTTCGGCGCGCTCCTCCTCATAAGCCCCTACCAAGGATCGCTTAATTTGAAGTTGATTGGCCATTTCTTCTTGTGTCCATTCGCGCTGCTTTCTGATGTATTTTAAATTTTTTCCTGCGTATGACATAACTAATGATTTTAGTGCAATTTACTAATATATTTAGTATTTCCAAATATTTTTAGCAATTTTTTAAAAATATTTTCGTTGCGCACCTACCTTCTGCTTCGTTCATTTATAATTTTTGTGACAAGGGCCTTGCTTAGTAACTTGCAGTATGGCAAAAACAAAAGCAGAAAAACCGGTTATACTTATCACCAACGATGACAGTATTAGTGCACCAGGCATTAAGGCATTAGTGGAAGCGGTGAAGGATTTAGGTAAAGTAATAGTGGTTGCCCCCGATAAACCACAAAGTGGTATGGGGCATGCCATCACCCTTGGACAACATTTAAGATTACAAAAAGTACCTATTTTTGACGGCGTTGAAGCCTATACTTGTAGCGGAACACCCGTGGATTGCGTAAAATTAGCGGTAGATAAAGTATTACATCGTAAGCCATCTATTTGTTTGAGTGGGATCAATCATGGCGCAAATCATTCGATCAATGTGATTTATTCTGGCACCATGTCGGCAGCATTGGAAGCTTCCATTGAAAGTATCCCAAGTATAGGATTTAGTTTATTGGACTTAAGCATCGAAGCCGACTTTACAGCGGCCCAAAATTATGCACGCATTATAGTGAAGCAATTACTAGCCGATAAAAATTTAGATAAGCACCTTTGCTTAAATGTAAATATCCCGAATGTGGCAACCCAATTAATTAAAGGGATTAAAATTTGCAAACAATCCTACGCAAAGTATGATGAAAAGTTTGTTGAACGTACCGACCCGCATGGTAAAAAATATTATTGGTTGACGGGCGAGTTTGTCAACTTTGACAAATCAAAGGATACGGATGTTTGGGCGTTGAAAAATAATTATGTCAGTGTGGTTCCTGTGCAATTTGATTTAACCAATCATTTGCTCAAGGAAAAACTAAGTAAAAAATGGAAATGGTAAAGGACAATTATATATTAGGCGTGGTGCTTGGACTCCTGCTCCCATTTTTAGGGTTTTACCTTTTTTATGAATGGAAGTTTAGCGTTTTCTCCTTTACAGAATTTGGCGATTTACTCATTCAACAAAAATCGATCTTATCTGCAATGATTAGTGTATCCTTATTATTGAATGGAGGCGTACTCACTTACTTTTTTCAAAAACAGGCAGATAAAACTGCGAAGGGAATATTTTTCACCACTTGTATTTATGCAATTGTTGCAATTGCATGTAAATGGTTTTTATAAATGCGATATTATATCATAGCAGGCGAAGCCAGCGGCGATTTACATGGATCAAATTTAATTAAATCCATCATAGCAAAGGATAAAGCTGCTGTTATCCAATGTTGGGGTGGCGATTTAATGCAAGCCGCAGGCGGAAATGTAGTAAAACATTATCGCTCATTGGCCTTTATGGGATTAGTGGAAGTAGTGATGAATTTATCTACCATCCTAAAGAATATTAATTTTTGTAAACAAGATATTTCGAATTTTCAAGCCGATGTTTTAATCTGTATTGATTACCCTGGTTTTAATTTACGCATTGCCAAATGGGCCAAGCAAAAAGGGTTGAAAGTAATTTATTTTATTGCGCCACAGGTTTGGGCTTGGAAGGAAAACAGGGTCCCTGCCATGCGTGCATGTATAGATCGTTTATTATGTATCCTCCCTTTTGAAAAAAAATATTTTAAGGACCGTTGGAATTGGGAGGTGGATTATGTGGGACATCCTTTAATGCAAGTGCTTGCTTCACAAGTGAATTTACCCCACCCTTTGCCCCAATTAAACGGGCAAGCGGTGATTGCATTATTACCCGGAAGTAGAAAGCAAGAAATTGCAAAAATGCTACCCATGATGTTATCGGTCGCTGCACATTTTCCTAATGAACATTTTGCAGTAGCACAAGCCCCAGGACTAGCGGATGATTGGTTCAACGCATTGATGCCTAACTTACCCAATGTCCATATTGTTAAAAATAATACCTACGCAATTTTAAATCATAGCAAAGCAGCACTCGTCACTAGTGGTACTGCAACACTTGAAACAGCATTATTAAACGTACCTGAAGTGGTTTGCTATAAAGGCAATCGGATTACATTAATGCTCGCCAAAAGGTTTGTGAAAATTAAATTCATTGCCTTGGTGAATTTAATTATGGACAAAGAAGTGGTGAAGGAATTGATACAGGAAAATTTGACCACTAAAAACCTAGTAGCAGAACTCAACCAATTGTTAAATAATACAGCAGTGCAGGGGCA
>SYEV01000063.1 GCA_005800655.1 Bacteroidota bacterium
GGTGCCGTCGCTGGTGGTGTTGCTGCACTCAAACTTGGCAAGCGACCAACCGACATGCCGACGCTACAAGCACTGGCTGCCGCGGGGCAAAGTCGGTTGATGCAGGAATACAACTTGCAACTTGACCAACATAGGATATATCTCGTTAAAATGCTTCTTAAATTCATTGTTATTTTCTCTATATAATTTTTCGAGTTGTACTGGGTTGTCGATCTGGGCTAGTATATTATTTTTCATTTTAATGTGTTTTTTTAGGTTAATAATTTTGGGCCTAATCATTCATTTTGTTAAATAAAAGTAGCAATTAATGTATCTATTCATTAACATTTGGGGTACATTATTTTAAACGGCGCATTGATAATTTCAATGGATTTTATGTTATATGTGATTTACCTTTATGTTTAATTATGAATGATAAAATCGCAATTTTAATTGGTGCCACTGGCGCCACTGGGTCGGAATTACTAATTCAATTATTAACTGACCCCTATTTTAGTAGCGTGGTGGTGTTAACCAGACGTGCAATTGATATAGCAAATCCTAAACTTCAGGTACATATTGTTGATTTTGATAATACCACTAGTTGGTCGCACCTTGTGAAAGGCGATATTTTGTTCTCCACCTTAGGAACTACTTTAAGGGTGGCTAAAACAAAAGCAAATCAATTTAAGATTGATTATACCTATCAATATCAAGTAGCCAAAGCTGCAAGCGATAATGGGGTTAATACCTATGTTTTAGTTTCCTCCTATGGGGCTAATGAAAATAGTGCCTTTTTTTATCCGCAAACTAAAGGGAAGTTGGATGCGGATGTACAAAAATTATCCTTTAAACAGATCCATATTTTTAGGCCTGGAATTTTACAACGTCAGGCTTCCAAGTTAAGACCAGTTGAAAAAATCAGTATACACATTATCAACGCCTTAAATAAGCTGGGTTTGTTAATGAAGCAAAAACCCATGCCAGTTGGGTTATTAGCTGAGAAAATGATTTTAGTTGCTAAAAAACAACAGGCTGTTAAAACGCAAATACATAATTTGAATACCATATTTTCAATTTAACTTCGCTTTAAATCTTCTAAAAGGTACAATTATGAAATTCAATAAAATTTTCTTTTCAGTACTATTTCTTTTAACTTTTTCTTTTGGCTACAGCCAGAACAATACATCTATTAAGTCAGTTGTCAATGCATACATAGGTCTTAAAGATGCTTTAGTTGCAACCAATAATGAACAAGCTGTTTTAACTGCAAGTGCGCTAGTGAAAGCTTTGTCAGCTGTGAATACGGCCGATTTAAATACCGCCACAAATAACACTTGGGTCAAAATATCCAATGACTTAATTAATGCAGCTAAGTTCATTCAAGCGTCTAATGATATTAGCGTTCAAAGAGATCAATTCGTTACACTATCAACTAATATGTATCTTCTTGTTAAGGATGCTAAGAATGAAGTACCTGTTTATTATCAGTTTTGTCCAATGGCCAACAAAGGCAAAGGCGCCAATTGGTTAAGTTTGGAAAACAAGGTCAAAAATCCATATTACGGCAGCAGAATGCTTTCCTGCGGCAAAGTGGTTGAAACCCTATAATGATATTGTACAAATGGTGCTGATTTAAATCCGATTGTTCAATAAATTACTACCTTTGTTATTGATGAAAAAACTATTCCTATACTTGCTTTCTTTTATTTTTATTATTACCTCTTCGGGTGTAATGGTAAACATGCATTATTGCATGGGAAAGCTTGCAGGAACTAGTATGAGTTGGGTTAATAATACTCCCAAAAAATGCGGCAAATGTGGCATGGAAAAATCCAAGAAAAAAGGAAAGGGATGCTGCCATGATTCTAAAAAATTAATTAAGAATGTAGTTGATCAAAATATTGCAAATAGCCTTTTCAATATTGATCATCAATTAGCGCTTCTGCCTACTAGTAGTGATTTTGAAACAGTTTCAATTGTAGTTTCAGTTAATGCTAAACAATCCAATTATAGTCACGCACCGCCTGATCAACTAGGTGTACCCATTTACATTGCAGACTGTAGCTTTCTAATTTAGATATTTTAATCTGAGGGCTGTGCTCCTTTTTTTTAAGGGAGCTTCATTGATTAAAATTTAAATTAGATAAAATGAATTTCAAATATATTATAGGTTATATCTGCCTATTTTTAAGCAGTTATACATTCGCACAGGCTGATCAAAAAATAAATTATACAGACACTATATTTAAGGTATTTGGTGCATGCGAAATGTGTAAAGGACGAATTGAAGATGCACTAAAAATAAAGGGGATTAGCAAAGCTACATGGGATGTTGATTCTAAATTATTGTCCATTCAATTTGACGCAAAAAAAATCTCTTTAGATAAAATTGAAAATACCATTGTTGCAGTAGGGCATGATTTAGATAATAAAAAAGCCAAAGATTTCATTTATCAAGATTTACCTGATTGTTGTCATTATAGAGAATTGGAAACCCATCATGATGATCATCCGAAAGAAAAAAATGACACAGCTCAAATTACGGGTGTTGTATTGCAGGAAAGTAATAATGGCAAGTTTGAACCATTCATGAACGCAAGCGTATATTGGGCTGGAACAAATGCCGGGGTCCGCACGGATAGTTTTGGCGTTTTTAAAATAAGTATGAATCCAATCAAAAAACTAGTTATTAGTTATGTTGGATATAAGTCAGATACCATTACCATCGAAAATGTAAATGATTTTAAAGTTGTTTTAGCAGCTAAAAATCAGTTAAACGAGGTAACGGTATTTAGCAGAAATGTGGGCAGTTTTATTCCTTTATCGAGTACCATTAGAACACAAGTAATGACAGGAACAGAATTATTAAAAGCAGCCTGTTGCAACCTTAGTGAAAGTTTTGAAACCAACCCCTCGGTGGATGTTTCCTTTAATGATGCTGTTACTGGTTCCAAGCAAATACAATTATTAGGTTTAAGCGGTGTTTACACACAGTTAACCGTCGAAAATTTACCTGGCCCCAGGGGGTTGGGTACCATCTTAGGCTTGAATTCAATTGCAGGTCCTTGGATTGAGAGTATTCAGTTAACCAAGGGGGTAGGCTCAGTTGCAAATGGATATGAAAGTATTGCAGGTCAAATTAATGTGGAATTAAAGAAACCTGAAACCGCCGAAAAATTATTAGCCAATATTTATGTGAATGATTTTGGTAAAACTGATTTGAATTTAAACCTGTCACATAAGCTAAATTCAAAATGGGCGACTTCTTTATTATTGCACGATGATTTTTTAAATAATAATAACATCGATTTTAATAAAGACGAATTTAGAGATTTGCCTACGGGGAATCAACTAAGTTTGGTGAACAAATTTAAATATGATAATACAAATGGGTTTTTATCAGAAATAGGTTACAAGATATTAAATGACCAAAAAATAGGAGGGCAAACTACTTTTGATCCAAGCAGTCATAAAGGTACGACCCATCATTACGGACTAGGCATTAATACAGAAAGGTATGAGGTGTTTGGAAAAATAGGATATATATTTCCACAACAAAAATTTAAAAGTATTGGTTTGCAGTTAAATGCGATTAGTCATGATCAAGATTCTTATTTTGGTTTAACGAATTATAAAGCCAATCAAAAGAGTATTTATGGAAATTTAATTTACCAGTCCATTATTAATTCCACCGTACATAAATACAGAACTGGAGTCAGTTTTCAACTTGACCAATATGACGAATTATTTAACTTAAATAGTTATAAAAGAAAAGAAGTGGTTCCGGGTATCTTTTTTGAATATACCTATACCCCAACTGATAAACTGAGTATGATAATGGGTGTAAGAACTGATAATAATAATTTATTCGGAACATTTATAACACCCAGGTTCAATTTACGTTACGAACTATTTAAAGGCTCCGCTATCAGATTAAGTGCTGGACGTGGTCAACGCACTGCTAATATATTTGCCGAGAACAATAGTGTTTTAGTGAGTGCTAGAGCGCTTGAAATTCATCCAACCAATACAGGCCATACCATGAACATGGGAGGTGCTTATGGGCTTTCTCCTGAAATTGCCTGGAATAAGGGAATCAGTTTTGATCAAAAGTTTATACTTTTTGGCAATAGTGCAACGCTGGGACTTGACTTTTTCAGAAATGATTTTGAGAATCAAGTGGTGGTTGATTTGGAAAATCCACGTAAAGTGATGTTTACAAATTTAGAAGGAAAATCATTTTCAAATAGTTTTCAAACCGAATTGAATGCGAGCCCAATTAAAAGATTGGATGTAAAATTAGCATACAGATATTTTGATGTTAAGCAAACCTATCATGGGGTATTACTGGAACGTCCTTATATTGCTAAGCACCGTTCATTTTTAAGTTTTGATTATGCGACGTTAAATAGCTGGAAATTTAATTATACGATTACCTATAATGGTTCAAAAAGAATACCAAATACTTTTGCTAATCCGAGTGCATATCAATTACCAAGTTATTCACCTAGTTATATATTAATGAATGCGCAAA
>SYEV01000064.1 GCA_005800655.1 Bacteroidota bacterium
AAAATATGATTTAATTAGAGACTCGAAAGGGTCGCCACAAATACTAGTAAACAAAGTAAATGGTGTACAAATTCCACTTTGTGGAAGAAATAATAATTCTAATTTATCAGATAAAATTAATGTAAATAATAATATTACAAAAGAAGATGCAATTAAACTGCTAAAAGAAAAGAAAGAATTATTGGATCTTGGTTTGATTTCACAAGAAGAATACGACAAAATAAAAAAATAATGAGCATATATATATTAAAAAATTAAAATTCAAGGATATTGATAAAATTTTTACTTTATTAGATCTTAAAATTGAAAGGGGTTTAAGTCGGATGGCTAAAACACAGGCATTTTTATACCAACGCGGTTTTGAGTCTGCCCTAATCCAGCCCATTTTACAACAACTGAATAAGGCGAAATAAATAATCCCCGTTTATTGTATCTTTAATGCAGCATAAAACATCTTCTGTGTCATCACTTAAATTTACAATAATACAAACTGCCCTTTATTGGGAGGACAAGGGGGCAAACCTCGAAGCCTTAGCTAAAAAGATTATGGCTATTGCCGAGCCTACCGAAATTATTGTACTTCCAGAAATGTTTACGACAGGATTTAGTATGCAGCCTGCTTTATTTGCAGAAACCATGGAAGGGCCCACGGTTCAATGGATGCAGCGATTGGCAGAGACTAAAAAATCAATCATCACCGGATCAGTTATCATTGAAGAAAACGGCAACTATTATAATCGCTTAATATGGATGTTACCTAATGGTCAATTAGGCTATTACGATAAGCGACATTTATTTGCTTTTGCTGGTGAAGATGAATTTTATAGTGTAGGAAATAAAAGATTAATTGCAAGTGTTAAAGGTTGGAAAATTAATTTACAAATTTGTTTTGATTTGCGTTTCCCAGTTTGGGCACGCCAACAATTAGCAACAACAAGTGGGGAAACTAATGTTGAAAATGCAAATGTTGCAGGCTTAGAATATGATGTATTATTGTATATTGCTAATTGGCCTGAAAAAAGAAACCATGCGTGGAAAACCTTACTGACAGCGCGCGCCATTGAAAACCAATGCTACACCATTGGCGTGAATCGGGTTGGGTTAGATGGTAAAAATATTATTCACAGTGGCGATAGTATGGTGGTAGGACCATTGGGTGAAATTTTATATCACTGCGCGTATGAAGAGGAAGTTTTTCATATTACGCTTCAAAAAGAAGAGTTAGTAAAAACGAGGGAGCAATTTCCTTTTTGGAAAAACGCTGATTTTTTTAATATTGAATTATAATGCAACAAATTTTATCGGTTCAAGAATTATTTACCGGAGAACATTGGATTTCGGAGTGCGTTATCGTAATTGAAAACGGAAAAATAACGCAACTAAAAAAAGAGGGGTATGATCATAAAAATTCAATACCGCTGGTAGTTCCCGCATTGATTGATTTACAAATTTATGGTGCGGATGAAAAATTATTATCTGAGTTTCCAAACGCCGATACTATTCAAAAAATTTATAATTATTGTTTGGCCAGTGGTACCGCCTATTTTCAGCCAACCTTGGCAACCCAAAGTTGGGAGGTAATTTATAAATGTATTGATGCCGTTCGTGACTATAAAGCTAATGGTGGTAAGGGTTGCATTGGCTTACATATTGAGGGGCCTTGGATTAATCCGCTAAA
The DNA here is from genome assembly GCA_005800655.1 of Bacteroidota bacterium. GTDB lineage: Bacteria > Bacteroidota > Bacteroidia > Chitinophagales > Chitinophagaceae > Sediminibacterium. The sequence goes on from SYEV01000064.1 coordinate 1,679, forward strand.
AAAGGGGGCGCATGCAAAGGAGCATATACATCAACCAACATTAAAAGAAGTACAGGATTTATTGGATTACGGAAAAGCCTTTATTGGTATGATTACACTTGCGCCAGAAATGGTGGATGCATCTATTATTGATTTAATTGAAAATAATGGTATCGTAGTTTCAGCTGGTCATAGTGATGCTACCTATGAACAAGCAACCCAAGCGTTTAATAATAATATTTCAGTAGCAACTCATTTATATAATGCAATGAGCGCATTGCAACATCGTGCTCCTGGAATGGTAGGCGCTATATTTAATCATAATAAAGTAGCTTGTAGTTTGGTTGCGGATGGTTATCATGTTGATTTCAACGCAATAAAAATTGCAAAAAAAATTCTGGGAGACCGCTTGTTTTGTATAACAGATGCTGTCACCACCACTAATGTAGGAATATACAAACATCAAATAGCAGGAGATAAGTATGAAAGTGCGGGTGTGTTAAGTGGATCTTCTTTAACCCAACTAAAATCGGTCAACAATTTAATTAACGAAGTAGGTATTGATTTAGGAGAGGCGATTAGAATGTGTAGCTTATATCCTGCAAAAGTGATGAAGCGTCCGGAAATTACAGGAAAGATAGCAATAAATGAAAACGCCGACCTGCTTTGTTTAACTGCAGATCGACGTTTAATAAAATTGATTACTTGCTAGTGTAATTATGCTTTGTTGCCAAATGCATTCCAGCCTTGTGCAGTAATATCAAACACATTTTTTCCCTTTGTAATAATTTTAGTGCCCTCATCAACATCACACATATAGCCAATCACGCTAATTTCTTCTTGCAAAGTAATTTTATCATAATCGGATTGCTTCATGGTAAATAATAATTCATAATCCTCGCCGCCGTTTAATGCGCATACCGTTGGATCTAAGCCAAACTTAAATGCTGCAGCTTTGGTATCCTCATGAATAGGAATTTTTTCTTCATATATACGACAACCTAAATTGCTTTGTTTACACAAATGCAATACATCACTACTTAAACCATCACTTACGTCCATCATTGCAGTTGGTAATATTTCTTGTTGTTCAAGTATATCTAAAATATCTTTTCTTGCTTCTGGTCGCAACAACCTTCCAACAATATAATCTTCATTCTCTAATGTCGGTTGTGCTTGTGGGTTTTCTAAAAATATTTGTTTCTCGCGTTCCATTAAAGTCAATCCCAAAAAGGCGCCGCCCAAATCGCCGGATACACAAATCAAATCACCACTTTCAGCCGTGCTGCGTTTTACATATTTATCTGGGGATACTTCACCAATCGCTGTAACAGAAATGATGAATCCTTTTTGAGAAGTACTTGTATCACCCCCTATTAAATCAACACCATATAATTCACATGCGTGATGTACACCATCATAAAATTCATTTAAGGCTTCTAAACTAAAGCGATTACTAAACGCAATGCTCATCGTGATTTGCGTGGGCTGCGCATTCATTGCATAAATGTCACTTAAATTAACAATCACCGCTTTGTATCCCAAATGTTTTAAAGGCGTATACATTAAATCGAAGTGTACCCCTTCAATTAATAAATCGGTCGTTATTACAGTTTGTTTTCCAAAATGATCAATCACTGCTGCATCATCTCCAATGGATAACACAGTGGATACATTTTGAATTTCAAAATTTTCGGTTAGATGGTCTATCAAACCAAACTCACCTAGTTTTTCAATTTCTGTTCTTTCTGTTGACATAAAAAATATTAAAGTGTTCCTCCATTAATAAATGACTGTAGTTGTTGGTGAATTTTTCCATTGGTAGCAATGATGCCTGGATTGTAGGGTGTATAAGGATTTCCTTGTAGATCCGTGACTTTTCCACCTGCTTCTTCTACAATTAAAAAGCCTGCCGCACTATCCCATGCTTGCAGCTTGTGTTCATAGAAACCATCAAACCTACCTGCCGCTGTCCAACACAAATCAAGTGCAGCACTTCCTAATCGACGAACTGGAATGGCTTTGCGAATTAATTTTTCAAAAATTTGTAAGGGTCCGTTAGCGGTATCTAAATATTGATATGGGAATCCAGTGACTAAGCAGCTTGTTAATAAATCAGACTTATCACTTACTTGAATTTTTTTATCATTCAAGGTTGCTCCTTGTCCGCGCTCTGCAATAAACATTTCATTCATAAAAGGATTATACACCGCACCCAAAATCATTTGACCTTGGTGTTCCAATCCAATACTAACACAACATATAGGAATGCCATTCGCAAAATTAATAGTGCCATCAATGGGATCAATAATCCACTTATAATCAGAATCTTGAGGGAGCGCACCCGTTTCTTCACTTAATATAAAATGATCAGGGAAATTTTTTTGTATCACGCTAAAAATCGCTTTTTCAGATGCATGATCTGCTTCCGTCACCAAATCATTGATACTTGCTTTACTAGAAATGGTGAAGGATCCGTTAAAAAAGCGCTTAAGTTCCACTGCGCCTGCTTCGGTAGCTTGTAAAAGTGTATTTTTAAACATATGCAAAAGTAGGGTCGTTTACTCGAATAACATTCCTATTTTTGCGAATAATCTTTAAAATATAAAACGATTCTGTAGATGCCAATTTTCGAGATTAATTTACCCAAAACGATTAGCAAAGCCTTGGGTATCCCCCAAAAAAGTCCAAAAAGGGCACAGCTACGCGTATTAAAAAAATTATTACGTAGCGCACGTTATACCGCCTTTGGCCAACTAAATAAATTTGAACAAATTTTATTAAGTAGGCATCCTGGAAAAGCCTTTCAACAAAATGTACCTACCTATAATTATAATAAAATTTACAAGGAATGGTGGTATCAAACCCTTGACGGAAAAGAGGATATCTGTTGGCCAGGAAAAATTAAATATTTCGCATTAAGTAGCGGCACCAGCGAGTCTGCAAGTAAATATATCCCTATCACTAATGATTTGCTAAAGGGCAACAAGGTGATCATGATTAAACAATTACTTAGCTTATTAACCTATCAGGGAATATCACTTAGCTCTATTGGAAGTGGAATGCTCACCTTAGGCGGTAGCACCGATTTACAAAAGGGGCCTGGTTATTATGCTGGGGACCTAAGCGGTATTACTGCTAAAAAATCACCTTTTTGGTTTCAGCCGTTTTATAAACCGGGTAAAAAAATTGCCAAAGAAAAAGATTGGAATAAAAAACTGGTTGATATTGTCGAAAAGGCACCCAACTGGGATATTGGTTTTTTAGCGGGTGTGCCTGCTTGGATTCAAATGTGTCTTGAAATGGTCATCGAAAAATATAAGGTTAAAAATATACATGAGATTTGGCCCAACTTAACTTTTTTTGTTCACGGTGGTGTAAGCTTTGAACCTTATAAAGTTGGCTTTGAAAAATTATTGGGAAAGCCAATAACCTATGTGGAAACCTATTTGGCTAGTGAGGGGTTTTTGGCATGGCAGGACAAACAAAACGCAAAAGGCATGCGCCTTTCGTACAATCAACATATCTTTTTTGAATTTGTACCCTTTGATGAAAATAATTTTGATGCAGACGGAGAAATGATTGAAAATCCAGAAGCGCTAATGATACACGAAGTAGAGGAAGGTAAGGACTATGCATTATTGATTAGTACCAATGCGGGTGCGTGGCGTTATTTAATTGGAGATACGGTACGTTTTGTTGATAAAGAAAATGCTGAAATTATCATCACCGGAAGAACCAAGCATTTTTTAAGTATTGTTGGCGAACACTTAAGTGTTGACAATATGAATAAAGCGATTCATTTGGTGAGTGAAGAATTTAATTTATCCATTCCTGAATATGGTGTTCGTGGTGAAAATGTAGATTCCTTATTTGGACATCATTGGTACGTGGCTTGTGATCAAGAAGTTGATGGGGTAGCTTTAGCAAAAGCAATTGATGAAAAATTAATTGCGCTCAATGACGATTATGCAATAGAGAGAAAAAGTGCATTAAAAAGAATACGTGTTACAGTTTTAAAAGAAAATGTATTTATGGATTTTATGCAAGCCAAGGGAAAGATAGGAGGACAACATAAATTTCCAAGGGTATTAAAGGGGGACTTATTAAAAGATTGGGAAATTTTTATACAAAATAAATAAAATGTTAGCTCCTATTATTAAAGGGTTGTTGTTGGGGCTTGTTTTAAGTATCTCATTGGGTCCTGTCATTTTTGCTATCCTAAAACAAAGTATTACGAATGGTCGGAAGGCGGGTTATCTTTTCGTTGCAGGTGTTTCAACCAGTGATATTGGACTATTGCTCATAGCGAATATTTTTACGAACATTTTTTTATTGGTATTAGATCATAAGGCATTTATCGCCATGGCTGGTGCAGGATTTCTGTTGTTGTTGGGCTTATATACTTTGTTCTTTAAAAAGATAAAAATTGAGTCTGATGAAAATGGGGAAGAAAAGGTTTTTAGAAAAAGAGATTATCTAGGAATATATATATCGGGATTTTTGATGAATACCCTAAATCCAAGTGTGTTTATATTTTGGTTTGCCTGGACAGCCGCTATTGGAGCAAGTGCAGCTGAAACAAACAATCCTGTTCAATACAAATTCATCGTTTTTGCTACCTGCTTAGTTTTTTTGCTTTTATCAGATTTAATTAAAGTGGCTTTGGCAAGTAGGTTACGACCAAGTTTAACGGAGAAGAATTTGATTTGGATAAATCGACTTTCCGCTATCATAATACTTATATTTAGCGCAGCGTTGTTTATTGGCGCGTTAAAATAATAATGAATAGACTTGGATTCTGTTGTGAATTACTTTTTTAAACCGAGCCTTTATTGTAAATTGCTATTATGAATAAAAAATCACTTCTTTTTTTAATCTGCATTGCTTGCTTTTCTGTCAACTTAAGTGCACAAAAGGGACGCCTGCTTTTACTTAAGGAAAGAGGAGTTACCATACGTTCCTTTTCGGTGGGTGATTATATTAACTTTCAATTTAGTAATAATCAATGGTTAACCGGGTATGTTTCTGCAATTAAGGAAGATACAATTCAAATAAATCAATTTGCATTACAAAGAGTGATGACCATGTTTGGTACTTATGGTGAGGATACACTTAAATTAGGAAAAATGGTGCTCCATATCAATGAAATTAAAGCCTTTGCAAAAGATAGGGGGCATTATAATAGCGTTGTCACCAATGGTGCTGCTTTACAAGTAGGTGGCGCTGGATATGTATTATTGAATGTCCTTAACAGCTTAATTAATAATGATCCTATTTTAGAACAAAAAAATATTCCAAAACTAATTGGTGGTGCGGTAGCAGTGGTTGCTGGGAGATTATTGCGAAAAGCAAATCCAAATTACCGACCTATTGGAAAAAGATTTAGTTTGGAAATACTTTAATAGCTGCTTGTGTTAAAAAAAATTTACAGATTTTTTATTTATTTATTTATTAGCTCCCTTATTTATGTAATTATCATAAAATTGGTGGAGCCGCCTATTACAATTACGCAATTAACAAATGCATTTAGGTTAGGTTTGAAAAGAGATTATGTTTCCTGGAATGAAATGTCCTATAATATTAAACTAGCAGCCCTTGCTAGTGAGGACCAATCATTTACAGACCATAGTGGTTTTGATTGGGATGCGATTGAAAAAAGTTTGAGACCAAAAAAGAAAAAGAAAAAATCGAAAATTTCGATAGGTGGTGGTGCTAGTACGATAACACAGCAAACAGCAAAAAATGTTTTTTTATGGCAAGGTGGTAGATATGATAAGTATATCAGAAAAATACCAGAAGTATATTTTACATTTTTAATTGAATGGGTCTGGGGTAAAAAAAGAATTTTAGAAGTGTATTTAAATGTAATTGAAACAGGGCCTGGTTGTTTTGGGGTAGAAGCTGCGGCACAACATTACTTTCATAAGTCAGCAAAAAATTTAAGTAGGTCCGAGGCGGCTATGATTGTTGCTGGCTTTCCGAATCCAAAAAAATTTACAGCAAGACCAATGACAAGAAGGGTGTCATGGCGTTATCCTCAAATTTTAAGAGAGATGAATAATATCGAAGGGGATGAAGATGTACGTGCGCTTTTAAAAAATTAACTTGCCTTTCGCTATTTTAAATTTTTATCAATAAGCTGTATAGCGTTCTTAGTCCTTTCGTCTCCGATACCAGTTACAATACCCCAGGGTGTGTTTTGATTAATTAATATATCCTTATAAATTTGGAATAATTCTTGTCTTGGTTTGTTGTCAGGATATTCGCGCATTTCATCTGCAGTCCAAGGTAGGTCTATATCACACAATAAATAATAATCATAACTACGCGCATTTATTTGTTCTAAAATAAAAGTAGGACAGTTATCAAACACATATTCACACCAAACCTTCATAACATACATATCCGTGTCAATAACTAACATGTTTTTTTTATTTTCAATCGCTTGTTGTGTAAAGTTGTCCTCTAATGTTAATTGCCCCTTGGCAATTGTTAATAAATCAGTGTAATTATATTTTACGCCGTTTTCGGTCAAGAATTGTCGCGCATATTCAGGACAGTTCAATGTATTATAATGTTTTGCCAACTGTTCACAAAGTGTTGATTTCCCAGTTGATTCGGGACCCAGTACTACAATTTTTTGTAAGGCGTTACTCATTGCTTAAATGCGTTTAAAATAATATAATTACAGTTCTGCGTTTATAACATTATTTTTTGCTTTATCATTCCACGATTTTAAACCAGCAATGGCAAGGACTAATAAAACTAAAAACTGAACACTGGTAAATGTATATCCTTTTATAAAGTATAATGGTATAGATGCGATGTTGGTAATGATCCACCAAATCCAACTCTCTACTTTTTTCTTTGCCATCAGCCACATACCCGTATATGCTGCAGCACTAGCAAGTGCATCCGCCCATGGAATGGCTTCGGGAGCAAATTCCTTTTTTAAATACGTGAGTGAAAAATAAAGAGAAAAATAAAAGGCTAAAAAAAATAGTATTTGATGAATCCAATCACGCGCATTGCTTATGGTAATTTGTAAAATGATTGTGTGTTTATTGGGGTCTACTCTTGTCCACAAATACCAACCCCACAAACTCATAAGGGTATAATATAAATTTACACTGGCCTCGCCTAATAAATGTCCTTTAAAACTAAGGTAGATATAGATGGTCGTGTTGATTAAGCCTATTGGATATACTAAAATGCTTTCTTTTCTGCTATACCATACAGAAGCAATACCAGCAATAACCGCGATTAATTCTAACCAGGTTGTTTGTTGTAAGCCATTGTATATAGATTCAAATAAAGAGGTCATAGTCATTGTAAAATTAAAGCTTTTTAAGCCCGCAATTCGTTATTTAGTGATGTTTAGCACTGTAAGTGATACACACTATTTCTTTTTCATCCCTGCTAACTGTGCTTCTAGTCGGAACATTTCATCGCGCAACTTAGCAGCTTCCATAAAATCAAGTGCCTTCGCAAATTTTTCCATTTGCTTTTTGGTTTGTGAAATTGCCTTTTCTATTTGTGGTATCGTTTGATAAATACTTTCTGGATCGGCCACCATTTCAAGTTCATCCGAAGTGCGTACATTAATATTATTAAGTGTAAAGCCTTTTATATCCAAAACTGAAGTTTGTTGCATTACCTGTTCAATACTTTTAATAATCGTCGTTGGGGTAATACCATGTTCTTCATTATATTTCATTTGTTTTGCGCGCCTACGGTTGGTTTCATCAATCGTGCGCTGCATACTTTTGGTAATTTGATCGCCATAAAAAATTACCCGACCACGTACATTACGTGCTGCACGGCCAGCGGTTTGGGTGAGTGACTTTTCATTTCTTAAAAATCCTTCTTTGTCTGCATCTAACACCGCCACGAGGGAGACCTCCGGTAAATCAAGCCCTTCTCTTAAAAGATTAACACCCACGAGTACATCAATCACACCCAATCTTAATTCTCTTAAAATTTCGACCCGTTCAAGCGCATCAATATCACTATGTATATATTTGGATTTAATTTGTATACGGACCAAATAACGATCCATTTCCTCCGCCATTTTTTTAGTAAGCGTAGTCACCAAAACCCGGTCGCCCATTTCTACTTGCTTCGCGATCTCATCTAATAAATCGTCTATTTGATTTTTTGTAGGTCTAACTTCAATGGGCGGATCTAATAAACCCGTTGGTCGTACTACCTGCTCCACAATTAATCCAGCGGTTTTTTCTAATTCATATTCGCCAGGGGTGGCGCTTAAAAAAATAGATTGTCCAATGATATTTTCAAATTCATTAAAATTCAAAGGTCGGTTGTCAATAGCGCTAGGTAATCTAAATCCATATTCAACCAGGTTCATCTTTCTGCTTCTATCACCACCATACATGCCAGATATTTGTGGTATTGTCACATGACTTTCGTCAATGACACATAAAAAATCCTTTGGGAAATAATCCAACAAGCAAAATGGTCGCGTACCTGGTTTACGGCGATCAAAAAATCGAGAATAGTTTTCAATGCCAGAACAATAACCCAACTCTCTAATCATTTCAATATCATACTCAACGCGCTCTTTAATTCTTTGCGCTTCAATGTGCTTCCCAACATTTTTGAAATATTCCACCTGCGCGCGCACCTCATCTTGAATTTCATAAATTATTTGTTGCACCATTTCCTTCGGCGCGAGATATAAGTTCGCAGGGAAAATAGCTGCATTTTCCATCTCCTCAATTCTTTTGCCTGTCTCTATTTCAATGCTTTCGATGGATTCAATTTCATCTCCAAAAAATGTAATCCGGTAACCATAATCAACATAAGGTAATCGAATATCTACCGTGTCTCCTTGCACCCTAAAACCTCCTCGATCAAATTCAGTAACAGTTCTGTGGTATAAACTATTTACCAATGCATGTAAAAAAGCTTGTCGAGAAATCACCATACCTTTTTCAATACGAATAATTCCATTTTCATATTCAGTAGGATTCCCCATTCCATAAATACAACTCACGCTGGCAACAATAATAATATCTCGACGACCACTTAATAAATGCGCAGTGGCTTGAAGTCGTAGTTTATCTAACTCCTCGTTAATACTTAAATCCTTTTCAATATAAACACCCGAAGTGGGTAAATAAGCTTCTGGTTGGTAATAGTCATAATAGGAAACAAAATACCCTACTGCGTTGTTCGGAAAAAACTGTTTGAACTCACCATATAATTGCGCAACCAATGTTTTATTGTGCGTTAATATAAGTGTAGGTCTTTGCACATTTTGAATCAAATTCGCAATGGTAAATGTTTTACCACTTCCAGTTACACCCAATAAGGTTTGATAACGATCACCCGCTTGCACCGCTTCGGTTAGCTGTGCTATTGCTGCAGGCTGATCACCAGAAGGTGTATAGCTAGATTGAAGTTGAAACGGCATAGGCAAATTTACACCCTATAATGCATCTAAATAGGAAGAAAATTTATTTATTGCATTCGCTACGGCTATTATTTGCTGTTGTGTTTCGGGCCAATTTTGTTGTTCAATGGCTTCACGAACACCCGGTACAGTTTTAACACCATAGCCTGTGTAAAATCCTGGTGCATACAAACTATGCTTATACCATGGTCGGCGCGGCAAACCAGCGGGTAGTAACAATGATTGTTCCGCTGAATATATTTTTGCATTAATTGCAGCTAATTTATTTACATCTGCCCCTGCTTTTAATTGTTCTAATTTTTGTGCCGATTTTTCTAATGTTGCTAATGCATTTAATAGAGAAGAAAAATCAACAAAAGGAATCTCAGTTAATAATGTAGGTGTTGCTAATTTGGT
>SYEV01000006.1 GCA_005800655.1 Bacteroidota bacterium
AATAATGGTTTGAAAGTTTCTGGAGTAACCTTAGGTTTAGGATTACCAATTCGTAAATACCGCTCCTATGATTATCAATATACATTGATCAACTTAGCAATGCAGTTTGGAAAAAGAGGCACAAACGTGAATAATTTTAATGAAAGTTTTATACAATTTACTTTAGGATACAGCTTAAGTGATATTTGGTTCAACAAACGTAAATATGATTAATATTTCATCACATATCTATTTTAAAATAGCAGTTGCTTGTGTAAGTAGCTGCATTTTTTTTACCGCTTGCGAAAATAATGTCAATGAAGTGAAAGCTTTGGGTTCAAAAGCAGGGGGCATTGATGTGGGCAAGGATGTAGCAATATATATTAGCAATGATGGAAAAGTGACCGCCAAATTAATGGCACCACTCATGAATAAATACTTAGTGGATAGTGGTAAAATGATTGAATTTCCAGCTTCACTTAATGTTGATTTTTACAAAGATAGTTTGGTGATAGAAAGTAAGCTGACTGCCAATTATGCCAATTATATTGAAGCGGAAAATAAAGTTTTTTTACGCGACCATGTGGTGGTTTATAATATTTTAGGCGATACCTTATGGTCGGAAGAAATGTATTGGGACCAAAATACCAAGACCTTCCATACCGACAAGGATGTTATTGTCAAACAACACAACCCCATTGCAAAATTTTATGGCAAGGGATTTGAAGCCAACCAAAATTTAACCGATATTCACATATTCAAGCCACAATCCAACAGCTTTGCCATCATTAGTGATAGCAGTGGAATAACCCCTAAATAAATAAAAGATGGAATACAGATACATGGGTAAAACCGGGTTACAATTAAGTACATTAAGCTTTGGTAGCTGGGTCACCTTTCATAAACAAATTGACGACAAGATTGCGGATGAGCTCATGGGTATTGCTTATGATCAAGGAATCAATTTTTTTGATAATGCCGAAGTGTATGCTGCAGGAGAAAGCGAGAAAATGATGGGGCGGGTTTTAAGTAAAAAAAACTGGGATCGAACTTCGATTGTACTTTCTTCCAAAGCCTATTTTGGATGGAGAGGTAAGGAAAATAAACCCAATCAAACTGGCTTAAGTAGAAAGCATTTAACCGAAGCTTGTCATGAAGCTTTGCAAAGATTACAAACTGATTATTTAGATTTATATTTTTGTCATCGTCCAGATAAAAAAATGCCGATTGCCGAAGTCGTTCAAACGATGAACACATTGATTCAGCAAGGTAAAATTTTGTATTGGGGAACAAGTGAATGGAGTGGCGTTGAAATTATGGAAGCACACCGAATTGCAGAAGCCTATCGACTCATTGGACCAGCAATGGAACAACCACAGTATAATTTATTTGAGCGAAGTAAAGTGGATGCAGAATATCTAGAAATATATAAAAATGTAGGATTAGGTACCACCATTTGGAGCCCACTTGCTGCAGGATTATTAACAGGCAAATATAATGATGGTATCCCCAAAGGATCAAGATTCCAAATAGAAGGTTTTGAGTGGTTAAGAGATCGTTGGTTAATGCAAGAAAAAATTAATAAAGTACAACAGTTGGGTGCTATTGCAAAAGCGCTTAAAGTAAGCACAGCATCTCTAAGTATTGCATGGTGTATCAAAAACCCCAATGTGACTACGGCTATTTTAGGAGCGACAAGTAAAGCAAAACTCTTAGATAATTTAACTGCACTCGATACTTCCGCTTTATTAACGCCCGAAATTATGGAACAAATAGAAGGTATTGTGGAAACCAAACCAAAATTACCAGAGTACTAGTAAATTAATTTGTTATGTTATTCGCTATTATCGCTTCACTTGCACTTATCGGATTCTTTTCAGGATATGAAATTGGATTTGTAAGCGCGAATCGTTTAAGCTTAGAACTTAAGAAAAAACAAGGGGGTAAATCAGGAAAAATTATAGCAAAATTTTTAGCTGAACCCACGCAATTCATTGGTACCTGCTTAGTTGGTTTAAATATATCATTGGTTGTATTCGGAATTTTGTTTGAAGAGCTACTTGATATACTTATTTGGGATCATTTTAATCCAGGCAACTATTCTGTTTTATTAGGAAACACCATCCTATCAACACTTGTTATTTTATTAATTGGCGAGTTAGGGCCCAAAGCAATTTTTAAAGCAAGGGCAGCCTCTATGATCAATACATTTGCACCCCTAGCTAATTTTTTTCATATTTTATTCAGACCCCTTACCCTACTACTCGTCAACTTAGCGCAATGGGTTTTGCGTAATTTGTTTCAAGTAAGATTGGTCAATAAAAAAGAAGCATTTACCAAAGTTGATTTGGCGCACTTCGTGCAACAATCAAAAGACCAAAAAGAACAACAAGAATTAAATACCGATTTGTTTGAAAATGCATTAAGCCTGCCTGATATAAAAATTAGAGAATGTTTGGTGCCGCGTACAGAAATTATAGGTGTTGATATTCAAACCAGCATCGAATCTCTTACTGAAATTTTTATGGAAACAAAATTGAGTAAGTTAATTGTATATGATGATACGCTAGATACCATTGTTGGCTATGTACATCAGTTGGACTTATTTAAAAAGCCTGCCTCAATAGCAAGCATACTTCATACTATACCCTTAGTTCCAGAAAGCATGAATGCTGCAGATTTAATCAATCTATTCTCCAAAAAGCGGAAAAGCATTGCTTGGGTAGTGGATGAATTTGGAGGCACTGCAGGCATTGTTACGATGGAGGATGTATTAGAGGAGATTTTTGGTGAAATTGATGACGAATATGATGAACAAGAATTTTTAGAAAAAAAATTATCCGATACCGAATATGTTTTTAGCGGCCGACTGGAACTGGACTACCTATATGAAAAATATGGTATAGATTTCTCAGCAGACAGTGCCGAAACCCTGAGTGGTTATTTAATCCACAAAAACGAAGCCATTCCAAAACTACGTCAGGTCATACATTTGAGCCATTTTGATGCCGAAATATTGGCGGTAAGCGATACCCGAATAGAAAAGGTAAAAATTAAAATACACTAGTATTATTTTTAAGTTTTGGCCTTCTATTTTCCCTATTAAACCTTAACTTTAACCCTCATTGTAATTGACTATGGCACTATTTGATCGTTTTAGCAACAGCGATAATTCAGAAATGACTTTCATTGATCATTTGGAAGTTTTAAGAGGTACTATTGTTCGCTCTTTATCCGCCGTATTGATTGCTTCATTAGTGCTATTCATTTATCGAGATTGGATTATGGACAATGTAATCACTGGTCCAATCAATCCCGATTTTATTACCTATCGTGTTTTTTGTCAATTGAGTCATTTTTTGCATTTAGGCGATTCATTATGTATGCCTCCGGTAAAAGTTTCCATGCAAAGCACCACATTTGGTGGTCAGTTTTTAAGTAGTATTAGTATGGCCTTTGTTGGCGGTATCATCCTTGCATTCCCATTCGTATTTTATCAAATTTGGGCTTTTATCAAACCAGCATTAAAAGAAAAGGAATTAAAGAATACGAGGTTCATGATTTTTTGGGTTTCTTTCTTTTTCTTTTTGGGTGCCGCATTTGGTTTTTTCGTTTTAGGTCCATTTACTTTTAATTTTTTAGCCAGCTTTCAGCTAGGAACCAAGGGCGTCATCACTACCATTCCAACTTTTGCTGACTACCTCGACAATTTAACTAACTTGATATTAGGATGCGGAATTGCATTTGAGTTGCCTGTTATTGTTTTCTTGTTAACTAAGATTGGCATTATTACCCCTAAATTTTTATCAACAACACGTAAATACGCAGCAGTCGTTATTTTAATTGTTTCCGCATTTATAACACCAAGTCCAGATTGGTATAGTCAATTAATTGTATTTATACCATTATATACCCTATTTGAGTTTAGTATTTTTATTTCAAGATGGGCACATAAATCAGTGAAAAACTCAGAAGATGAAGCGTGGGATTAACATAAACAAATAATTAAACTTACATACAAAACAACTTTTTATGTCATACATGTTTGATGCTTCAAAACCTATTGCATTAGGCGCTGACCATGCAGGGGTACAATATAAAAACGAAATTATTTCTTGGCTGAATGAAAAAGGATACACCACAAAGGACTTTGGTACCTATACCACTGACTCCGTTGATTATCCCGACTTCGCACATCCTACTGCAACAAGTGTTGAAACTGGGGAAGCTGCATTTGGCATCTTGTTCTGTGGCACTGCCAATGGCGTAGCAATGACAGCCAATAAACATGAAGGTATTAGAGCAGGCTTATGTTGGAAATTGGAAGTAACGGAGTTTACACGCTCTCACAATGACGCAAATGTAATTTGCATTCCTGCAAGATATGTGCCAATTGAATTAGCAAAAGAAATGCTTGAAATATTTATGACCACCGCATTTGAAGGTGGCAGACATCAGAATAGGGTAACTAAAATTAGCTGCGCTTAATTATCATTAAAATTACATCAATGAAAAAAATGATTTGGGTTTTATTGTTATTGATGAGCAATATTGTTTTTGCTCAAACAACCAATACTTTAACAAAATTTGGAAAAGTAATCACTACGGAAGGACTAAAACAAAAGCTTTCCGTTATTGCAAGTGCTGAAATGGAAGGAAGAGAAACAGGAACGCCAGGTCAAAAAAGAGCGGCTGCTTATATCGAATCAGAATTTAAAAGAATGGGCTTGCAACCAGGTAATGGTCAAAGCTACCAACAAATATATCCAGTATATCAAGATGTATTGGTAGAAAAAAAATTAATAGTTGGCGGTAAAACTTTTGAATGGGATAAAGATTTTAACTTTTCATTACAAAGTATTTCCAGTGGCAATTGGAATTATACTGAAGTGGTATTTGCAGGATATGGCATCGTTGACCCAAGCAAAAATATAAACGACTATGAAAATTTAGAAGTGAAAGGGAAATTAGTCGTGGTATTGGATGGCGGTGGATCTGCACCAACTGCTGCTGGCGGAAGAGGCATGTTTAATAATCCTACGTCTTCCTATGCTAAAACAAGAACTGCCTCCACAAAAGGTGCTGCAGGTATATTGATTATTACTTCCGACTTTCCTAAAAAATCGCCCACTGAAACCAAAGGGGGCGTGTATTTTAAAGCAAATACGACGACGACTGTTTTTTTATCGGCAACAATTTCACCCGAAGTAGCTGCAAATATTACACCTATAGTTAGTACAGGTAAATTAACTGTTGCTGATTTTAAGGATATTAAAAAAGGGAACTACCCTGTTGCAATTAATATTGCTGCAAAAAAAGTAACTGAAAATGTAGAAAGCAGTAATGTGATTGGCATCATCCCAGGAACTGATAAAAAAGATGAGTATGTAATGATTACTGGTCATTACGATCACTTAGGTAAAAGAGGCAATGTTATTTATTATGGTGCTGACGATGATGGGTCAGGTACAGTTGGCGTCATGCAAATCGCTGAAGCATTTGCAGCGGCTGCTAAAAAAGGAAAGCAACCAAGACGCACAATTGTATTTATGACTGTAAGTGGCGAGGAGAAAGGCTTATGGGGCTCAGAATATTATTCAGAAAATCCTATTTTCCCATTAGATAAAACAACTGTAGATTTAAATATTGATATGGTAGGCCGCGTTGATACAGAGCGTTTAACAGCTGATTCTTTGAACTATGTTTATGTAATTGGACATGATAAACTAAGTACTGATTTGCCAGTGATCAATGAAGCGGCAAATAAAGCATCTAGCAATATTACATTGGATTATAAGTTTGATGATCCAAATGATAAAAACAGAATTTACTACCGTAGCGATCATTATAACTTTGCACGCAAAGGGGTTCCAATTTTGTTCTTTTATGATGGTATGTTGTTATCGGATTACCACAAGCCAACGGACACCATTGAGAAAATTAATTTTGACCTAATGCAAAAAAGAGTATTGATGATTTATCACACTGCATGTGAAATGATACAAAGAGAAGATATGTTGAAAAGAGATTTGAAATTGAATATGCCAGGTCGATAGTCATTGAACTTAGAAAAATCATAAGAGGAAAAATAAGAATGCCCTTACATTTTATGAAGGGCATTCTTATAAATCGGCGCCCCCCATAAATGAGGGCGCCGATTTATTTAATTTCTACTGGCCTAAAATATATGCAAATATCAATGGCACTACAATGGTAGCATCACTTTCCACAATAAACTTAGGCGTATGAATATCTAATTTACCCCAGGTAATTTTTTCATTGGGAACCGCACCTGAATAAGAACCATAGGAAGTAGTGCTATCACTTACTTGACAGAAGTAACTCCAAAACGGAACATCATGCCATTCTAAATCCTGGTACATCATCGGTACTACGCAAATCGGGAAATCGCCTGCGATACCACCACCCACTTGGAAAAAACCTACCCCCTTGCCACCACTATTCGCACGGTACCACTCAGTCAATTCTACCATATATTCAATACCATTTTTAACCGTACTCGCTTTTAATTCATTTTTAATTACATAGCTCGCGAAAATATTTCCGGTGGTACTATCTTCCCAACCTGGTACCACAATTGGAATATTCTTTTTAGCAGCAGCCACTACCCAGCTGTCCTTTGGATCAATTTCATAATATTGTTCTAGCTCGCCGCTCAAAATAACTTGATACATAAATTCATGCGGAAAGTAACGCTCGCCTTTTGCTTCTGCTTGTTTCCAAAACTTCACAATATGCTTTTGTAATCTTCTGAAAGCTTCTTCTTCAGGAATACAGGTATCTGTAACACGGTTATAATGATTCTCTAATAAATCCCACTCATCCTGTGGTGTTAAATCACGATAGTTAGGAACACGCTTATAATGACTATGCGCTACTAGGTTCATCACGTCCTCCTCCAAGTTGGCGCCAGTACAACTAATGATGGCAATTTTATCCTGACGAATCATTTCCGCCAAACTAATACCTAATTCAGCAGTACTCATAGCACCAGCCAAACTCACCAACATTTTTCCACCTTCTAATAAATGGGTTTCATATCCTTTAGCGGCATCCACTAGAGCAGCAGCATTAAAGTGTCTATAATGATGCGCAATAAATTGAGAAACAGGTCCTTTGCTCATTTGTTTGAATTTGAAGCAAAAGTAAATTTTTTTAGCCATAAATAGTACCTTGTGGTACAATTCATACCTATGAAAGACAGTACCAAAAATTTAGTTTTAGCATTATTGTTAATAGCTGCCCCTTTTGCATATGCAGCCTATGTATACCCAAGCTTACCTGATACCATACCGACCCACTTTAATATTAAAGGGGAAGCAGATGCCTATGGCGGGAAAGACAGTATTTTTTTAGGGCCTGGAATTATGGCAATCGTTGGTCTGTTTGTATTTGTGCTTTTATCCAATCTTAAAAGTTTTGACCCAAAAAGATACAAAGCGGAAGATGATGGCTTGTACAAAAAATTTGCACTTTTTACGGTTGCTTTTTTAAGCCTGATCAGTTTTATTATTATTTTTTCTGCAAGTAACCATTCTATTGCTATTGGAAAATTATTGCTTCCTGCATTAGGGCTTTTCTTTGCTGGATTTGGTTGGTATATGCCAAAAATTCATCAAAACTATTTTGCTGGATTTAAACTTCCTTGGACTTTAGAAAATGAAGATAACTGGAATGAAACACATAAGCTGGCAGGTAAAATATGGATATATGGGGGATTTGCGCAAACGGTTGCCGCTTTATTTTTACCTAATGTAGCAGGATTTATTGTATTTTTTAGTATCACATTTATTATGGTAATGATACCAACAGTATTTTCCTACCGGATGTTTAAAAGAGGGAATACCATCGTATAATAATTAATTGAAAATTGAAACCAACCAAGGGACATTGTAGTAGTAAAATATAAAACAGTTGATAAAATGAGCAATAAAAATAATTTAGGAACCAAGTTCATACATGCAGGTGCGCATCCTGATCCAAGCACAGGCGCGATCATGACACCCATCTACCAAACCTCCACTTATGTCCAATCCGCGCCAGGTGTACACAAGGGTTATGAGTATGCACGTAGTCAAAATCCAACGCGCTTTGCTTTAGAAGAAGCATTTGCAGTGATTGAAAATGGAAAATTTGGTTTGGCTTTTGCAAGTGGTGTTGCAGCAACCGATGCGGTGATGCGCTTACTCGTTCCGGGTGATGAAGTAATTGCTGCACATGATATGTATGGTGGTTCATTTCGTTTGTTTTCAAAAGTGCATGAAAAAATGGGCATTAAATTTATCTATGTGGACACTTCTAATGCAGATAATGTTGCGAATGCCGTCACACCGGCTACCAAACTAATTTGGGTAGAAACACCTACGAATCCACTGATGAACATTACAGATATTGCAGCTGTTGCAGCAATTGGTAAAAAACATAACTGTATTGTTTGTGTGGATAATACTTTCGCATCTCCCTATTTACAAAATCCATTGGATGATGGTGCCACCATTGTCATGCATTCGGCTACAAAGTATTTAGGCGGCCATAGTGATGTTATACAAGGATGTTTGGTAATGAATGAGGAAGCCTTGCGCGATCAACTCTATTTTATACAAAAAAGTACAGGTGCAGTTCCTGGTCCACAGGATTGCTTTCTAGTTTTAAGAGGACTCAAAACATTGCACGTCCGCATGCAAAGACATTGCGAGAACGGGGAAAAAGTGGCAGCTTATTTACGCCAACATCCCAAAGTAGCAAAGGTATACTGGTGTGGTTTTACAGACCATCCAAATTATGTTATTGCGAAAAGACAAATGCGTGGCTTTGGGGGTATGATGAGTTTTACTTTAAAGGACGATAGCATCGCTGCTGCAACAAAAGTATTATCCAGCACAAAGATATTTTCATTGGCAGAAAGTTTGGGTGGTGTTGAATCACTGATCAATCATCCAGCAAGCATGACGCACGCCTCCATTCCACGTGAGCAAAGAATTGCCAATGGACTAGCAGATGGGTTAATTCGATTAAGTGTAGGTATTGAAGATGCAGAGGATATCATCGCCGACTTAGCACAAGCTATTGGATAATATAATTATAGGCGCTATATCAATATAAGATCAATTTAATTATAGCATCCATTTAGAAAAGGACAATAGAGCAAGTGAATACCCAGCAAGAGATTAAAAAAATATTAGATCAAAAAGTAAAGCAATACAATAAGCTTGATTTTATAGCAAAAGATCCTATTTGTATTCCACATCAGTTTAAAAAGCAACAAGATATTGAGATTGCTGGATTCTTTGCCGCTATTTTTGCATGGGGTAATAGAACCACCATCATTAATAAAAGTAAAGAATTGTTGCAGCGTATGGATAATGCGCCTTATGACTTTTGTACTAGCCACCAATCCAAGGATTTAAAAAAAATAATTGGCTTTGTACATCGTACTTATAACGATACTGATTTATTATATACCATTGAATTTTTCAAACAGCATTATACAAAGCAATCAAGTTTAGAAACAGCATTTTTCATTAATAACCTAACAGGAAAACCTATTCGTAATGTGCAAGAGGGACTCATAAATTTTCACGAATACTTTTTTTCATTGGAAGATGCACCACATCGAACTAAAAAACATATAGCCAACCCCCAATCTGGTTCCACCTGCAAACGCCTTAATATGTATTTAAGATGGATGGTACGCTTTGACCAACAAGCTGTTGATTTTGGTATTTGGAAATCAATACCGCCAGCTGCGCTCATATGTCCTATAGACGTGCATGTAGGAAGGGTTTCTCGTTCTTTAGGTATTTTACAACGAAAACAAACGGATTGGCTTGCCGCAATTGAGTTAACGAATTATTTACGAACTTTAGACCCTAAGGATCCTGTGAAATACGACTTCGCGTTGTTTAGCTTGGGTGTCATTGAAAAATTTAACTAATGGAATTATCGCTACTCACTTTAGAAACCTATTCAAAAGAAAAATTAATTGATTACTTGAATGAGTTTATCAATCAGGATTTTTCTAAAGTAGTGCAATTACTTTATCGCATTGATGTGTCTGAGGCAAAACTAAAAAAAGTATTACAGGAAAACCCAAATGAGGATGCAGCAGGTTTAATAGCTGATTTAATTATTGAAAGAATCGCCATTGCAAAAAAAGCAAGAGCCAGTTTCTCAATGGACAATAACAATGCTAGCAACGATGAACACAACCATCAAATCAACACTGATGATGAAGGTGCTGAAAGGTTATAAATAGTATTCCTGAAAGGAAAAATATATACCAAAAATTACAAATCACCCAGTTGCGGGCGCATCACTATATCTTCCACCACTGCTTGCGGACTTAAATGCGCAGCTGCAAAGATCATTTTTGCAATATCCTCGGATTCCATGATGCGCATAGGATCAATCCCGCTCCCATTCCAACTATTGGTATAAGTAGCCCCTGGACAAACCGCGGTTACTTTTATTCCTTTGTCTTTTAATTCTAGTCTTAAATTTTTTGAAAACCCCAATAAGGCAAACTTACTAATACTATAGGATCCCCCTTGCGCATAGGCATTCAATGAGGCAATAGAGCAAATATTAAAAACATGCCCCTTCCCCATTTTTAACATGGCGGGAACTAAAGCGCGTGTGGTATCATACGCTGAATATAAATTCACCGCCATTTGTTGCGCTAATGCATCATCAGCTTCATCTTGAATATTACCTGGTGAAAAAAAACCTGCATTATTGATTAAAATAGTTGGCGTCCCTTTTTCCAAACACCAATTGGCGAATTGCGTACACTGTTCTTTTTTACTCAAATCTGCATGCGTAAAATGAATAGTTGCATGGGGATATTTTACGGCTAAGGAATTACTTGCCGCCGCTATGTTTTCCTTTGTTTTACTACATAAGCATAAAGTGTACCCTGCATTTGCAAAAATTTCTGCTATAGCAAAACCTATTCCCTGAGAAGCACCTGTGATAACTACATTCATGATGAAATATGAATTTTAAGTAACCTTTTAATTTAATACTTAAAGATAGGAAGCAAAATTGTATTTTAGCAACTCTTAATGATACCCTATGGCTTATAAGGATTTATTTTTTGACTTGGATCATACTTTGTGGGACTTTGAATTAAACTCAAAGGAAACCATGCAGGAATTGTATGGCACCCATCATATAGCCGCATTAGGAATCACTGATTTTGATGCCTTTTTTAATATCTATACTGCACATAATCACCGTTTATGGGATAGATATTCCAAAGGA
>SYEV01000065.1 GCA_005800655.1 Bacteroidota bacterium
AAAAATATGAAAAATATAAAAAACCTATTTCTCGGCTTATTAATTATATCACTATCTTCTTGTTTGAAGGCAGATGATATGAATATTGATGCCGTGAAGTATAAAACTAACGTGATTGAGTTTGCTAATACTGGAGATATTTTCAGTGCTGCTGGAACCCTTGTACCTGGTTATTATTCAGATCTAGGTAAGTTAAAAGTGGGAGAATCGAAATCATTTAATGTTAACGTACACTATACAGGACCAGGAAATGCACCAGCTGATATTACAGTATCACTCGTTATAGATAATGGTGTTTTAACTCAATATAATAAAGATAATGGTGTCACTAAATCAATACCACCAGCCGAATGTTTTAGTTTTCCTGATAAAGCTATTATTAAACAAGGGACAAATTTAACAACTGTGCAAGCTGTAGTTAAAATCACTGCAAACTTTGATTATAACAAAGCTTATGCCTTGCCATTAAAAATTGCTAGTGTGTCATCTGGAATTATCAGTGGAAATTTTGGAACATCTCTATATGCTTTTGGCGTAAGAAATGAGTATGATGGTATTTATTCATACAAAGGATATGCATTAAGAGCAGGTGACCCAGTCTTAACTGGATGGTTCAAAGATAAGAAAATGGGATTAGTTACAACTGGTTCAAATTCTGTTCAATTTGACAACTACGCACTTTGGGGTGGTGGAACCGGTGGAATTGGTATTGGATTTCCTATAATGACCATTAATACTTCTACGGGTGCAGTTACTTTAAGTAGTAGTGGCGGTCTAATTAACGCTCCTGGATATAATACTAGATATGAAGCTGCTTCAAAAACATTCTTTATTTCTGGAACATGGGGTGCTGGACCAAGTTCAAGATTATTAATAGATACTTTAACTTATTATGGACCTAGATAATCTCAGGTTACATCTATACTTTAATTAGTATTTAATATTAAATAGTCCCGCTCCGATTTATCGGAGCGGGACTATTTTTTTGTACCTTTAATTTATAACATTGATATAATGATTAAATTTTATAATATGAAAAAGCTAATTTTTATTTTTGCCATTTTAGTGAGCCAATATACATACGCGCAAAATATTGTATGGCGTAAAATGAGAATTGCACCAACACTAGTTGAAAATTATGAGTCTGATAAACAGAATAAAAAAATAAAATTAGGGGAGTGCTTCATAGTGAATAGTGCGAATCGTGAGTTGGCGAGAGGTAAATATAAAAATGGATTAAAGGATAGTATTTGGAATTATTTTAGCCAAAATGGTGATTTGATTCAGGTGTATGATTTTACTAGTAAAAAATTAATTTATAATATACCAGATGTATCATCTATTGTAAAACAAGCATCCTTGATTGATACCACTGGTTATATTAAACCAAAATTAGTTGCACCTGTTAAAATTGGGGGCCTTGATTATGGCTTTTATTTATTGTATAACCAACGTAATTTACCAGAAGGTGCCAAGGATCAAAAGGAAGATATCCTAATGGAATATATTTTTGATGTTTCCGCTACTGGGAAATTAGAAGATTTTAATATTAAATATAGTTCGATTTTTTATAATGCTGAATTTAAACAGTCCATTAGAGATTTACATGTCGATGCCTATGAATTTATTCCTGCAAGTATTAATGGCAAACCGGTAAAGAGCAAATTGGTGTATCAAATTATGTTATACATTAAGCAGGCTAAGGACAGAGGCACTTATAATATACCCACCCAGAAGTACTAATCCATTTTGCCGGCGTAATTTTCGGCATAAAAAAGCCCCTTAGAGAACTAAAGGGCGATTTTCGATTGCTTGCTTGTATGGGTAAACCAAACCACATATACAAGCACAAAGGTAGTATTGTATCCAATGCCCATTTAATAACTTATTGTTAAATGTGATGAGTTTCCCCGCTTATTTGTTGGTGTATTCGAGTAATGCCTGTTCAAGGCAATCCATGGCCAAATTAATGTCCTTTTCATTCAAAACATAGGCAAGCCTTACTTCATTCAAGCCGAGGCCTGGGGTCGTGTAAAATCCGCTACCAGGTGCCAACATAATGGTGGCATTGTTGTACCTGAAACTAGTCAATAGCCATTGGCAAAAATGGTCCGTATTTTTAACAGGCAGTTGTGCCATTGCATAAAATGCGCCACTGGGAATAGGGCAATACACCCCTTCCATTTTTGACAAACGATTCATTAATATATCGCGCCTATTTTTATATTCTTCTCTAGTTTCGTCAAAATAGTTATTGGGTAATCCTAGTGCAGCTTCCGCAGCAATTTGTTCCAAAGTGGGTGGACTTAATCTTGCTTGTGCAAATTTTATTACAGCTTCAATGACTTGTTTATTTTTAGTGACTAGTGCACCGATACGTGCGCCACATGCGGAATACTTTTTACTAAAAGTATCAATCATAATTACATGGTCCTGCACCCCTTGCAGTGTTAAAGTGCTTTTCACCTTTCCTTCATAACTAAATTCAGTATACGCTTCATCAGAAAATAAGTACAATTCTTTTTCTTTTATTAAATCTCTTATTTGTAATAATTCTGCTTCGCTATAAACATATCCTGTAGGATTGTTGGGGTTGCAAATAAATATGCCCTTGGTTTTAGGGGTAATTTTTTCCTTAAAAGATGCAATGGGAGGTAATGCAAATCCATTATTAATACTGGATGTTATAGGTATGATATGAATACCTGCGGCCATCGCAAACCCAATATAGTTCGCATAAAATGGTTCGGGTACGATAATTTCATCACCCTCATCCAGGCAGGCCATAAAAGCAAATAAGATGGCTTCACTTCCACCAATGGTAATTAAAACATCTTCATAGGTTACATCAATTCCTTTGCTGATATAGTAGTCTGCTAGTTTTTTTCTTAAACTTACAATACCACGGCTGTCTGTATATTCTAAAACTTTTAAATTGGCTTGTTGCACCGCTTTCATCATTATAATGGGCGTTTCAATATCCGGTTGTCCAATATTTAAATGATACACTTGTACACCTTCTTTTTTTGCAGCATCTGCGAAGGGTGCTAGTTTTCGAATAGGAGAGGAAGGCATTTGAATGCCTCCTTTACTTATTTGTATCATTCAAACAAAGATATGCTTGAACGCTATAATAAAAAAGCGTCCCGAGCAATCGGGACGCTTTTAATTTTGAATAATACCAAGTGTTCGTTATTATTCAAATGAATTTTTTTTTATTCAGTATGCTTGGTTGAATGAATTATTTTTTAATTCACTTCACCTTCAATGGTTAATTCTGTTGGTACTTTAACACCAGCAAATTTAACAGTCACTTTCTTTTTGAATGCTCCTGTTGCAGGCGATGTGTACGTAATTTTAATGGTTCCTTTTTGACCTTTTAAAATAGGCTTTTGATTGTATTCAGGTTGCGTACATCCGCATTCTGCATTTGCAAATTCAATCACTGCTGGTTTTGCATCATTATTGGTATAGCTAAAGATGACGGATTTATGAACACCTAATTTTAATTTTCCGTAGTTGTAATTTAGTTTATCAAATTGCACACCTGTTTGTGCCATACTCGTAAATGATATTAGTGATGCAATTAGTAATAATGTTAATTTCATGTTTGAAAAATTTTAAAAATAAATTAAATAGTGTGATTTATAAGTTAGATAAATGAGTCAGGTTTAATGAATCAAAATCAATAAATAATGAATAGCGATGTTTATTGTTTAGTTGGGCTATTAATGATTGGAGCTGGCGGTGCATTGGTAATGGCAACACCTTCCCCTGCAAATTGTGTTTGCTTAATTAAACCGTTTGAAAATTCAAGTGTAGTTGCACGTGAAAATGTTCCCATGGCACTGCCATTGAAGGTAATTTGTACTTGTCCCACCTTGCCGGGTGCGATTTTTTCATTGGGTTTGAAATTGGGTGTTGTACAACCACAACCTGGACGCGCATTTACCAAAGTAATGGTATCCTTGCTTATATTGGTGAATTCAATGGTGTAACTAGCTGGTTTACCGAAGCTTATTTTACCAAAGTCAAAGTTTTCATTTTTGAACTTTAATAACTGATCAACAGTCGCTGTTGTTTGCGCTGAAATTGAACTGCAAATGCCCAAAACTAGGCTTAAAACAAAGAGTGATTTTTTCATAAAATATGGTTTGCATAGAGACTTTGTTGCGTGTAAATTTATCAAAAAATAGGGAATTAAATGATTTTATCTAATTCTTGGTTTTTTATGCTTTTTGCCCCCTATTTTTGCTATATGGAATCCACCCTTGATCCTGTTTTAACACCTGAAATGCTTTCGTTTGAAGCGTTTAAAAAATCTGTACTGGAGGATTACCGAATTGCCCTTATGAGTAGGGAAGTAAGCTTACTTGGTCGACGTGAAGTTTTAACAGGAAAAGCAAAATTTGGCATTTTTGGAGATGGTAAGGAAATAGCGCAAGTCGCACTAGCAAAATTTTTTCAAAAAGGTGATTTTAGAAGTGGCTATTATAGGGATCAAACTTTAATGTTTGCCATGGGCACTTCCAATGTGGAAGATTATTTTGCGCAGTTATATTCTGACGTAGAAAATGATCCTTATAGTGGCGGTAAAAATATGAATGCGCATTTTGCAACTGCATTTGTAAATGAAAATGGGGAGTGGTTGGATTTAGTAAATCGGTTTAATATATCTGCAGATATTGCACCCACCGCTGGTCAAATGGCAAGAGCATTAGGCTTAGCATATGCATCAAAATGTTTTAAACAGTCAAAACACAAGGATTTATTTTCAAATTTATCTAATGATGGCAATGAAGTATGTTTTTGCACTATTGGAGATGCAAGTACTTCTGAAGGACAATTTTGGGAAGTGATTAATGCTGCGGGTGTTTTACAAGTACCCTTGGCCATTTTTGTATATGATGATGGATATGGAATTTCAGTACCCACAAAGTTGCAAACAACCAAGGATTCAATATCTGAAGCCTTACAAGGCTTACAAAAAGAAGCCAACACCAATGGCATTAAAATTTTCACTGTCAAAGGATGGGACTATGCAGCATTGTGTGAAGTATTTGAACAAGGCATCACCTATACAAGGAATACACATGTGCCTGTTGTATTTCATGTGCAGGAATTAACGCAACCACAAGGACATTCCACTAGCGGAAGTCATGAAAGATATAAATCAACGGAACGTTTGCAATGGGAGCGGGAGTGGGATGGTATAAAAAAAATGAGGGAATGGTTATTGTTGAATGAATTAAGTAATGAGTCCGATTTGCAAATTTTTGAAGCGCAAATAAAACAAGCGGTCCGAGATGCAAAATTAAGGGCTTGGAATAAATATATCGCACCCATTAATGAAAAAATAAAGCAAGGGGTTGCCTTGGCCTATCAAGGATTAAGTCAAGATGATTTAGCAACAGCACAGCAATTGACACAGGAACTAATTTTAAATAGAGAGCCGTTAAAAAGAGATATTTTCAGAGCAATTCATTTGGTGCTTGAAAAATTACCCAATCATCCTAATAAAAATGGGGTGCTTGAATTTTTATCCAACTATCATAATGAGCAAGCGCCATACTATAGTAAAAATTTATACAACGAAGGTCCTAAGAGCACGTTAAATGTTGTTGGTGTCCCCGCAATCATTAATGCAGATGCGACAACCTTGAATGGCTATGAAATTTTGAATCATTATTTTGATGAATTGTTTGCCTCTAATCCTCTGGTATATGCATTTGGCGAGGACTTAGGGAATATTGGAGATGTAAATCAAGGCTTCGCTGGCTTGCAAATTAAGCATGGCGCTGATCGTATATTTGATACTGGTATTCGCGAGCAATCCATTATGGGACAGGCACATGGCATGGCCATGAGAGGTTTAAGACCCATCGCTGAAATCCAATACTTAGAT
This sequence comes from Bacteroidota bacterium, assembly GCA_005800655.1. Lineage (GTDB taxonomy): Bacteria > Bacteroidota > Bacteroidia > Chitinophagales > Chitinophagaceae > Sediminibacterium. Next base: position 5,906 of record SYEV01000065.1, read on the forward strand.
TATTTATTGTACGGATTACAAACCTTAAGTGATGATGTTGCAACGCTGCACTATCGCAGTAATAGTTTACAAAGTAGTCCGGTAATTATCCGTACCAGAGGCCACCGATTGGAAGGAATATTTCATAGCGGCTCTCCGATGGGTGTTATCATAAATGCTTTAAGAGGGATGTATATATGTGTACCAAGAAATATGGTACAAGCAGTAGGCATGTATAATACTTTACTTGCTGGTAATGATCCTGCTTTATTAATTGAGTGTTTGAATGGTTACCGCTTAAAGGAACAAATGCCTACCAATTTAATGTCCTTTAAGGTGGCTTTAGGCGTTCCTGAAATCATTAGAGAAGGAAATGATATCACCATTGTTTCTTATGGTTCTACCATTCGTATTATTGAAGATGCAGCGCTGAGATTAGCAGAAATGGGTATTGATTGCGAAATTATTGATGTACAAACTTTATTGCCATTTGATATTCATCATCAAATATTGGCATCCTTGAAAAAAACAAATCGGATTGTATTTGTGGATGAAGATGTGCCAGGTGGCGCAAGCGCTTATATGTATCAACAAGTACTTGAAGTACAAGGCGGTTATAAGTGGTTAGATGCAACTGCACGCACCATTAGTGCAAAAGCACACCGTCCAGCTTATGCAAGTGATGGTGATTATTTTTCCAAGCCGAATACGGAAGAAATTATAGAGAAAATAAAAGAGATGATAGCAGAGTAGCCTTAAGATTTCACCGATGGCTATTAATTATTTCTACTTACGGAATAGCCTTCTAATTTTTGTGTGTGCTCCAATGAGCCTAATCTAAATTTCACAGCCACCTTTGTTTGTTTTTGTAAGGCTCTTTCCATGTTGCAAAAAAATCCAGTTTGCGTTGTATAAAAGTTGGGTGCTACTTTTGTTTCTGCACTAATTCTAAAATACCTATTTTTTAATCCTACCGTATCCTTCAATGGATGTATAGTATTGAAGTTGAGAAGGCAGGTAGATAATAGAATATTTAATATACTGGACATTTATTTTTATTGTACTTTTTTATATTTTAAAATAAAAAGTGCGATAAACCTACCCCATGTTATGGAATACTTTATTGACATCTTCGTCTTCCTCTAATCTTTCAATTAGTTTACTGATGTCCTCCGCTTGTTCATCTGTTACTGGCACAGTGGTGGTGGGGATCCATTCAAGCTGTGCACTCAATGGTTGAATATTTTTATCCTCTAATGCTTTTTGTAAATTTCCAAAATCAGTAAACGCACATCTTAAAACGATAATTGCATTCCCATTATCATCGTTGCTTTCTCCTAATTCATCCAAGCCGTGGTCAATTAATTCTAATTCCAAATCATCCATATTTACACCTTCTGGGCTTAAATTAAACACCCCCATTTTTTTAAATTGAAAACTCACACTTCCACTATTGCCTAATACACCATGTCCTTTATTAAAATGACTTTTCACATTGGCCACAGTTCTAACATGGTTATCGGTGGCAGTTTCCACCAACAAAGCAACACCATGTGGCGCATAACCTTCGTATAAAATTTCCTCATAGTTGCTTGTATCCTTTCCCATTGCACGCTTAATAGCTGCTTCCACTCTATCCTTAGGCATACCTACACTTCGTGCATTCTGATAACATCTTCTTAAAGCAGGGTTGTCATCTGGATTAGGGCCACCCGATTTAACAGCAATTACAATCTCTTTACCGATTCGAGTAAATTGTTTCGCCATACGATCAAAACGCTTGAACATGGTGGCTTTTCGAACTTCAAATATTCTTCCCATAGTAGTATGTTATTGTGGTCTGCAAAAATAAGCTAAAAAAATAATCCCCCCGAGTACTCGGAGGGATTATTATCAATTATGCATCAATACTGTTAGTCATTTAATTTACTATGCTTACGACTGTACACGAAATACACCATCAAGCCTAAGGCCATCCAGGCAAAGGCCACTTTTAATGTTTGTGCATCAAGGGCAAATATCATAGCCAAGCAAATTACCGCTCCTAAAATAGGAACCAATGGCACCAAAGGTGTCTTGAATGGTCTTTCCATATCTGGTGATTTGCGTCTTAAAATCCAAATACCAGCACTTACCAATACAAATGCAAACAAGGTTCCGAAGGAGGTTAAATCACCCGCTACATTACCTGGTACAAATGCGGCAAATCCACCCACAAATATGAATAAAATCCAGTTTGATTTATAAGGCGTTCTGTATTTAGGATGTAAATCAGAAAATATTTTAGGCAATAATCCGTCATTCGCCATAGAGAAGAATACACGAGATTGTCCCATTAACATAACTAAAATTACTGAGCTAAAGCCAGCTAGAATAGCCACGGTCACTGCGGTTGCCAACCAACCATAACCTGTCATATAGGTTGAAATTGCATATGCCACAGAAGCTTCACGCCCTTTTAAAGGATCTACGAAATCCTTCCAGTTAGCCACACCAGTTAATACGTGTCCAAATAAAATATAAAGGATAGTACAAACTACTAATGAACCTAAAATACCAATTGGCATATCTCTTTTTGGATTTTTTGCTTCCTGTGCAGCTGTTGAAACAGCATCAAAACCAATGAATGCAAAAAACACAATGGCAGCACCACCCAATACACCACCCCAGCCATGCTTGAAGGCACCTGAGTAATCTGCAATCACCTTCCCAGCCGCGTCAATGACTGGTGGTTGGTTTGCAGGAATTAAATAAGGCGTATGGTTTTCAGGACGAATAAACTGCCATCCCAAAACAATAAATATAATTACAATCGCCACTTTTATAAACACAATAATTGCGTTTACAATTGCCGATTCCTGTGTTCCTTTAATTAACAATAAGGTTAATAATAATAAAATAACCAATGCTGGTGCATTCATAATACCATGACGTAATATACCATCCGCACCGGTCATACTTTCAAAAGGGGAGTGGCTCCATTCATAAGGAATGCTTCCTCCCAGAAGCTTGTTTAAATATTCACTCCAAGCGATGGATACAGTGGCAGCGCCCAAGGCATATTCCATAATTAAAGCCCATCCAATAATCCATGCAACTGTTTCGCCCATGGTTACATATGAATAAGCATAAGCACTTCCTGAAATAGGGATCATTGCAGCGAACTCAGCATAGCATAGTCCTGCAAAAGCGCAACCAATAGCTGCAACAATGAAGGATAATGTAACGGCAGGTCCAGCAGCTTGTCCCGCAGCGGCTGCGGTTCTAACAAATAAGCCAGCGCCAATAATGGCACCAACGCCTAATGCAATCAAATTACCCGCGCCTAATGTGCGCTTTAATCCTTTTCCACCATCATCTGCCTGCGCTAACATGGCGGATAAATCTTTTTTTCTAAATAAACTCATAGTTATTGGTTTCGGTTTTCAATTCAAAAACAAGGTGTTGTTTTTGATCTAATTGTAATTGAACACAATTTAGGTTGGAAAATAGTACTTTTTTCGCAAAAATGCCTTCATTTTTACATAAAATACACCCTTGTATGGGGGTATTTTTTTAGGACTTAAGTCTTATATTGCATTACTAACAATGCTATGAAAAAATCAAATAAACTTACCCTCTATATTGTAGTCGCAATGATTTTGGGTGCAATTTTGGGCTACATCATTAATAAAAATTATGATGCGGTTTATATTGAAAAATTTTCTAAAAATATTAAGCTATTAACGACCATCTTTTTAAGGTTGGTGCAAATGATTATTGCGCCATTGGTATTTACAACTTTGGTGGTCGGAATTGCAAAACTGGGGGATTTAAAAACAGTAGGTCGTGTGGGAGGAAAAGCCATGTTGTGGTTTATTACTGCCTCATTGGTAAGTTTATTGATCGGGTTGGTGTTGGTGAATATATTTAAGCCAGGATTGGGCATTGATTTAAGCAATGCAGATATGAGTGGCGCGAAAGATGTCATGGGAAAAACCCAAACTTTTAGCATGATCAATTTTATAGAACATGTTTTTCCAAAAAGCATGTTTGAGGCAATGGCCAATAATGAAATATTACAGATTGTTATATTCAGTATCTTTTTTGGTGTGGCCGCTGCAGCAATAGGTGACGCAGCCAAAGGATTTATTAAAGCGTTAGAAACAGTTTCTCATGTTATATTAAAAATGGTGGGCTATGTGATGAACTTTGCACCGCTGGGGGTTTTTGGTGCCATTGCTGCAGTCATTGCCACAAAGGGCTTGGCTATTTTTATATTTTATGGTAAATATTTAATGTACTTTTTATTCGGTATCGGCGTTTTATGGGTGGTATTGTTAGGGGTTGGATTTATTATTTTAGGCAAACGCGTACCCTCATTATTAAAACATATCACGTCCCCATTAGTCATTGCTTTTAGTACCACAAGTAGTGAAGCCGTGTTCCCGAAATTAACGGAGGAGTTAGAAAAGTTTGGATGTAAGGATAAAATTGTATCCTTTATTTTGCCATTAGGGTACTCCTTTAATTTAGATGGTAGTATGATGTATATGACCTTTGCAAGTTTGGCGATTGCGCAAGCCTATGGTATACACATTGATATTCCAACACAGTTAACCATGTTATTGGTATTGATGCTTACAAGCAAGGGAATTGCAGGTGTGCCTCGTGCCTCACTAGTCGTTGTTACAGCTACATGTGCCATGTTTAATATTCCACCTGAAGGCATCGCATTAATTTTACCTATTGACCACTTTTGCGATATGTTCCGATCTGCTACGAATGTTTTAGGCAATAGTCTGGCAACAACAGTAGTCAGTAAATGGGAAGGTGCATTAGAAAATCCAACACAAGCATAAAATATTATTAATGATTACTTTACTGGAAGTTTTTCACTGGAGTCAACTACTACAACCACAATTTTATATTGAACATGGGGGTTTGTGGTTATTGTTGTTTGTGGTTTTTGCCGAAACGGGATTATTTTTTGGCTTTTTTTTACCAGGAGATAGTTTGCTATTTGTTGCAGGTATTTATAGTGCACCGTTGGTGTCGCATATTTTCGTAACAGATAGTGAGTGGCTTAATTTAGGAATTCTATTTGTATTTATATCCGTTGCTGGAATTTTGGGAAATTATATTGGGTATGAGATTGGCAAAAAAGTGGGTCCTGCCATGTATGATTGGAAGGATAATTTATTGTTTAAGAAAAAGTATTTAGTGCAAGCGCAAGAGTTTTATGAAAAACACGGAGGACGTGCCATTGTAATCGCAAGATTCATACCTATTGTTCGAACTTTCGCGCCCATAGTCGCAGGTATTGTTGTCATGGATAAAAAAAAGTTTGTTTATTTTAATGTGGTGGGTTGTTTGGCATGGGTTGCAAGTATGTTATGTGCTGGACATTTTTTACAAGCTTGGATTTTAAAACAATTTCAATTCGATTTGAAAAACCATTTAGAGGTCATTGTATTAGGTATTGTTTTGGTGACCACCTTGCCAGTGATTATCAATGTAATTACACATCGTTCCAAAAAATCTTAATTTAAAACAATTAATAATAATTAATTTAAAATGAATACGAATAAACAAATTGGACTTTTGTCATTGCCTGTATTTGTGGCTGCGCTGGGCTATTTTGTGGACGTGTATGATTTGTTATTATTTACTATTGTTAGACAGACAAGTGTCATGAGTATTGGGTCCACTGCGGAAACTATTATTGTGGATAGCGCACATATTATCAACTGGCAAATGTCTGGCTTATTGATTGGCGGTATACTGTGGGGGGTATTGGGCGATAAAAAAGGTAGATTAAAAGTTTTATTCGGTTCCATTTTATTATACTCGGTTGCA
>SYEV01000066.1 GCA_005800655.1 Bacteroidota bacterium
GCTTTATTAATTGCAGCGATATCGACCAGTGGATAATTAACTATTGCGTCAATATGTTTTTGTAAACTGTTGCCGTTTAAAATTATTTTACCCATTTGATCTATGTCCGCATAATCAAAATCTTCATTCGCAGCTAATGATAAAATGGTTTTACCTTCTGCTGCATTTACAAATTCTCCTTTATGGTTTAATAATTTTAAAGCATTCCACTCTTTCGGATTATGGCTTGCAGTTAAAATTATTCCGCCGTCTGCTTTTTCAATAACAACACACATTTCAACGGTAGGGGTGGTGCTTAATCCTAACTGAATTACATCAATACCTAAAGCAATCAAACTTTGTTCAACTAAATTGGCAACCATATTGCCGCTAATTCTGCCATCCCTGCCTACCACTACTTTTTTAGGGCCAGCCGATTTTTGCTTCAACCAAGTCCCATAAGCGGAGGCGAATTTGACAATATCAATAGGCGTTAAGTTATCATTGGGCCTGCCCCCAATGGTGCCTCTAAATCCAGATATACTTTTAATAAGTGCCATTAACTTTAGGTTATATTATAAAAATAGGTTCTGCAAATTTACTTTAAATTTTTGCATTCTTGTATCTTTATGAAATGATGCAAAATTTAATGGAAAGTATAATAAAATGGGATCAGGCCCTGTTTTTTCGCATAAATGGGCAGTGGACCAATGCTTTTTTAGATAAATGGCTACTTTGGTTTCGGACCTCTGATAATTGGATACCCTTTTATGTAGTTTTTTTAATTTTTTTGATCAGAAAATTGAAAGTTAAAACATGGAAATGGTTACTACTTGCCATAGTAAATGTGACATTAACGGATCAATTGAGCAGTAATTTTTTTAAGCCCATCGTGCACCGACTCAGACCATGTCAAGATCCGTTGGTTTTAGATAAAGTGAAATTAGTAGTAGATCATTGTTTGACCTCCTTTAGTTTTACTTCCTCTCATGCCGCAAATCATTTTGGGATTGCGACTTTTATATTTTTTACTTTACAACCCCTCTTTAATAATTATCGATATTTATTTTTAGTTTGGGCCGGAATTATTTCCTATGCACAAGTATATGTTGGGGTGCATTATCCTGTTGATGTATTTGCAGGTGGAATGATTGGCATCATTTCTGGCTGGCTGGTTGCTTATATCTATTCCAAGTGGGAGCGGGGAGCGCTGCAGTCCTTATAATGGAGTAGCTAAAAATTAAATTGTGTTGACTTTTTGGGGTATACAAGCTCGTAGCTTTTTCGAACACCTTTTGATTTTACATGAAAAATATTTATTTGTTGTTCGTTCACCCCAAATAAAATTTCACAGTTAACAGCAAGCTGGCTGAGTTGTTTCACATTTTTTACTTCAAAATAGGACCAGGTGCTTTCCTTTTGTATTTCGTATCCTACATATTCTAAATTAACTTTAGCGCCATTCGCATTTAAATTTAAGCGTTTGGTCATGTATGCTGTGATTAACGCATCTGCTTTATTTTTTTGATTAGCTTGAGATAAATCAATAGTAGTTTTAGCTTCTGCCCCCATCATTTTTTCAAGGTCATTGGTAAAAGTACGAATACTAATTTCGATAGTGGCTTCCTTTTCATTATGATTAATTTCAATGACTGATACAAAAAAAGGATGTATTAGCGCAATCAATGCTGAAATAAATGGGTTGAATCCGATGAGCGCCATAATGTTTATTTGTATTTTACAAAGGTCTTGATTAATTTAACATAAAAAAATTTTCATTTCATGGATGATTTGCTGATTTACCTCAGATTAGGATTTAGACATATCATCGATATCAATGGATCGGATCATATCCTATTTATTTTGGCCTTGGTAATTAGGTATGTTTGGACCGATTGGAAAAAGATATTGGTTTTAGTCACTTCTTTTACTATTGGCCATTCTGTAACGCTTGCCTTAAGTACATTACAATGGGTTAATTTTCCGCCTAGTTTAATTGAGCTTTTAATACCCATCACCATTTTATTAACTGCGATTTCCAATTATTTGGTGAAAGATTTTAGTTTTACATCCAAATATCCGTTCATCTACTTTGCGGCCCTATTCTTTGGGCTCATCCATGGGTTGGGCTTTAGTAACTACTTAAAAAGCCTTTTAGGGCAGGAAGAAAGCCTTCTTGGGCCGCTTTTTTCATTTAATTTAGGCTTAGAGCTAGGACAGCTATTGATTGTTAGTATTATTTTACTTTTTTCATTTATATTCGTATCCCTTTTTAAGGCAGATCGAAAGCGATATCTAAGAATTGGATCTTTGATTGCTTTTTATTTTGCATTTAATATGGTGTTTGATCGTTTAGTTCCTTTTTTTAATTAAAAAATTGATATGATGAATTTTAAAAAATTAGTAAGTATTTGTTTGGTAATGATTGCAAGTGTTACTGTGTTAATTGCACAAGACATTCGTAACAATCCAACGTCCAACCATGGAAACAAGTTTGAACAGTTAGGTACCATTTTGCCAACGCCCAACGAATATCGAACTGCAAGTGGTGCACCAGGGGCCAAGTATTGGCAACAAAGAGCTGACTACGATATTAAAGCAACTTTGGATGAGAAAAAATTATTATTAACTGGTGCTGAAACAGTCACTTATTTTAATAATTCACCAGATGTTTTAACCTATTTATGGTTACAGTTAGATGAGAATGAACATAGCACTGTAAATAATGGGGGCTTCCCTGAGGAGAGCAGAATGGGTCGTGCAGTTACACCCGCTACGATAGATAAAATGATTGAAAAAAAATCAGATAATGGTTTGGGTCATATCATTTCATCATTAACTGATGGTTTAGGTGCGAAATTGAAATATACCATCAATGGTACAATGATGCGCATTGATTTACCTGCTGCTTTAAAGCCAGGTCAAAAATTTACATTTAAATTAAATTGGAGTTATAAAATTACAGATCGTATGACTGTTGCTGGTCGTGGGGGTTTTGAGTATTTCCCAGAAGACGGTAATTATTTATTTACGATGGCACAATGGTATCCTCGTTTATGTGTTTATTCTGATTTCCAAGGTTGGCAAAATCATCAATTCACAGGTCGTGGTGAGTTTGCTTTGGTTTTTGGAAATTATAAAGTGGCTATTACAGTTCCAAGTGACCACGTGGTGATGGCAACTGGACAAGGACAAAACTATCCTGCGGTATTATCTGCTGCACAATTGGCGAGATGGACTAAAGCACAAACTGCAACAGAACCTGTTGAAGTGGTTACTTTAGACGAGGCAAAAGCTGCAGAAAAAAATAAAGCAACAACCAATGAAACCTGGGTGTTTAATGCAGAAAATGTGCGTGACTTTGCATTTGGAAGTAGCCGTAAGTTTGTTTGGGATGCGATGGCTGCAAATGTGGAGGGTAAAAAAGTAATGTGTATGAGTGCTTATGGAAAAGAGGCGTATGGGTTATATCGTAAGTTTTCAACGAAGGCGGTAGCACACACTATAAAAAGCTATTCTAAATTTAGTATTGCATATCCTTATCCTGTAGCACAAAGTATTGAAGCATCAAATGGTATGGAATATCCAATGATATGTTTTAACTACGGTCGAACAAGTGCAGATGGTACTTATACAGAGTCTGCTAAAAATGGCATGTTAGGGGTAATTATACATGAAGTTGGACATAACTTTTTCCCAATGATCATCAATAGCGATGAGCGTCAATGGTCATGGATGGATGAGGGATTAAATTCGTTCGTTGAATATTTGACAGAGGAATTGTATGACAATAAATTCCCTTCTCGTGGTGGACCAGCTTGGACAATTGCTGATTATATGCGTTTGCCTAAGGATCAATTAGAGCCCATCATGACGAATAGTGAAAATATTATTCAATTTGGCCCTAATGCTTATACTAAGCCAGCAACTGCAATGAATATATTGAGAGAAACAATCATGGGGCGTGAATTATTTGATTATGCATTTAAGGAATATGCGCGTCGTTGGGCATTTAAACATCCAACGCCAGCTGATTTATTCAGAACTATGGAAGATGCAAGTGCAATTGATTTAGATTGGTATTGGAGAGGCTGGTTTTACGGCATTGATCCAGTAGATATTGCTATTGATACAGTAAAACATGCAGTGTATGACGCAACTGCAGCAGCACCAGCTCAAATGAGTGGTGCAATGATGCGCGGTGGTCGTGGAAGTATGGGTGCAGCAAGAGGAATGGATAAACCTCAGGTGCCAGAATTTGATGACATTTCAAAAGTTAGAAATAGAGCGGACAAATCAATTGTGTTTTTAACAGATTCAGATACTTCACTTCGCGATTTTTATTGGAGATATGATCGTGGTATTGAGCCTTATGACACAGCGGCTAAGCAACCTGCAATGAATTTTGGTGCACCTGAGGCCTTGACAGATGCAGAGAAAGCGAAGTATTCGGATGTTAATTTGTATGAAATCACTTTCTTAAATAAAGGTGGATTGGTAATGCCAATTATTGTTGAATTTACTTTTGCAGATGGCACTAAAGAAACACAAAAATTATCAGCGCAAATTTGGAGAAAAAATGAAAACAAGGTGACTAGTGTTTTCTTGACCAACAAAAAAGCGGTATCTATTCAATTAGATCCAATGCGTGAAACTGCAGATATTGATGAATCAAATAACAAATGGCCAAATGTATTGGCTCCTTCAAAGTTTACCATGTTTAAAATGAAAGGTTTTGGACGTGGTCAATCTATTGGTTTGTCGCCAATGCAAAATGCACAAAACAAAAAATAGTTTGCTTAAAATTTATTAAAGTAATAAATTTTTAAATTAAAAAAGTCCTTCCTGAATAAGGGAGGACTTTTTTATTAGGCCTATGCGAAAAAGCGATACCGAATAGGTAGGGCCTTAAATTTATTATCAAATACTATTGATGCGCTGCTGCTTTATAATTCTTCCATTTTTCAATGACCTCTTGCATGTCGGAAGGTAATTCACTTTCAAAAACAATTTTCTCGTTAGTCGTGGGGTGAATGAAACCTAGGGTTGCAGCGTGTAATGCGCATCTAGGACAAATCTCAAAACAATTATCAACAAACTGTTTGTACTTGGTATAAATAGTACCTTTTAAAATTTTATCTCCACCATATTCCCAGTCATTAAATAAAGTATGGCCAATATGTTTCATGTGCACCCTAATCTGATGGGTTCTTCCAGTTTCTAAAATACATGATACTAATGAAACATAATTATAGCTTTCTAATAACTTATAATGTGTAATGGCGTGTTTGCCTATCTCACCTTCAGGATAAGCGTCAAACATTTTTCTATTTTGCTTATGTCTAGCGATGTGCGCTTCAATCTTTCCTTCCTGTTCAGCGACATTGCCCCAAACCAAGGCCATATATTTTCGTTCCACCGTATGGTTGAAAAATTGTTTCGCTAAATGTGACGCAGCTTCGGGTGTTTTGGCAAGTACAATTAGTCCTGTTGTATTTTTATCAATACGATGTACTAGTCCAAATCGAGGCAACACATCTTCGCTTAAAGTTGGATTCTTCGAAAGTAAGTGATGTGCCACACCATTCAATAAAGTGCCGGTATAGTTGCCAATACCTGGATGAACCACCATGTTGGAAGGTTTATTGATAACCATGACTGCTTCATCTTCATATACAATGTTCAAATCCATGGCTTCTGGCTTGAGCTCGGTGTAATCAGGATTAATATAACTCATATACACCACCTCATCGCCGGGCCTAGTTCTATAATTGCTTTTGACTACTTTCCCATTCACGGTTAAAAAGCCACCCTCAATTCCATTTTGAATTTTATTACGCGTGATTCCTTCAATGTGACTTTGCAGCCATTTGTCAATACGCGTTGGCTCTTGCCCCTTGTCAATATTAAACACGAGTTTTTCGTAAATGGATTCATTTTGTTCTTCACCAACTATTTCTATTTCTTCTGACATGATGCAAAAGTAGGATATTGCGGCTTAGTTTGTAACTTTGTCTTATGCGGCAAAAAGTGTTTTTTGAAGATTTAGGGGTAAAATCCTATAAACCAACCTGGGATTATCAGGAGGAGTTGTTATTAAAAAATACCCAATTAAAATCGATCAATAGGGCAAACGAACAGCCAGCAAACCAAGCGAATACGGAACATCGTTTGTTAATGGTAGAGCATCCGCCCGTATTTACATTAGGGAAAAGTGGTAAAAGGGAGCATGTGTTGGTGTCCGAGGAGCAATTACAAAATTTAGGCATCGAATTTTATCATATCAATCGTGGGGGGGATATCACTTATCATGGTTTGCAGCAAGTAGTAGGATATCCCATATTAGATTTAGATAAGTTTAAAACCGACTTAGGCTGGTATTTGCGCAGTTTAGAGGAAGTGATCATCCAAGTATTAGCTGAATATGGATTAAAAGGAAATAGGAGTGCTGGAGAAACAGGGGTGTGGTTATCGCCAGAAGATCCATTTATGGCAAGAAAAATTTGTGCCATGGGTATTAAGTGTAGTCGGTGGATTACCATGCATGGCTTTGCTTTAAATGTAAATACGGACTTATCCCATTTTGAATATATTGTACCCTGTGGTATTCAAGGGAAAGCGGTCACCTCTTTGGAAAAAGAATTAGGTAGAAAGGTTAATTATGATGAAGTGAAACAAAAAATTAAAAATCATTTCGAAAAAGTATTCGACTGCGATTTAGTTACTTCTTAGTTACTACATTTAAACTAGATTATTTTTCAATTATATTATAGGTAGGCTGTTGATTTAAAGCGTATTAAAAAAGCAAGGTCCCTGCAGGCAATGATCTATTGCCTTGCAAGCCACCACTATGGATCATTAAAATTTTATCAGTCGGTGAAAAGTAATTATTGGCTATTAAACTTTTTACTGCCATAAATAATTTGCTAGTATACACAATATCAGTGGGTATTTTTTCTGTTGCCCATAAAAGGTTCATAAAATCAAATTGTGCTTGATTTGTTTTAGCATAGCCGCCTAAATGATAATCGTGAAGCAATGTAAATGGTGTTTCTTTATTTAATATGAGTTGCGTTATTTCAATGCGAATAGTTGCTTCATTTTTTAACACTGGAATACCAATGACATGTTGGTTTGGATTTGCTGCGTTAATTAAACCAGCCATCATCGTGCCCGTGCCTACAGCACATATAATATGACTATAGCTATTCGTTTTTTCATTGGATAAAATAGTGGCAGCGCCTTTTGCGCCTAATAAACCATATCCACCCTCGTCAACAAAGTAGGTGCTGTTTGTTTGCTTATTTTGAAGTATTTCTGTCTTCAATGATTGAAAATTATTTCTACCTAAAAATTTTAATTGCATCCCATATTGCTTCGCTTCCAGTAAGGTTGGGGTGATGGGTTCGTCTTCATTGGATCTTATATAGCCCACGCTTTGTAAATTATATTTTTTTGCAGCAAAGGCGAGTGCGACCAAATGATTGGAATAAGGGCCTCCAAAACTGGCAATGGTATCTGCATTTTCTTCCTGTGCTTGTTGCAAATAATATTTAAGTTTAAACCATTTATTTCCGCTTACAATGGGGTGTAGCTCGTCTAATCTTAATACGGCTAATTGTATGTCTTTTAAATAAAAGTTAGGAACTGCTTGTATGTTAATGTTTTCTTTCAAATTTTCTCTATTAATATAAAATCAGTTATTTTTGCGCTGCTTTTAACATCAAGTAAAAATACGATTAAAAAATACAAACAATGAGTGCACCCACATTAGTGATTTTGGCAGCTGGAATGGCAAGTAGGTATGGAAGCATGAAGCAAACCGAAGGATTCGGCCCTAATGGGGAAACGATCATGGAATATTCAATATATGATGCTATTCGTGCGGGATTTGGGAAGGTTGTTTTTATTATTAGAGAAGAATTTGCGGAGACATTTAAAAATATTTTTGAACCAAAATTAAATGGCAAAATTGAAACCGCTTATGTATATCAATCTTTAGATAAGTTTACCAATCATTATCCAACCCCTACAGATAGAACAAAACCTTGGGGTACTGCACATGCATTATTATGTACCAAAGGTGTGGTGAACGAGCCGTTTGCAATGATCAACGCAGATGATTATTATGGCGTAGATGCATTTAAACAAGCTTTTGATTTTTTAACCATCACCTGTTCTGAAAAAACATATTGTATTTTAGGCTATGAGTTATCTAATACATTAAGTGATAATGGAACCGTAAGTAGGGGGGTATGCACTTTGGATAATGAATCGTATTTGACAAAGATCAATGAGCGTACAAAAATATTTAGAACTGCGAGTGGTCAAATAGTATATGAAGAAGCAGGTGTTGTAACTCCATTAGCAGAAGATTCCAGAGTGTGTATGTACTTTATGTGTTTTGCGCCTGGTTTTATTGATTTATGTGAGCGTGAGTTTGCCTTGTTTTTAGAAAAGCAAGGTCAGGAATTAAAGTCAGAATTTTTTATTCCTTTGGTTGCGGGCCGATTTGCAGAATTAAATTTAGGAAAAGTAAAAGTGATTGCTACAGAAGCAAAATGGTTTGGGGTCACTTATAAGGAGGATGCTCCAGGCGTTAAAGCGAGTATTGATCAATTAGTAGGGGAGCAAGTATACCCAAAGAATCTTTGGTAATATAAGTGTGAATTTTTTTAAATCTCTTGGAAAAGCCTTAGGATGAAATAAGAAAGGGCTTAATTAAACGACCTAACGCTGTACATAAAGTTTTTTAAATTATCTAGTTGTGACTTTCTGTTCCTACTAGCACTACTTGTAAACTTTGGTAACTTAATAATTATATCTTTTGTTTTTTCATTGCCCTTTAAAGCATTGACAACATCTATAATCTCAGTTGATTTAAC
>SYEV01000067.1 GCA_005800655.1 Bacteroidota bacterium
GGTTATGAAGTTAAAAGCTGCTTAAATAATGGGTATTTGTACTACCCTAATGTAAGAAATCTCAAAAAAAATGCAACATTACTTTTAAAAATTAATCCTCATTTAGGGGGGCGAATAGAAGTTAGAAAAGACAGCCCTTCGGGCTCAATTATAGGTAGTATTGATATACCACTTGAGTCTTCTAAAGATTATTTTATTTATAAATGTCAACTACTAAATACCGAAGGCCTACAAAATTTATATTTAGTTTTTAAAGGAGAAACCAATAAAAACTTATTTAGCATTGACTGGTTAAAGTTTGAATAAATTAATTGCTTACGACAGTTGAAAAACATTGATCAAAGGAATTGAAACTGGAGAGTTGTCTGGGTTCGTTTCCATGATGTCTTTCATATACGCCCACCATTTTTTCATCACAGGATGATGGGGTAATTCATCTAATTTTATTGGGTCTGTAATTTTTAATACCCCAAATAAACTTAAGCTTTCTTCATTTAAGTAAATATGATATTCGCTAATACCGTTTGTTTTAAGCAATGCTACTAGTTCAGGCCAAATTTCATGATGCCTTTTTTGGTACTCTGATTCATACCCCTTCATTAATTTCATTTCAAATGCCAGTTGTTGCATAAATTTATTTATTGAATATAGTAAGTTACTTTCCTTAAGATCAAAGCTTTTATTGGTTTATAAAATTTTGTATGGCATTAGCCACTTTTAAGTAGGATTCCTCCATAGGAATGTGGCCAACATTAGGTAAAATAAACAGCTGACTGTTTTTTATATCCTGTTTGAATAAATAAGCATTGTCAACGGAAATTAATTGGTCCTGTTCCCCCCAAATAATAAGGGTAGGTTGTTGTATTGATTTTATTTCCTTCGGATTTAAAGGTCTTCTACTTTTAAATAAGGATAAAGTGGAACGTCTGTTGCCAGCACTTAATAATAACTCATGGTACCTGGTCACGGTAGCCTCTGTCACAAATGATTTATCATAAAAAACGGTTTCCAAACTTTTTTTAATCAAGGATTTTGGTGTGATGAATAACATTAAATTATTAATGACGGGTAAACTTGCAATTTTGAATCCCAAACTTCCTTTTTCATTTTTTTGCGGATATCCTGTTGCGTCTAATAAAATTAGTTTGTTTACTTTTTCTGGATGCGCTACTGCATATTGCCAAGCGATGCCACCGCCTAGTGAATTTCCAGAAATGGTGCATTTTTTAATTTGTAGCAGATTCAAAAATGAATCCACAAAATTTATATAATAAGGCCCTGCATAATCATTCTCTGGATTAGGCCCAGTTAAACCAAAAGCAGGTAAGTCAAAACGAATAATTCTTTTTTTATTTTTCGGATTGGATGTGATTATTTTCACAACACTATCCCAAGTATTCAACGAGGAGGAAGTGCCATGTATCAAAATTAATGGCGTTGGATCATTGGGATTGCCTTCGTCACGATAATGTACCTGCATGCCCATCATTGGTAAAAATTTGGAGGGACTTTGTGCGTATTTTAGCTTTAATTTTTCAACAGGTATATCCCTTTGCGCATACACAGAAAATAATACTATCATCACCAATAAAAAACTTGATAATATATAAATTAGCGGGCGTATCATTTTTTTCATATTACTTTTTTTCGGGGGCTTTTACTAATTGCGTATCGGTGATTAATTTTTCAATTTGATAATTTCCAAAATCAACTTTTACATTTGGGAATACGCTTTTTAATTTATTTAAGTCATTGGCTGTAATGCTTGTTTGTCCTAGGTATAACTGATTTAGCTTTTTTAGGTTGGTTAGTTTTAATAATCCCGCTAAGGTTATTTTAGTGTTCACTATGTTTAGATACTGCAATTCATTCAAGCTGTTTAATTTGGATAACTGCAAATCAGTAATATTAGTATTATTAATGCTTAATTTGGTTAGGGAAGAGCAATCAGCAATTGCCTCTGTTAGTGCATCCGTAAATTGCATTCCCGGCATTTTGATCCAAACCAAGTTTTCCTTAATTTCTCCTATTAAATCATGAATGGTGTCACTCGTATGTGATAAGGTAATAAAATTGGCATTTAGGTAATTGCTATTTAATGCCACATTTACAATGGTAACTCCTTTATTTTTTAATCCATTAATTGCTTTTTCATCCGCAGGTACAACTTCTTTTTCAGGAATAGATAGTACCTCGATCTTGTTAACTTTATTATTTTGTAATGCCAATAAAATATTTGGTATGGAATTGGTTTGCGGTAACTCCTTTACTTTTTTATCAAAGCTCGCACCGGTATTAATCCACCACTCCAATAAAATTCTTTCTTGGTCTGTGATTTGTGGTTTCCCCTTAGGTGGCATATGTTGTTCATCTACTGGGTCTAAAAGTATGTTTTTATATATAGTGCTGGTCATCGCTTCACCAGCGTGAATGATGATTCCATCCTCACCTCCTTTTAAGATCCACTCTTTTTCGTCTAACCGTAATTTTCCTTTTTGTTTGATTGCCGAGTGACAACCATAACATTTGTCTTTTAATATAGGTTGGATGATATCCTTATATATCAAGGCTTCTTGTGCATTTGTAATAATTGGTTTATAGTCTTTTATAAGGCCACCATCCTCTTTAGATACACCTGTTGTTAAATATCCCGCGCCATGGGTAAGCGTACCACCCAAATGCCCGGTTATTATAATGAGTAACAATAAAAAATAGCTTAGCCACTTTGAATAAACCGTATTATTTTTTTTAATAAAATAATAGCCAGTCAAGGAAAATATCGCAACGCTTATGCCCAACCATTGATGTTTAAAAATTAGGTCTTCATCATAGTCTCCATTATTCGCTAATGCTAATCCGGTTAAGCAGGAAAACACCGCACTTATCGCGCCTAATAAATAAGCAAAGGGTAATGCATTGGTTAGTTGGTCAAATTGTTCCCATTTTGAAAGTAACTGTAATACAATAGCAAATAGTAAAATACCAATCGGTAAGTGAACTAAGACTGGATGAAAATGACCAATAAAATTTATAATTGTTTCCAAGCGATTTTTTTATTTGAGTGTAACTACCTGCTTTTCTAAATAGTTTGCTACTTTATTTATAACGGTTTATTGTAATTTATTAGGCAACAATTTCATTAATCACACGTCCATGTACATCAGTTAATCTAAACGACCTTCCTTGGAATGGGTACACTAATTTTTCGTGATCAAATCCTAATTGATTTAATATGGTTGCTTGCATATCATGCGCTGTTACTTTTCCATTAATGGCACTATATCCAATTTCATCCGTTTCCCCAAAGCTCGTTCCTTGTTTAATGCCACCGCCTGCCATCCAAGTAGTGAAGGCTTCGGTATGATGATCTCTGCCTTTAAAAGGCAAGGTTTTGCCATCTCTATTTTCTTGCATCGGTGTGCGGCCAAATTCACCACCCCATACCACCAATGTTTCATCAAGTAATCCTCTTTGTTTTAAATCAAGCAACAATGCGGTGATTGGTTTATCAATACTGCGACATTTATTTACGAGTCCAATATCTACCGCATTTTTTACATCCGTGCCATGACTATCCCAACCCCAATCAAATAACTGAACAAATCGTACGCCCTTCTCCACTAATTTACGCGCCAATAAAACATTGTTGGCAAAACTCGTGGTACCCGGTTGCGTGCCATACATCTCATGAATATAGGCTGGTTCATCATTAATATTCATGACATCAGGAACTGAAATCTGCATTTTAAATGCCATTTCATATTGCGCCATCCTTGCAATGGTCTCCGGGTCTTTAAATTCATTATAGGTTAATTGATTCGCTTCATTGATCGCATCAATCGATGCTTTGCGCAAGTCTCGATCAATACCAGCAGGGTCTTTTAAAAATAAAACTGGATCTCCTTCACTACGACACTGAACACCTTGATATACGGAAGGTAAAAATCCATTCCCCCAAACACTTTTTCCTGCATCCGGATTATTGCCACCTGAAGTTAATACAACAAAGCCGGGCAGGTTACTATTTTCGCTTCCAAGTCCATAAGTTGCCCATGCACCAATACTTGGTCTACCTAATCGAGCCGATCCTGTATGCATTAATAATTGCGCTGGACCATGATTGAATTGATCTGTTTGCACCGCTTTTAAAAAACTTATTTCATCTGCAACTGTTGCTAAATGAGGAAGATTATCCGAAATCCATGCGCCACTTTGCCCCCTTTGTTTAAATATGGCTTGTGGCCCCAACATTTTAGGAACACCACGTATGAATGCGAATTTTTTTCCTTCTAGTAAACTTTGTGGGCAATCCTGTCCGTCTAATTTTAATAACTCAGGCTTGTAATCAAATAGTTCCAATTGCGAAGGCGCGCCAGCCATATGTAAATAAATGACCGATTTTGCTTTACCAATAAAATGTGGTGCTTGCGCCATAAGTGGATTGCTATTAACAAATTGATCTAAGCGATCCTTGCTACCTAACCAATCACATCCACCCACCATGGAGCCTAAAGCCATCGCCCCGATGCCAGAAAAACATTCTTTAAAAAAATATTTTCTAGTGATTTGATGTGATGTTTGAAAGTTAGCTTCCTGTATAATATTTTTATTGCTTCGCTTACTCATGTCATATTAATTTTTTGTCAAAAATTCATCTGTATTTATGATTGCAGTGGTGACCATCATTAACGCCGCCGAACTTGCGTCCCCATTTTTATCACCAGTAATTTGTTCAATGCGAAAACTGTCTTGTTTGTATTTCGTCAATGCAGTTTGATATAATTTTTCAAATACTTTTTGTTGATCGGGACTAATTGTTTTATTAAATGCCAATTCATAGGCCTTGCTTATTTGTTTGCTTGCGTTTTTCGGAACCATTTTAATAACGCGTTTGGCAAAATGTTGCGCCGCTTCAATGTATACGGAATCATTTAATGAATTAAGTGCTTGTAATGGGGTGTTGGTTCTGATACGGCGCGCCGCGCAAACTTCCCTACTCGTTCCATCAAAACTTAACATTGATGGATATGGTGCTGATCGTTTCCAAAAGGTATATAAGGCGCGCCTATATTGATCTCCATCTGTACTTATGATCCATTTAGCACCGTTATAGGGCGACTTCCAAATACCTTCTGGTTGGTACGGATACACACTAGGGCCATTCATTTTATTACTTAATAATCCACTTACGGTTAATGCCTGATCTCGTATTTGCTCTGCGGATAATCTTACTCTTGGTCCTCTTGCATATAATTTATTATAGGGATCTTTGGTTATGGCATCCTTATTGAATTTTGAATCCTGTTGATAGGTTGCACTCATCACCATTTCCTTGATCATCTTTTTCAAACTCCATTGATGCGTGTTCATTAGTTGCCATGATAAATAATTGAGCAACTCCTCGTGAGTTGGCGGTATGCCCTGTGTTCCAAAATCTTCTAAGGTTTCTGTAATTCCTTGACCAAATAATTGTTCCCATATTCTATTAACAATCGTTCGAGCAGTTAGCGGATTTTTTTTATCTGTCAACCACATCGCCATACCCAATCTGTTTTTAGGTGCTCCTGCAGGCAATCCACCCAAGGAGGCTGGTACATCTGGCACCACCACTTTACCTTTTACTAACCAGTTACCTCTTTCAAATATATGTGTGGTTCGAGACATATTGCTTGGATTATCAAGCATGATAGGTGTTGGCGTGTAATTATTTGAATGTAATAATGTATCAAAATTGTTATAGGCCAATTCACCTTCTGGGGTTCCATTTTTTGGAAATGGATTGTCTAATCTAAACCAATCATATTGTATTCCATTTTCTTCCGGATTATTTATTTGACGATTATTATAAATAAAAACTAAATGATGTTTGCCTAAAGTTGTAGGAATAGTAGTGGTTGCAATTTTCCAATCTCCTTTTGAATTTTCAACGACAATATTTTTTAGCAAGGGCCCTTTCGCTGAATCTAAATGAATTTCCCATTTGCCTCCTGATTTCCATGATTTGTATTTGTAATACAATAAAGTATTACCTGTTAAATCAATATCTTTTATACGGGCTTCTCCCTTATTTCTCAGCAATAACCATTTGGTATCCGCTAATGCACCATTGATAATTTGATCCGCAATCAATGAGTTAATAGCCGTTTGCCCTGTTTTAATAAATCGCATCAAGTCTTTTTCTCGTGAGGGTGCATTTTTATGTAACCAATCTTGCAATTGAAATAATCTTATGCTGTCTGTATTATGAAATTCCTTTAAAAAAGGATATTCTGCATAGGTATCTTCATCTCTTGTATTATTAAATAAGGCTAAAAATTTATAATATTCTTCATGTTTAAAAGGATCGTAAGGATGGCTATGACATTGAACACAAGCGAAAGTGGTGCCCATCAAACTAACCCAAGTTGTATTTACGCGATCAATCACAGCAGCAGTTCTAAACTCTTCATTATCCGTTCCGCCTTCATCATTAGTTAATGTATTGCGATGAAACGCGGTGGCAATGTATTGCGCATCTGTTGGGTTAGGTAACAAATCCCCTGCGAGTTGTTCTGTTAAAAAAATATTGTAAGGTTTGTCAATATTAAATGCATTAATTAACCAATCACGATATCTCCAAATAGTTCTTGAATCATCTTTCTCAAAACCTCTGGTATCCGCGTATCTTGCCATGTCCATCCATAAGCCTGCCCATTTTTCACCATATTGTTGCGTTGCTAATAATTCATTCACTAAAATTTCATAGGCATCCTCATTATTATTTTGAAGATATTTATTTGCAATTACTGCTGGTGCTGGCATTCCGATAATATCAAAACTTACCCGACGAAGTAGTGTTGGTTTATCCGCAATAGCTGCAGGTGTTAAACCTTCGGCTTTTATTTTTTTATAAATAAACGGATCAATATTATTTTTTATCCAGCTTGGTTTACCAAACAAACCAAATGGTCCAATGCCTACTGATGGAATGGGAGTTTCTTCCACTGGAACGTATGCCCAATGATCGCCCCATTTAGCGCCTTGATTAATCCATTTTTTTAGTAAACTAATTTCATCATCATTTAAAGGCGGATGTTTATAAGGCATGCGATCCTCTGGATCGGTTAAATAAAGCCGCTTGATCAATTCACTATTTTCAGCATCCCCTGGTATGATCGCCACTTTCCCAGATTTATTAACTGCAAGCGCTTCTTGTCTAAATAATAAACTGAAGCCACTTTGTCTTTTTACGCCACCGTGACAACTGATACATTTTTTGTTAATCAAGGGTTTTACTTCAGCAGAAAAGTCAACTTGTTTGTTATTGATAAAGTAGCGTATACCTAATAATACGGGCACTAAAAAAAGTAGAATGACTATATAAATTTTAGGGACTCTTTTTAACATCATTTGCGCATCATTTTCAGTATTTAAGATAGGTTATTTTTAAACACAGGCAAAAGGCGGAACTACGAAAGCCTTACTAGTGTTGTCATTGGGTCAATTAGTTGTTAATGAAACTATAAATTTCAAAATTGGGCTCATTTTGAATATAATTTAAAGGTTTGATTATTAACTGTTTAACTTATTTAGTCAATTTTATTAAAATAGCTTAACATTTCTTTATCAATAAAGCTAAAAAAAGGGTAGTAAATTTTATATAGGATAATCGCTTTTTTCTAACCAAACCAAACCAATATGAAAAAAATCTATCAGCAAATCCTTGATTTCCCCCAAATGGTAAATCAAAAGGTATTAAATGCGCAGTTAAACACTGCAGTTGACAAATTCGATTCTCAAGATGGTGTAAGGTGCTACACAAAGTTCATTTACCAAATTTTGTCCCTCATTGTACTTATTACAATGGAAGTAGCTGTAATTAAGGGTGCCATGGCTTATTTTACCGATGCAGCTAGTACTAGCTTAGGTAAAGCAGGTAGCGTTTTAACTACTTTAGTTTTAGTTTATTCTGCTTTTCCCATTGCTCACATTATTAGGTCAAGAGGTGAGAGCTTAGGTGGATCACACAATGGTATTGTAACCTTTATTTTTAAAGATTTTGTTACGACCAATATTAAGATCCTAGGTGAGGTAGCTGCAGTGGGTGCATTTATAGGCGCTACTTGTTTTACATTATCTTTTGTATTTGATACCAACTTATTTACGGTAACAAGTACCAATTCCTTAAGTGCATTAGCTGGCCTTGCAAGTTTGCCAATGGAAGGGTTGACTAATTTGTTTGCTGCTTTAAAATTAGATTACCTCACATCAGTCTTAACTTCATTTAGCAGCTTTAATATGGCGGGTACACAAACTTTTACTGGTGATATGTTATGGAATGCAAATGACTTATTATTAGTTGCAGGTGCATTTATTAATGTAGCCGTAGGTTTAGCATTTTTATATGTTAACCTTGCGATATATCACTTTTTATACACGATTGTATCCAATTTTATCAAATGGATTCAAAGCCCGTCTATTCCAATTTCAATGAAAAGCAAATAGCAGGACAATATGAATTAATTCATTCGTATTAATAGGGAAACCCCGCCTCGAGCAATCGACGCGGGGTTTTTTGATGCACTATTTTTTGAGAATAAAACATTATTTTCATGGACCTAATCCGGCAGCTTAAACCCGGGCATAATTAAAAATTATTTCATGAAAAAAATTTGTTTACTCTTACTTGTTGCTACTGTATCCAATTTTTTATTTGCACAGCAAACGCAAAAGCCACCATTACATGGTAAAAATTGGATGGCGATTACAGGTAAGCCTTTAGCTGCAACTGCAGGTTCCATTGTTTTTGAAAGAGGCGGTAATGCCGTAGATGCCGCATGTGCAATGCTAGCAGCGACATGTACCATGTGGGATGTATTAAGCTGGGGAGGTGAAACACAAGCTTTAATATATAATCCAAAAACAAAACAAGTACTTGCCATTAATGCAATGGGGGTTGCGCCAACAGGGGCTACACCAGATTTTTTTAAAAGTAAAGGATATGGATTTCCACCAGAATATGGCCCACTAGCTGCAACCACACCAGGAACCCCAGGTGGTATTTGTTATATGTTATCGAATTATGGAACGATGAGTTTAAAAGAAGTTTTAGCACCTGCTATGCAATTGGCTGCTGGATATCCGATTGATGCACAAACTGCCAATAGTATTGAAAGAGGAAAAGATAAAATAAAACAATGGCCTTATAGCACTAAAGTTTTATTGACCCACCCTGGTCAAAAGAGAGAAGCGCCAGAAGCGGGTGAAATTTTTGTACAGAAAGATTTATTAGCCACACTACAAAAAATGGTAGACGCAGAACAAAATGCATTAAAAAAAGGTAAAACAAGAAAAGAAGCAATTCAAGCCGCCTACGATCGTTTTTATAAAGGTGATATTGCAGATGAATTTGTACGCGGTGTAAAAGAGCAAGGTGGTTTAATTACGAAACAGGATTTAGCAAATTGGAAACCCATTGAAGAGGCACCTACGCATATTAATTATAAGGGCATCGAAGTTTACAAATTACAACAATGGACACAAGGCCCTGCTTTATTGCAAGCATTAAATATTTTAGAAAATTTTGATTTAAAATCAATGGGATATAATTCAACAAAATATATTCATACTGTTTATCAAGTAATGAATTTAAGTTTTGCCGATCGTGATTTTTATTATGGGGATCCAAAATTTTCGACACAACAACCAATGACAGGTTTGTTAAGTAAAGCATATGCAAAGCAAAGAGCAGGGGAAATTAATGCACTGCAAAATAATGCCAACACTGCTCCTGGCGACCCTTATCCATTTGAGGGCAAACAAAATCCATTTTTAAATTTATTAAAACAGCGTGCAATAGCTACAGGCACTGACACTACTAAATCAAATAGCAGTGCGATACCTGTGCATGATGCTGTCGTAATGCAGCAAGTATTGAATCCAAAAATAGATCCCGAATATATGGATCGTTTATGGCGTGGCACCACTTCGGTAGAAGCCGCCGATAAAGAAGGCTGGGTTGTTTCCATTACACCTAGTGGAGGATGGCTACCAGCAGTAATCGCAGGAAATACTGGTGTGGGGATGAGTCAGCGTATGCAAAGTTTTGTTTTAGATTCAATCATTAATCCTTTCAATGTAGTGGCACCAGGAAAAAGACCAAGGGTTACCTTAACACCGAGTTTGGCGATGAAGGACGGGAAACCTTTTTTAGCATTTGCAGTACAAGGCGGCGATACGCAGGATCAAAATTTATTACAGTTTTTTTTAAACATGGTTGAATTTGGGATGACAGTGCAACAAGCTACAGAAGCTGCTAATATTAATTCAAATCAATTGTGGTTATCGCTTGGTGGTTCCACAATGGCTGATCGAAAACCAAAGCCAGGCAATTTATTATTAAGCAAAACGGTTTCTGAATTAATTAAAAAAGATTTAAGGGGAATGGGATATAGTATCAGTGTTGGTGATCGAACAAGTGGCCCCATCAATGCTATCTATTTTGATTGGAAGCATGGAAGTTTGTGGGGCGGTAGTTCTAATAACGGCGAAGACTATGGAATTGGTTGGTAATATGATAAAGCCAACATTCCATGATCAATTTAAAATTTTATATTTAAATATTTTACTCATCAATAATGCAGCTAACACCTAAATTCAATCCAATTTACATTGCCATAACTATTTGTTGTTTGTTATTCTGTAGCCAATCAAAAGCGAATATGCAAGCGATTGAGGATAGCACTACTATAAAATCATATTCGGTCAATTATACAACGCGCCCTTTAAACATTGATGGTAAACTCAATGATCAAGCATGGAAAAAAGCAGCTTGGACCGATTTGTTTGTTGATATTGAGGGAGATATAAAACCGAAGCCTTTATTTGATACCCGAATTAAAATGTTATGGGATAGTCAGTATTTATATATCGCTGCAAATTTAAAGGAGCCTCATTTATGGGCAACTTTGTTAAACCATGACGATATCATTTTTAGAGACCATGATTTTGAAGTGTTTATTGATCCCAATAATGATGAAAATCAATATTTCGAAATTGAGATTAACGCTTTAGGGACTGTGATGGATTTATTTATGTTTAAAACCTACAAGTTAGGTGGGCCAATGGTTATGGGCTGGAATAGTGATGGAATGAAATCGGCTATTCAAATAAAAGGAACGCTAAACGATAATCGAGATATAGATAAAGGATGGACGATTGAGATGGCTATCCCCTATTCCTGCTTAAAAAAACCAGGCAGAAATTACTTACCTAATCTAGATAAACCATGGCGTATTAATTTTTCGAGAGTAGAATGGATCATGCAAGATGAAGGAATTAGCTATGTAAAAAAATTGAACACGAATGGTAAGCCCATCCCTGAATTCAATTGGGTTTGGTCGCCCATTGGTGTTATTAATATGCATGTTCCAAATCGTTGGGGTTATTTGTATTTTAAAAAATAGCATACACCGGCTTTTTATTGATCCTCATATTTCATTCCTATATTTAACTAATTATAGAAACAACTTTCTTTATTAAATTTCAAACATGAAAAACTTTTCTGCCCTATTTTTATTTTTTGTTTCTTCATTTGGGTTTGCGCAATCTGGCAAACTAGCGCAACCAAAAAGTAGTAATGTGGATTGGTTGGTAAGTCCATTCGAACAAAAAGCAACCATTACCAATCAAGGGCAACATATTGTATTGAATAACGGATTGGTAAAAAGGGCTTTTGTTATTGCACCCAATGTGGCTTGCTTTGATTATACGAATTTAACCAATGGGCAACAATTAATTCGCAGTATTGAACCAGAAGCAAAAGTGGTGATTGATCAAATCACCTATAAAGTTGGTGGATTATCAGGACAAAAAGAAAAAGCTTATTTACAAATGGATGCCATAAAAAATTTACAAAAAGCAGATTCCGATTTTGTTTTTTCTAAATATACAATTGGTAAAATTGAACCCTTTATTAATTGGAAGCCCACCACCTGGCTTGGAAACGCAAAACAGCCAACAGGTGCTCGAATTGAATTTGAATATCTTTCTTCGATTGCTACACTTAAAAATATTATTATTAAAGTGCATTATGAAATATATGATGGCATTCCCTTAATAACAAAATGGGTTTCTATTCAAAACAATTCAAATAAGTCAATAAAAATTAATCGCGTTGTCAATGAAGTACTTGGATTGGTAGAAGAAGAAAGTGCAGTGGTGGGTAAGCCCGAGGAAATGAAAAAGCAGCATGGCATTTATGTTGAAACAAATTATGCATTTAACAATGCAATGCGTTATGATATCAGTGATCAAACCACCCATTGGAAAGTTGACTTAGCCTATACTTCGCAAGTAAATTATAATTACGAAACTCCTTGTTTATTAGAAGTATATCCTGAAAAAGCGCCTGGCATTGATTTAGCGCCCAATGAATGTTTTAAATCGGTTCGAACGAATGAACTATTGATGGATAACTATGATCGTCAAAGAAGGGGCTTAATGATTAAAAAAATGTATCGCACCTTAGCACCATGGACAACACAAAATCCAATTTTTATGCATTTGGTCAGTAAGAATGACCATGAAGTTAAAAATGCAATTGATCAATGTGTTGCTACAGGATATGAGGCTGTTATTTTAAGTTTTGGGAGTCATTTGAATATGGAAGACAGTTCAATGGCAAATATTAAAAAATGGAAGACATTAACCGATTATGCACACCAATATAAAATTTTATTAGGAGGGTATTCCTTATTTAGTAGCCGACGAATCAGTGATGCTGATGATGTAGTGGATATTAAGACAGGCAAACCCGGAGGTGCATTTTTTGGTAATGCACCATGTTTCGGAAGTAATTGGGGATTAGCATATCGTGATAAAATAAAATATTTTTTCAAATCAACCGGTTTTGATATTTGGGAAAATGACGGTCCTTATCCTGGCGATGTATGTGCGTCAACCACGCATCCTGGCCATAAAGGATATGATGATTCACAATGGAGACAAATGGAAATCCAAAAGGAATTATATCATTGGTTAAATGAATCAGGGGTTTATATTAATGCACCTGATTGGTATTTTTTAGATGGCACACATAAAATTGCCTTGGGTTATAGAGAGGTAAATTTTTCTTTATCGCGAGAACAACAAAAATTATTAAATCGTCAAAATATTCATGAT
This sequence comes from Bacteroidota bacterium, assembly GCA_005800655.1. Classification (GTDB taxonomy): domain Bacteria; phylum Bacteroidota; class Bacteroidia; order Chitinophagales; family Chitinophagaceae; genus Sediminibacterium. The sequence continues at coordinate 13,162 of SYEV01000067.1, forward strand.
GGTACTTTAGAAAAAATACCCTCTATGGCTTGGGGCTTTGTACCATTGACCAAGTATCAAGGTGGTAATGATGACGCTATATTAGAACCGTTAAGCGAACATTTAAAGGACTATGAGCAATTGATGATGCAATATTATGGCGCAGGGGTGCAGGCTTGTTACAGAGGCCCGCGCTTGTATGATACTGAATCAACTAGGCTAGTCGTTGCTAAAACAATTGATTGGTATAAAAAATATAGAAATATTTTAAATACGGATATTGTTCAGTTAAGACGTGCAGATGGGCGTGATTGGGACGGTTGGATGCATGTAAGTCCTTTTACGGGACAAAAAGGGTTTATGATGCTATTTAATCCAACAAAGGAAGTGATGACTAAAACAATTAAGCTGCCGCTTTATTACACGGGCCTAACGCAAAAAGTGAAAATCACAGATCCAAATGGACTCAGTAATCAATATAACTTAAGTCGTGATTACAGCATTGATTTTACTTTTACCATCCCACCTGATACCTATAAATGGTTTGTGATAGAATAAAAAAACGCCCCGATTATTCGGGGCGTTTTTTTGGCCGTATTTTAAACTGATTTAGTTTAAGAATAACTCATCAATAAATATCCAGGCGGTGGTTCCTTTACCAGGATGCCATACGGGTAATTTTTTTATATTTAAAACTGTAAATCTATAATGCTTGTAGGAAGTGTTGTTTGGGAAATCAACTGTGAATGTTTTAATATCCTTCATCACATCTTTTTGCGTTAACTCATTAGGGAATTTGGCTTCCGTTATTTTTGCAAATCGAACACCATCATTACTTCCTTCCACCGAAATGGAAACGATTGGGAAAACGTAGGAGCCTACATCAATCAAGCTATTTAAAAAAGCTTGATGTAAAACACGCGGTTGATTAAAATTAACCATGAACTTCATGGTAGTATCCTTATAACCCAACCATTTTTTATTTTTAAAATTAGATCCGCCTAGTTCAAGGTCCACCAATGTTTTAGCACCATCACCCAAATACTTTTGATCTGGTGATGAAATCAAGTAAATTGAATCAGGGCGAATTTCTGACTTATAAAAATTGCGCTGAATAATATCACTACTAATCCATCCTGGCTTAAATACTTTAATTTTTAAATTGGCATTTCGCGTAAGGCGTAAGGTGTTTTTATAAATAGGACTCGTTAAACTATCTGGATCAACGCCATTTAAGGTATAACGAATTGTAACGCCATTAAGCGGATGCTTCATTCTTACATCTAAAAACTTTGTAATAATAGAAGAGTCTTGGTCAATGATAGGTGGATTTATTTGTATCACTTCGGATTCCATGTTATCCCCAATAGTAAATTTAGTTTTTGGATAACGTGCAACTATCTTTTCTAACTGTGTTTTACCAATGACGCTTGACCAAATATTTATATTTGCAATAGTACTTCCCTTTAAAAAATTGGTTAATTCACTTTCGGTAAATTTTAAACCGCAAATAGATAGCAACTTTAATTTTTTCAATTGTTTTAGTGGTTCTATTGTTTTTAAATCGAGATTTGTATAGTTTAAATTAACAACTTCAACATTATTAAATTGACTGATGATGCTCACATCCTCATTGGTTAATGGCATACCCTGCATATTTAAACGTAACACTTGATCTTGTAATTTTTCTAATTTTTTTAATATATCTCTACTGTAAAAAGTACCTTGAAAAAAGTTAACATCAATCGCATCACTACCATGGTATAAGTAATTTACGGTGCAATAATTTGAATTGTATTCTGCTAAATCTGGTATACCAGTTTTTACTTCCACCTTTGTATTATCTACTGGTATATATTTATTAGCCAATAAAAACAAAGTATCTGTTTTGGCTAATTCATTCATTTTTGTCTTAAAGTCACCCCCCGCTTTAATCCATCTACTTAAAATAGCCACTTCCTCGGTAGTTAATTGCACTTTACCATCTGGCGGCATATGTTTTTTGTGCGTGATATCTAAATGAATTCTTTCAAACATCATAGCTTCCTTATCCTTATCAGCAGTAAGAATACTTCCATTTTTTCCACCTTTCAAAATATTTTCAGGCGTATTTAATAATAATTCTCCTTTTACTTTATTTGCACCATGACAGCCCACACATTTTTGTAGTAATATAGGCGCCACCGCTCTTGCATATAAGGTTGCATTAGAATCACTCACCACCTTGATCATTTGTGTATTTTCGGCAGCTTCCTTTTGAGGAAAACTAATTACACTTGCGCCATGGGTAAGTTGTGCCCCTTTATGTGTGAAAATAATGATCACTAATAAGTAAACCATCGCAAATTCAACACGTAAAATATAGTTACTTTTAAACCGCTGATTGTATTGTTGCAAGTAAATTAAAGCCCAACCGATCATCGCTATAGCAATTCCACCCCATTGATGCACAAAAATTAATGCATCATCATAACCATCTTGTTTGGATAAAAAAATACCTAAGATGGCTACGACACTTGCTAAAAATGCATTGCCTACTAAAATCGGATGTAGTGTATTAC
>SYEV01000007.1 GCA_005800655.1 Bacteroidota bacterium
TATGGAGGGGATTCCTAAAAACTTTTACCTATCACAGTATAAAGGAGAGTTGATTATACCTGAATCGGGGGAGTTTACTTTAAACTTTGTTTCAAAAGGAGGTCCAGCAACGATTAAGATTGATAATAAAGTTATTTTTCCTTATGACCGTAAAGGAGGAAAAACAAACATTAAATTACAAAAAGGGGAGTATCCATTTGAATTAATATTATCTAAATATTATGCATCTGAAGTTGCGACCATCTCCTTAAAATTGAGTGCAAGTAATTTAAGAGAATATGTAATTAGCGATCCTAAAGTATTACAATTAAGTACCAAGGATCCAGTGTTGGTGGAGGCAAAGGAAAATACAATTCTTAGAAGCTTTGTGGATTTACCAGGAAGCAAGCGTGTTACCCATGCTGTTAATGTGGGAACTGCTGAAAAAGTAAATTACACGTACGATTTAAATACAGGAATGGTGATACAAGTTTGGCGCGGTGATTTTTTAGATGCAAGTCCAATGTGGATTGACAGAGGAGATGGATCATCTAAACCTTTAGGGGCTGTGCAATATTTTGGTACACCTACTTTAGCCATTAATAAATTAGCCAATCCAACCGCTGCATGGGTTTCAGATACAACGGGTACAGGCTTTATTTCAAAAGGATATGTGCTGGATGAATTAGATCGCCCTTCATTTAAATACAATATGTATGGAAATTCAATAACGGATATTACCAGAATGTTGGAGAACAGACAAGGTGTCCAAAGAACTATTATGTTAAAAAATGCAGCAGACCAAATGTATGTTAGATTGGCATCAGCCAATGTCATTGAAGAGGTTTCTGCTGGCTTTTATATTATGGACGATCATGCTTATTATTTAAGATTGGATGATATAGGAAATGCTAAACCAGTTATCAGAACTCAAAATGGCAAAAAGGAATTAATCCTGCCGATTCAAAATAAAATCACTTATTCAATCTTATTTTAAGCATATCATTTATGAAATCAAATCAATTTAAAAAGTCAATGCGTTCAATAAATTATATACTTTTTTTGTTTGTTGCTATTTTAGGTATGCAAACAAATAGTTATGCGCAAGAGTCACCAAAGGAAGAAGATTTTTTCAAAATCAATAAACTAAGATCTCCAGAAGGCACTTTATTAGAAGTGGGAGGATTATGTACCATGCCTGATGGCAATTTAGCGATTGCTACAAGAAGAGGGGATATATATATTGTCGAAAATCCGACAAGTCCCAAGCCTTACTTTAGAAAGTTTGCATCAGGGTTACATGAGTTATTAGGAATTGCATATAAAAATGGTTCCTTGTATGTAGCACAAAGAGGAGAGTTAACACGTTTGCAAGATGCGAATATGGATGGCAAGGCAGATATTTTTGAAACAATTTATGCTTGGCCTTTATCAGGTAATTACCATGAATATAGTTATGGGCCAAAGATTGCACCTGATGGTTCTTTTTATGTGACATTAAATTTAGGTTTTGGAGATGTATGGTGGTCAGGTACCAGCTTTGTTCCATGGAGAGGATGGGCGCTACATATTTTTGAAGATGGTAGAATGGAACCCTGGGCAACAGGTCTTCGATCTCCTTGTGGCATAAGCATGATTGATGGAGAATTATTTTATACCGATAACCAAGGGGATTGGGTGGGATCAGGTAGTATCATGCCAATAAAAAAAGGCGCTTTTTTAGGGAACCCTGGTGGACTTGTTTGGACCAGCATGCCCAACTCGCCTTTGAAATTAAATCAGGAGGCTATTTTTAGTAAAGTAAATCCAAGAGTTGAATTTGGCGAAGATGGTAGAAGAGCAAAGCCGGAGAACATAGAAAAAGAATCTTACAAAACATTAGCAGATATTAAGAAAGACGTACCTGAATTACAAATGCCAACCGTTTGGTTGCCACATGGGGTATTGGGAATTTCAAATTCTGAAATTGTTAAAATACCTAAGGGCGTATTTGGCCCTTTTGAAGAACAATTATTAGTAGGTGACCAAGGTCAAAGTAAAATATCTCGTGTATTCATGGAAAAGGTGAAAGGAGAATTACAAGGCTGTGCTTGGGATTTTAGAAGTGGATTTCAATCAGGCGTATTGCGTATGTCATGGGCGAATGATGGTTCCTTATTTGTAGGAGAAACCAACAGAGGATGGGGATCGGCAGGGGAAGCGAATGAAGGAATGCAAAGATTATATTGGAACTCATTCATGCCTTTTGAAATGAAAACAGTAAAAGCAATGCCGGATGGTTTTGAAATTGAATTTACAAAACCAATAGACAAGAAAAAGGCTGCTAATTTATCTTCCTATTTAGTAGAAAGTTTTAATTATAAGTATACGCCAGTATATGGTAGTCCTCCCATGAATTTAAAAAAATGTCCTGTAAAAGGCGTGAAAGTATCTGAGGATGGATTAACTGTGCGTATCATTGTGGGTGATTTAAAACAATATTATATCCACAAAATTTCATTAGATGGTATCAGGGATCAGGATAGTTCTTATTCTTTAGTGCATTCAACAGCTTATTATACTTTGAACAATATTCCTGATGGCGCTAGTTTGTCGTTAAAAGATGTGAGTACTAAAAATGTTCCCACCGCGACTGCAGCTGTTGCAAAAGTAAAAGCGGGTGAAGTAATGACGTATGAGCAAGTTAAACCATTACTTATTCGTAATACTTGTGTGGCTTGTCACAACCCCAATAAAAAATTAGTTGGACCAGGTTTTAATGAAATAGCTAAAAGAAAATATTCAGTGGATAAAATTCTACAATTGATTAAAATTCCACAGCCACAAAACTGGCCTGAGTATGCAACACCAATGGCGCCAATGCCACAAGTGTCTGAATCAGATGCGCGTAAAATTGCGACTTGGATAAATTCATTAGATAAGTAGTGAAGAGATTACACAATATATTTAAAATGCAACCCTATAAAATATATGTGGTTGCATTTTTTGTGGTAGGTATTTCGTGCACTAAGTCGGCGGGAACTGATGTAAATATTATTATACCTAATCCAATTAATATAAATAGCGATTCAGTCAATTATTTGGCATTGGGAGATTCTTATACGATTGGCACTTCAATTGATGTTGTGGATGGCTATCCTAATCAAACTTTTCAATTACTAAAAGGCGCAGGACTTAAAATGAGTTCTCTTCAAATCATTGCTAAAAATGGATGGACTGCAGATGATTTAAAAAATGGGTTAGCAAACGCCGATAAAAAAGTGGCGTATCAAATTGTGACTATCTTAATTGGGGTGAATAATCAATACCAAGGTAAACCAATGAGTGAATATGAGCCTGCGTTTTTATCCTTACTAAAATCAGCAATTGCCTTAACAGGTAATAAACCAAAAAGAGTTTTTATATTGAGTATTCCTGATTGGGGAATTACGCCATTTGCTTCGGGAAGAGACCGAAACCTGATTGCAAATGAGATTGATAAATACAATGCAGTTTGTGAAAATTACGCGAAAGCCTACGGCGCTAATTTTATTAATATCACAGATGGGTATCGTGTGGATGGATTTAAAACTGATTATTTAGCGGTGGATGGATTACATCCTTCTAAATTAGAATATACCAAGTGGGCGATTAAGTTAACCCAACAAATAGTGAATGTATTTGCAGCGGGTGGGTAAGTAACCTTATTTTATTGTATTTAGAATTTATCCGAATATATAACTTGTTAGTAATTGAATTTTTGTTTTGAGTTATTAGGTGATTAGTTGTAGTAGGTTTACTGAACTTAAATATTACTAATCATGGATAAAAAATTATACATCATTGCAGGTTGCAATGGAGCTGGGAAGACAACTGCTTCAAGGCTTCTTTTGCCAAGTAATATTGTTTATATAAATGCAGATGATATTGCAAAAGAATTAAGACCAAATGATGTGGCGTCTGTTGCTTTTCTGGCAGGGAGAATGATGCTGACTCAAATTGATGATTTTCTTAAATTTGGATATACTTTTTCATTTGAAACGACACTATCAACGAGAAGTTATCATGAAACAATAAAGTTTGCTCAGCTCATTGGGTATAGAATATTATTAATTTATTTTTGGTTAAATGATTCTCAATTAGCAATTCAACGTGTTAGTGGACGAGTTCAACAAGGGGGACATAACATTGAGGCTGAAGTAGTTAAAAGAAGGTGTCATAGAAGTATATCAAATTTGGTAAATATTTATATACCTTTAGTCGACGAATTACTAGTTTTTGATAACTCTGAATCCAAGTTGGATTTGATAGCTGAAAAACCTTATCAAAATCAATTATTAATTTCAAATTTTCACAAATGGAACAAATTAATGAAAAGCATATAGAAATACAATATGTTAGGAGTGATGAAGCTAAAAGAATTATTTCGAGCTTAAGCAACTTGAATCAAGAAGTGATTGCTTCTCATAAAAAAACGAACACGCCATTAGTTATTTCTGTAGATGGAAAAATTGTTCATATCAAGCCGGAGGATTTATAATTTCCATTCAGGACTGCCGTTTTTCGCTTTGCTCAAAACTTCTTCCTTAACTTCTACGAGGGGCGTATCCAAAGCCAATATCCATTCAGGACTGCCGGCTTCATTTCATTACGCCGTCTTCCTTAACTTCTACGAGGGGCGTACCCAAACCCTTTCAACAAAGCACTTCGTGCTTTGTTGTGTTTTTTAATTTTCACCAACTTACGGGAGCAAGCTCCCGACGTTGTCTTAAATTAAAAAACCCTGTCCCGATAAATCGTGACAGGGTTTGTGCCCAGAACAGGAA
>SYEV01000068.1 GCA_005800655.1 Bacteroidota bacterium
ATCATTAAAACGCCCGCTGGTCATGGTCAGGCCAGTGCAATAATTAAAGTAGCTCATGTCCAAGTGGAAGGAGCCGTCTTCTTTAATGTCTATCAGGTGATCTTTAATCAGATTGGCGTATTTAGGCTCGCCGTAGGGGATACCTGAATTCATTTCCCCAACTTTTAAATCTACTTCAAGAATAAAATCTCCATATTCGGCATCACAAGCTAAAAATGAATTAGGTTCTCCGGTAACAGTTGTGCCCACAATCGTACCATCAACAACTTCGTATTTAGCTTTACCATTTAATTGATGAAAGCCATTTAAAGTTTTTCCATCAAACAAGCTTTTCCATCCTTTATTCTGTGCACTTAAAATAAAAGTGCATAAAATAAATAAAGAAAGTAATTGTATTTTTTTCATATGGTTAAATTTTTATTTGAACTAATTTTGATTAATTTAATTTTTATGTGGTTATATATTAAGGTTTATTAATTTTCATTTCATTGATCCATTGTTGTATTAAGGCAACGCCTTCCTCATGTACTAAATTTCGTCCCAATTCTGGCATCCTTTCGCCCGGTGCTTTTGTTTTCATTCTGTATAATAAAATAGAAGCGTTTGCGTCACCCGGAACAATGTCATATAAATTTCCACCAGATCCATTCCCAGCTGCTACCGGTGTTTTATTAATTCCTAAAGCCGTCGGATTGGTTTCATGTGCTGTTAAATAAAGTCCAGAAGTTTGCGCAGGCCCATCACTACGATGACAATGCGCGCAATTTATTTCCAAATAAGCCCTTGCGCGCGCATTTAGATCACCTGTACTTGGATCGTTCCATACTGCTGCTTTTGGCAGGTTGCCATCAGGTACTGATTTTAATAGGTCATGCTTCTTCCAGTAAGCTATTTGATTTTGCTTCCCATTACTATATTTAAAATCACCATTCATTTGCGCTACCGAAGGTCCAATGGGCATCATTTTATCATTACTATTATGACAACCCTTACACTGGTTTTGATTCGGCACTACATACCTCACCTGTTGCGCAATTCCTTGTGGATTGATAAATTTAACTTGCTTCTGATCACCTGCAATTTCTAAAACAGCATCGGACTGATCCTCATTCCAAACATAGGTCATCGCTTTCCAGCCATCTGACTCGTGGATAAGCAATCTAGTTTCCATCACATCAATATCCTTACCTAAATTTCTTTGATCTGCTGAATAATAAAAACTCTTAACAATTAAGGTGCCTGTTGGAAAATCAAGTACTCCTTGTGCTTTATAATACACTTTTGCCCCTTTTGGGAATCTAATCAACCTTGATTTTTCTGCGTAATCAGTATAAAGTGGGGTGTTCAATGTATATGGAACCAAATCCTTTTTTGGAATTAGCTGCGACATCTTTCCTTCAAAAATTCCCCATTCAGATAAATTTTCTGGGTAAGTGGGTTTGTTGGTTTTGAATGATGAATTGATCAAGATGACAAACAACAGTCCTATACTTAAAATCCTTACCATACCTTATTTGTTTGTACAATTAAACATTTCGTTTGGCACAATTGCCATATCCTTAAATAAATTAGAGGCATCTAAATTTACAATAGATTGATTTGTATTATTTATAATTGAAATACAGTTCCCTGCAGTCCAATTTCCGCTTGCATCTAATAAGGCTTTATTTTTAATCCCATCATAGATGATGTGTGGTGTGTTTTCCTTAAACCTTTTTGAAACAATCATACCTAATGGGTCTGCACTCACTGGCCTACCCACTTGACGCTCAAATTGATTATCATAAATAGATATGGCGGACGGATATGGATCATATAATTTATCCTTTATAGGTTTACCGGTGGTGAAATAACTAATAATTCCAGTACTTACACTTTGATTATTGATTATTTTATTTTTAAAAATATTGATCCCTTTCGCTGCTAAAATCAAAATACCCGTACCTGTAGGAACAGATGCTACTATATTACCCTTAGGTGCAAAATTTGGGAAATTGTTATCATGAATATAATTGTCATGCACATTTACATCACCACCTTTTTTTTGCACTAAGTCCGGTAAATCAAATACCAATAAGCCGCCTGTATTTTGGTAAGCTTCATTGTTAAACACTTCGGCATGAATCGAATTTTCAATTTCAATTCCCGCTACATTATAATATGCTTTTGAATTTTTAACAACGATATTTTTTGACTGGCCCACATAAATCCCTGCATCTGATGCCCCCATGGCTTCACATTTATCTATCATTACGCCATCACATTGAACAGGATAAAATCCATAACCGCCATTCTCCGGTCCTGGAGCTCCAGTCCACTCCGTTTTTACATCACGAAAAGTAATATTGTTGACATGCATTGTTTTAATGGCATCTCCTTTAGCATCCTGCACACTAAAACCTTCCAACACGATATCATCACAATTACTTACCCTGATTCCTTCAGCCCCATCCGTTTGGCCTTTAAAACTAAACTTGGTTTTATTCATGCCTTTACCACGAATGGTAATTTTTTTCTTTTCTTCTAATGACAATGTATTTGTAAACTCATATACCCCTTCAGGTATTTCGATAACAGCACCTGCCTCAGCCAAAATAAGTTGTTTTTGCAATTTCTTTTGAACATCAGCTTGGGCCAATCCTTGCATTGAAAAAACGATAGTGCCAATAAAAAATAAGACGAATGATTTCATGAAAATTATTTAAAATTTATGTTGATTATCCAATTTGAATTTTATGTTTAAAAGGGGTGATACCAGTTAAATAAACGGTAGGTGCCGACATTTTTGGCAAGGCCCCTCTCAATTGATATCCGGTATGCTCAAATTTACCAGGTCCAAATTTAATGGTATCTGAACCTACTGTATAAGAACCTTGTTTTCCTTTTAATACATATGCGGTAGGATTATTGGGTATAGATTCAACGCCTTCAAATTTGCCACCATCACGTAAAATAAGCTCCATGGATACGGGCACTTTATCGGTACCTGTAATTGCTATGTCCACTTCAATTCCATTGTTCAATGGGGTGATTCTGATTGTGGTATCTAAATATTGCACATTGCTTTGCTTACGATTACTCTTAGGCATCTTTCCCAAATCCCCATCAGGTGAAATAAACTTTGGTTCAAAGGGCTGGAAATAGGCCCCTTCTAGTTTCTTATTTAAAATAAAACTATCTCCTTCTTGTTTAATTTGTATTGAATCAAATTGTCCTTTACCAAAAAAAGAAGTTGCAATTCGCATCGCTTGTAAAACAGCATTTCCTTTATGAAAAGTTAACCACCCTGCATTGTTTGACAAAATAGTAGTATCCCAATTTTCTTTTCTAATTCGCACTACCCCGGAATAAGGAAATGATTTTACATAATTGGTAGGTAATGTTTTATCAGGTGGTAATTCCTTCCATTGAGATGGATCTTCTAAGTAATGATTTAAAACACCATGAATTGAATTTTTATTATCTCTTTCAACCAATCTACAAATAGCAGCCATTTCTCCATCATTATCTAACAATGCCATATATCTTGCTGCATAATAGTATCCATCCATGTGACCAATGGTCCCTTTGTCTTGACGGTTTGATGCTTCTGTCACAACTTCACCATTTGGATGAATATAGTAACGCATCATTTTTAAATTTTTTCGAACGGGCTCAAAAAGTTCCGGCTTATTTAAACCAATCGCAATACTAATTAAAGCACGATCCACAATGGAAGAATAACCACCTGTACTCTTTTCATAAAATTGCCCATCAGGATCAGAATCAATATTTTCTCTTAACCACTGATTTGCACGATCCACATATCTTTGATCAGGCCACAATTCATATAATTTAGTCAATGCACATGAAACCACCCAACGATGATTAGGTGTATGAATCCCCCCAGTGATTAACATTTCACCTGCTTGTTTTAAAAATTTCTCAAAGGGGATTAATACTTTTTCTATACCCTTTGTATTGGATTGTTTTAATAGCTTGTATGACTGCGCCAATCGCTCCACAATAAATGCTGTATCTGGTGTTGAATGAAAATTAGTGGATAATAAATCAATGGAACCATCCGCATGTTGTAAGGATAACATTCCTTGAACAGCATCTTGTATTTCATTTAAGACAATAGGAGACTGATAATAAATTGATTCTGGAGTTGCTACAGCAGCACAAGCAATATTAAGATACCCAGAGGTACTGTGTGGATTAGGAATTAATTCTCCATCTAAGCGAGCACCAAAATAAGGATTGAATTTATCTTTTATTTTATTTGCATTCGAACCATTTAAATAAGTATCGTTCAATTTTATTAAATCAATTAACCAGGTTGGTTTTACAATTGTATTCATTTTTTCATTCCCTGTTGGAAATGAAAATCCTGCCAAAGGAGATAAACAAAGAGCGGCTGCATTTAAGGAAACAAATTTTCGACGATTCATTATTACATTTATTTTTTAACTTTTATTATTTTCTGACTCCTTTATATTGTTCATAGGCCAATCCAAATAGGATAAATGATCCGTATCCAAAACCAGTACCTTCGGTAATTTTTCTTGTCAAGTAATACTCCTTACTACCCACACAAGTACCCCCTGACACTTTCACCGGAATTAAATAACCATCCCCCATTGACTTTACACCCGTTGTTTTTAATGCATTGTATGCGCGATCAATGATTGGATCGTATTCAGATGCAGGTATTAACTTTAATTTTAAACCAATGGTTATTGCATATGAAAACATTGCTGTCGAAGAACTTTCATCAAAGTTTTGCGGATCATTGGGCAATGTCATTAATTGATACCAATAGCCCGTTTCCTTATGTTGCAAAGGTGCTACATAAGAAATATAATTTTTTAAAGCGGTCTCTAATGGTTTTATGAATTTTGACTTTTTAGAAACTGTTAGTAATGCATCCGCTAATGCCATGCCTATCCAACCATTACCCCTCGCCCAAATTTGGCTGCTTCTTCTTGTCACTTTATCAGGCCATCCTAAATTACTGCAACCATCATTGTAATCTTCATTATCCGCATCCCAACCATGTACCCACAAGCCAGTTTGTTTATCAGTTAACTTTTCATTGTGTGTATTAAATTGATGCAAAAAATCATCAATATATTTTTCATCATTGGTCAATCGATACATTTCGAGCAAGTACATACTTAACATATAAACAGTATCATCCCATAATTCATTGGTTTCTGCACGATGTGAAACTCCACCATTAGCAGCGCGTGGAATTTTTAAATAATCTGCATAAATTTCATTGGATTTGTCTAGGTATTTTTTATCTCCAGTTAATCTGGCTAAAAAAGCCATACCATGTGCTGATGCAACTGCATTAGGATGTTTGCCATTGGCCACATTATAGGTTGCATCCATGGCAACTTTTACATAATTTAAATACACCAATTTTTCAGATGTCGACTTTGAATTATATAAATGTATTAATGAATTTAAAAAAGTAGCTTGACCCCAATCCCATTTGTATTTATCTGCAGGCATATATACTTCTCGTCCATGTTTATCAACGGCATCCACCCAAGTGGTTTGTGCAAAATTGAGCACAGGGAATAGAAACAATAGAAAAATAAATAAGGATTCTTTTAAAATAATTTTCATATTATACAACAATTCATAAATGGTTAATAATCAAGCAATGAGAAGCCCAAAGAGCACACTTAAAGTTAATAAGTTAGCGCATTAATTAGCTGCCAAATTGATGAGGTGTAACGCTTATTTACGAAATCGTTTTCGCTCTACTAATTACCACACCATTGGGCTATTCAATTTAAAGAAAATTGTAATAAAATAAGGTGAAATGACTCAAATTTTAAGGTCATTTTACCCCCCAACTATTCATTTCATTGGGATTCAAGGCTTTGGCTTTAATTATAAATGTAGCTGGCTTTTCGCCGGTATATAAAATGGCTTCCTGTCCTTTTTTAAGCGTCAGCACCCATTTATTGCCTTTTTTAAGCAACCGAACAGATGTCGGCCCTACTAATTTAACATCCTCTAGTAAATCTGATGAAATTATACAGGGTTCTCCAGCCAAACTTTTGATATGTATAAACTTGGTTTGACCGTTATTTCTGAGGGCACTTACTAAAAAAGCGCCTTCGGTTCTGAGTTGATAAAAGCTCGCCTCCTTCCATTTGGTGGGCATTGCTGGAAAAATATGTATAATCCCACCCCAACTTTGAAGCATCATATCCAACATCGATCTTGAGGAAGCAATAGGTGATTCAAAAGTGGGATTTTCTCTTTCGCTATAAAATGTATTTTGTGTAACCGTCGGAATCCTTGATGGTCCAGGTGGTATTCCAAAACGAGGTAAAATTTCCAATGACCTATTCAACCAGAATAAGGCACTATCTCCTTTTCCTAAACTTGCCCATAAACTTGCTGCACCTGAAAATTTGTACATACAGTTATCTCCATCCAAGCTTGTAAAGTGGGTAATGGATTTTTCCATTAATGGAATACGAGTTGGCGCATTTTCCTTGGTCATATCATATAATGGGAATATGGTAAAAAGATGACTAAAATGTCGGTGTGAACTTGCTAGTGGCTTGTCCTTACCAATCATGATACCATTTTCATTGATACTGTAATCCGCCATATGCGCTATATGATCCTTCCATACAGGTAGTAAACTGTCTTTTATTTTTAATCTTTCCGCGCTCGCAATTAAAGCTTTAAATCCCCAATTGGCTAATGCAATATTTAAACTTGTTTCCTTTGCGTCACCATACTCATCTGAATAGGTATAAGGAATATGATATAATCCATCCTCCCCTTTAATCATTGTTCTTAAATACACATTAAATGCACGACGCATCAAAGGATAAATTTTTTCGCGCAACCTTGTATCATCCATCAATCTTCTATTATGTAAATAATACATTTGCATTAACCAAGGAAGTACAATAATATTCATCCCATCCTTCACATTGTTTTTATCACTTGTTATAAATAAGGGATTATATAAATCATCATACCCTACTGGATTTCTAATGCCTGCGCAATCATTTCTAAATTCTAAAGGAACATTGTCAATCATTTGTTGCGTATGGCGATCTAATAATTGATATAAATTATCCTCCAATGAAGTGTGATTGGTTACCCCCATGGTGAAATAAGATAATTGCACATTCAAATTCATCCATAGTAATGGCCATGCAGTGGGCTTAAACCAAGGGCCTAACAAGTCAATCACTGGTTTCCCTGGATGGGTAGCACTTGCTAACTTATATAATTGAATCCAATAAAAACTTTCTAATCTTGCATCAGGAAAATTCACAAAACTTGCGGGATAATAAGCATGCCACCATTGACGATGTGCTGATTCAATGTTTTTTAAAGATTTATTTTTTGCTGCTTGAATAGTAGCCACCGCATCCTTAGCCGAGCCTGACATTGATTTACGATACTTTCCCCATCTATTCGCCACAGTCAATAATACAGTACGTTCCCCTTTATTATTTTTTTGTTCCTGCCATGCAGTTGCATAATCATCTCCCATTAATAAGGGCTGCGTTACCACCTCAATATCACCTTCCTTACGCGTTATAAAATTTGGATTTTGTTGATACGCCACATTTAACTCTAAACCCATGGCGCGCTTTGCAATATATCTTGCGCTTTGTGCTAGTTGCGGACGAAATGAAAATTTAGCCGCTGCTTCGTTTCCAGTTGTTTTTAAATTTACAATAATTAACTCCTCACTAGAAGGAGCAAAACATCTAAAACTTAAAGTTCCTTTTGTTGTAGTAATTTCCCCTATAATTTCAGCATTCCATAAATCAGTTCTAATATTCACATTAGTTGCAACGCCCACCGTAGTCAATAATAATTGACCAATGGGTAAGCGACTAGTTTCATAAGCACTAGGAGAAGCCGTTCGATGATCATACACATCAGTGCGTCCTATTTCAAACCTTAGGGTATTAGGTAATTGATCATCCTTAAATAAAATAGTACCTAACAATCCATTGCCCACATAAGCACCAGCGAAATAATCCTTGGGTATACTATTCCATAATAAATCATGTTGTTTTAAATGCGACGCCCAATTTACGTCCAATTGCAACATTGATTTTGAAATTGGCTTTTGTGCATGCCCAGTAATGTTGAAAAAACAAAATAGTAAAATGAATAATGAAGAATTGAATGAATATCGTAGCATTTAGGTTTTACTTTAATTCTCTTTGTGCAAATGTTAAAAATAAATTCCAATCATAAGGTAATATATCATGCTTACCATCTCTGATGTGTTGTGATACGCGACCTTGAATGGGTTCTTGGATTTTTGGCGCTTGATACGACCATTTTGGATAACCATATAAAGCATATACTTCCGTAGTCAAATAGGCTGACAAATACTCATGCGAAGGATCAGCCCACTGATCTTCAGAAGCGCTACTAATATAAATAGGCCTTGGTGCTACCATCGCAACCACCATATGTTGATCAAATGGTAAATTCGCATCCTGATTGAGGTACTTTTTAAAATTGCCTGCTGTCCATCTTGGAAATCTTTTAATGACAGCGCTCAAGGTTTCTCCTTTTTTATTTTTTGAAATAGATACCCCCATTGCACCTGAGCCACTGGAGATGACCCCAGCGAAGCGTTGATCCTTTGCACCAGCCCATATAGCAGCCTTACCTAGCCGGGAATGTCCCAATACAATAACACGTTTTGCATCCACCTGTTTATCGGATTGTAAATAATCCATCGCTTTAGATAATCCCCATGCCCATGCCGCTAATCCTCCCCACTCATTTGGTAATGGCTTCACTTGATTGGGTTTGTAAAACAATGGGTAGATGCCAGTAGTGAATTCTTCCTTATCGGGTGCCACTTCCCAATAATACATGGTTGCTACACCACAGCCCGCATTGATGATGGTTGCCACTGGCCAATTCAATGAATCCCTTCCGCTTTGTTTGTTATTCCCGTTCAATACAGGACTTGACTGAATCATTGGATCCGGATAAATAGTTTCATTCCCATTAAAATTATATCCCAAAAATGTAGGAAATTTTTTTAAGCCTTTGGGTAAATACAATAATAATGCAACTGACACCATTTTGTTTTCCGCATTAGTAAAAGTGATTTTTATTTGCTTTCGAATTGCTTTTCCTCCAAGGGCATTATCATCTTGTTCAATTACCTTGCTAGACATATTAACATTACCAACAGGCACAAAACCATAAATTTCATTTTCAAGTAATTGTTCCAACTCTGGTCGTCTTATTTTTTCCCACTCTTTTTTTGTTTTGATAACACTGCCGTTACTTGACATTAACAAGGCAGGAATACTTTTTGGGAACAAGCTATCATTTTGAGCTGCCAAAGTATTATAATGCTGAGAATAACTTTTAATGCTAAATGGAATAAAAGAAATGACTACAACAAGGATTGAAAAATATTTCTTCATACAGTTATATTGATTATTTCGATGGCGTTAATTTTAATAGTACTACGCCATGATGTGGTACTGTTGCTTTAAAACTTTTTGCATTCGCACCCATATCTTTTTGTGTCCAAACATTACGGACATTGAATAGCCCTTTTAATTTTAGTTTATTAAAATCTAAAGTATAGTTTGCTGCTTGCTCATCCTCCCACCTGAAATAGGAAGCAGGTGTTTTACCAAAATCAGCAGTATTAAATATACCTACCGCATAGGCGCCATCCTCCAATTGTTTTAACCAAACTTGTACCCCCTGCTCTTCCAAAACCAATCTTGCTGATTTACCCAATGGATCCTGATTCACTTCAATCACTTCATCATTAGACAATAAATTTAAAGTGAAAGCATCTAATTGCTCTATAGGACAACCAATCAATATTGGACCAGCCAATAAACTAAATAAACTCACATGACTGTATTGCTCATTGGGTGTTAAACGTGTTGGATGTAATTTAGCACCCGTAGTAACATTGCCTAATATCATCATGTCTGGATCATTCCAATGACCTGGTCCGCCATAAGGGCCCCATTTATCTAATGTAAATGCGGATACGTATAAACTAAGCCAACTATCTCTAATATCTGGTCCTGTGCGCCAAGCTTCTGATATACGCGCCCAATCTTTAACAAAACTAAATGGTGCAGAATTAGACAAACTATATATAATGTCACGTCCTGACTTTTTTAAAGCTTCAGACATTCTTTCCGCAGAACCTAATTCAATTCTCCAATCATATTTTAAATAATCAACTCCCCATTGTGCCATTTGAATGGCATCCTGCTTTTCAAAACGGTATTTACCGATATACCTATATGACCTTTTGTTATTAATGATTGAATCAGGCAGCGCACCATCTTCAAAATTGGAAGATCCACCCCCAAATCCAGCATAACTGGTAATCCACGGGGTTGAATACAATCCCAACTTAAGTCCTTTGCTATGAATTTCATCAATCATGCCTTTAAAGTCAGGAAATTTCTTATTGGGTTGTAAAGCATAATTATTGGCAGTTCTATATCCCTGCCAACCATCATCAATATTAATATAAGTCCAGCCATGTTTGCTTAAACCCATATTTACCATTGCATTCGCTGATGCAATAACTTTTTCTCTATCAATTAATCTTGCCCATGAATTCCAACCATTCCATCCAATCGGTGGTGTTAATGAAATTGTATCACCAATTTTGATAGTCAACTGCTTTTGCGCAGCACCAAATTTGTTATTTGCTTTCATAGTAACTAAATAAGTGCCCTTTTTATTTAGAACTCCAGTAATGATTCCTGTTTTGGAATCAATTGTTAAACCATTCGGCAAATGATCCACAGAAAAAGAAATTGGGGCTTCCCCAGTTGCTACCACGGTAAATAAAAATGGACTGCCTGGTTTTGCGCCAAATATTTTAGGTGAATTAATTCTGGGTGTTTTTGCTACAGCTGGCGTAAGAATATATCTTTCCCCATCATTCGCAATGGGTTGCGGCATTTTATTTTCCAACATGGTAAATTGGGCATTCGCAATATCAGAATAAAACTTTTGTGAAGAAGCTTCCGTTTTAACTAAAATTCCGAAACGTTTTATCCCAACTAAATTGATATTAACTTTTTTAGGCACATCCCCTACTTTCATTGCCCCTGATTCAAACAATATTTTCCTATCACCTAAAATATAGAAATGTGTTTCCGTTGCTTTATTCGCATTGTCCTCTGCTCCTACGATTGCAGAAAACTGTGTCGCATTTCCATCTAGTTGAAAAACCATTAGTCCTATTTGACTTATCCCAAGTCCTCTACTATATTTTACACCGCCTAATTGAATTGGCTCACCGCTTGCACAAGCTTTTGTTGATACCCCAGGAATACCATCAGAGAATGTGGGAATATCTAAATCATCCAACCAAATGTGATTTGTTCCTTGTGCTTGAATAGTAATAGTTGCTACTAAAAATAATAACCCTAATAATAACCTTGTTCTCATATATTAATTTATTCTTGAATTTTTATCTTTTGATTCGCAGGCGTACTTTTAATTTTTTCAAGAAGCTCCGTTAATTCTTTCACCTTTTCTGGATATTGATTATATATATTGTACTGTTCACTGATATCCGTTGCCAAATTGTATAACTGACCCATCGGCTCCCCTGGTTTTGTCTTAATTTCAACAGGTGCAGAAAAACCACCCGACCCTAATTTTGTAATTAATTTCCAATTGTCTTTTTTGATATTAAAATATCCTTTTGATGAGATATTGATAATTGCAGGCTGATCTTTTACAATGGTTGCTTTTCCTGTTAAAATAGGAAGTATTGAATAACTATCTGCTGTATTAAATTCAGGCGCAGTGTTACCAATTAACTCCGCACAAGTAGCCATTAAATTTGCTAAAGTAGTTGGCGCATTGCTCACAGTACCTGCTTTCACTTTTCCAGGATAGCTTACAATAAATGGTACCCTATGACCGCCTTCAAAAGCATCCCCTTTCATTCCCCTAAATTCACCCGCAGATTTGTGATTAAATTCAGCTACAAAATTTTCTCTCCAATAAGGCCCATTATCACTTGCAAATAAAACCAAGGTATTTTTGGACATGCCTAAGCTATCAAGCACTTTCAAAATTGCGCCCACTGCATCATCTACCATCATTACATAATCACCATATTCCCCTGCTTTTGATTTGCCTTTGTATTTATCTGTCGGCATCCATGGCGTATGTGGTGCTGGCATTGGAAAGTATAAAAAATAGGGATTGGATGCATTGTGTTGCTTTTGAATAAAGCCGATTGCTTTATTGGTGAATGTGGGTAATACATTTATAAAGTCAAAGGAAGGCGACATTAAACCTGGTCTCCAAAATGGACCCGTATAGCCCGACTCTAATTTATTACCGGGCGTAAATCCTGTAGGCAATTCTGTTAATTGATCATTCTCCAAATAACAATAAGGTGGCATATCTAATGATGCAGGTAAAATATAAGAATAATCAAAACCTTGTGACAATGGTCCTGCAGTTGGGGCTTGATCAAAATTGATTTGATTGGGATTCATTTCATCTCTGATGCCATACATGTTATCCTTGTTATATCTTGGGTTAATAGAATCCTTAAAAGCTTCTTTCAAAACCCAATCTACCCCCAAATGCCATTTACCTACTACACCAGTTTTGTAGTTTTTTGTTTTTAATAAATTGGCAATGGTTTGCTGTTGTGGATTAATCAAAGTTCTACTATACCCTCTTAACACCCCAATGGGTAAACGACTACGCCAAGGATAAGATCCAGTCATAATGGAATAACGAGAGGGTGTGCAAACAGAGGAAGTCGTATGCGCATCCGTGAATCGCATTCCTTGTGCAGCTAATTTATCAATATTAGGCGTATTTATTTTACTTTCTGGATTGTTCACAAATACATCTCCATAGCCCAAATCATCTGCTAAAATATAAACAATATTAGGCAGGCTTGATTTATTTTGCGCATTCATTTTAACAAAGAACAAACAAATAACAAAAACAACAGCTCCAATTTTTCGAAGTCGTTTTAAAAATATTTTTTTATTGCTCATATTAAAAATTTAGATGTAACAAATTCATTTTATTTTTTTTGAAGCGTGGAAACAGGTGCATTTAAAGTTTCAATCCCCCATTTTGTATTCGGTGTTGCTCCCATATTTATTTCCAACAAACCTCCTTTAATTAAATCATCATGCATAATCCATGGCATGTTAAATGATTTTCCGTTCATCTGCGTTGACTGAATGTAAACGTTATTAGGCCCATTATTTTTTGTTTGAATGGTCACTTTTTTACCTGGGTAATATTTTGGATTTAATTGTATCGTGACTTTATCAAACAACGGACTGGTCATTTCGTAGAATGGCTTTGCAGAAGTACCCCCATCAGTAGAGAACAAGCCTATTTTTAATAAAACAGCCAAAGAACCCATTAGTCCTTGATCCTCATCCCCACTGTATCCTTTTTGTGGTGAAATACCAGCATACACAGAATCAATTAATTGTCTGGTCCAGTATTGTGTTAACCATGGCTTCCCTGCATAGTTGAATAAGAACGGAGTTTGCATACATGGTTGATTGCCATAATTAAGATATACGCGTCTGATTAATTTTTGATCTACTGGATTTTCAGATTTACCTGAAACAAAATTATGAACACGAGCTTTGGTAAAGGATTCATTAAGCTTGGTTGTAAATGCATCATTTCCACCCATTAAATTAATTAAACCTGGAACATCATGGGGCACAAACCAAGTGTATTGTGCCGCATTCCCTTCCACCCAACCTTTTTCATAATCTAAAATATCAATCGGCTGATTCCATTCTCCTTTTTTATTTTTTGACCACATCCAACCAATTTCCTTATTAAATAAATTTTTATAATTATTTGCACGTGCACTAAATAAATCATAATCCTGTTTTTTATTTAACACTTTGGCCATTTGCGCTAAAGCATAATCCTGATAGGCATACTCCAATGTTTGTGCAGCACCATCTTGGTGAAACCCATATTTAATAGGTGTTAATGGATAAGGTACATACCCTAGCGCCATATATTCTTCAATGCCCCCTCCTTTAAATGTGTTGTGCTCATATCCTGCTTTACTCATCATTCCTCCAGGAAAATGATCTTTTCTTATTCCTTCATATGCCTTATTAACATCAAACCCTTTAATCCCTTTTAAAAATGCACTGGTGATAAACGGAGTTGTAGCAGCCCCTGTCATTACATAAGTATAATTACCTCCAGATGGGCCTCTTGGTACTAAACCACCATCATCATACATCTGCAACATACAATTAATAAATTCCTCTGTAATTTCAGGATATACCAAATGCCAAAGTGTATTTAATGACCATTGCGCACCCCAGAACGAATCAGAATTATACATGTTAAATGTAGGTTTACCATTGGCATCAAGTTTAACTTGTTTTTTCAAAGGAGCAACACCCGTGTTATCTATATAAGTGCCACTTACATCACTAACAATGCGTCTACCTTGTAAAGCATGAAATAAGTCCGTATAAAATCGTTGTTGTTGCACTTTAGTACCTCCTTCCACATCAATCCTACCCAACATCATATCCCAATTTTCTGCAGACTGCTTTACAATTTCATCAAAATTCCAACCAGGCAATTCTGACTTTAAATTATTTTGTGCTTCTGCAACACTAACATATGAGATAGCTACTTTCATTAATCTCTTTTCTCCTTGTGTCGTATTGAACTTTACAAACACCCCAGTTTTTTCACCCTCTAAGGAACTAAGGAAAGGTATAACCACTCCCTTTTTCCAACCGCCAAATGTGGTAAATGGTTTATCAAATTCTGCAACAAAATAAACAGTAATCAGTTTTGGACGACGAATGGTAGCAGCCATCGTCACTTCGCCTTCTATGCGATGATCATTCGCTTTATTTACTTTACTTGATTGTGTTTCGGAAGAACCTAATACTGTTGTAAAATCAAATATGATATAACTGTCATCCGATTTTGGATAAGTATATCTATGAAAACCTACCCGGTTTGTTGAAGTTAATTCTGCAGTGATTGCATAATCTTTTAGTACCACTTTGTGATAACCTGCTTTAGCAACTTCATCCGCATGCGTATAACTTGAACCATAGGTATCAGGTCCTAAATGCCCTTTAAATATTCCAGTGGTGGGTAAAACAGGAATTCCTGACATTTCCCAACAATGTATATGACTAAAACATTTAATGGTATCCTCATTATACCGATACCCCGTATTCCAAGTGCCTCTTAAATTCATATCAGGGCTTAGGTTTACCATACCAAATGGCCTTGTAGCAGAATTGAAGTAAAAAAACCTTGAGTTAGCTGCATCCACCAATGGCGCAACCAAACTAGATTTCGCTACAACACCGTTGCTATTTTTTTGCGCAGAGGCGAATAAAAACTGAAATAATAAAATTACTAAAAGGAGGTTTGATTTTTTGATCGACATAAAGTAAAATTTAACGCGTTAGTTCAAATAAATATAAAAAAAATGCTCCAAAATGGCGAAAAAAAAAGAAAGGATTTGCTCATGTTTAAAATAAAACCATGAACAAATCCTTCCAATAAATCTAACCTAAATTAATAACCAGGATTCTGTTCAATCTTAGGATTAGTAACATCGATCATTCCTTGAGGGATTGGTCTTAAGTAATGCATTGCTTTTATTTGAGCAGTACCACCTAATCCATATTTAGTCCAAGGATTGTACTTAGTACCACGAGAAATTAAAGTTTGTGTACGCTTTAAATCATTCCAACGGAATGACTCACCCAAAAATTCTCTTGCTGATTCATCTAAAATCATGTCAATTGAAATAGTTGCAGGCGTTGCTCTATAGGAAACCACATTTGTATGTAAATCTCTAGCATCATCCGCTTTTGCAGCACGCGCAGGTGCTTTACCCGCATTCGAAGCCAACGCACGATCCAATACTACATTATAGTAAACATCGGCAGTTCCTAATTTTGCACCTGTTGCACCTTTAACGATTGCTTCTGCAGCCATTATATATAATTCAGCAGAACGGAATAAAGGCTCATTCCAAGTTCCCCAGCCATCAGAAGTTGGAAGCCCAGGTTGGAAAAATTTCCAAATCATTGGCTTACCCCAGAACATATTGTCATTTACACCAGTGGTTGCATTAATTGGCGCATATCCTTCCATTTCATTATGATTGGTTACATGATACTTTTTAGTACCACCAGCCACATTTAGTCCACGCTCACTTGCAAGTAAAATTGGATTATCCCAAGCCCTGATGACAGCAGTCGTATCTCCTTTAACAAAGTTCAAAACTGTACTCGAAGAATATGTATTATTCTTTAAAGAGATCGCAGCTGAAGTAGTTGCATAGGAAACGCTATTATAAGTTCCTTCATAACGCGCATCTAATTTTGGATCAAACAAACGGTAAGCTGCCCAATTGACCATATGCACATTTTTCATCACACTATAAGGTGCAGCAGCACCAGCAATTTGTGCAATTCCTGAAGGTCCGCCACCCATTTGACTGTGAATATTATTACCTTGAATACCCGTTGCAGCGTCAAAGTTTAAATCGCCTTTATAAAAAGCAGGATTTTCATATTGAACAGCAAAAATTACTTCCTTACTTGCATTTGCAGGAACTACTGAGCTCGCTAATGTAGCAGTTTCCAGATTCACATTTTTATTATGAATAGGAAATAAAGTGTTCCAATTTTTTTTCATAGGATATAAATTGGAAGCAATTAAAGCATCACAAAGCGCTAATGATTTTGTAAAATCAGCATCAGATCCTCCTAATGAATTATTAAAATTCCAACCTCTTGTCAAGTAAACTTTTGCTTGCAAAAATTGTGCAGCTCCTTTGCTAGCTCTACCTCTTTCACTTGGCGTTACTGGTAAAACTGCAATTGCCTCATCTAAATCCTTTAATATTTGCGTGTATACTTCCTTAGCAGTTGATTTTTTTGCTTCCAAGCTTCCAGTCAACGATTCAGTCAATGGCATTGGAATATCACCCCATTGTTGCACCGCCCAGAAATAGCTTAAAGCACGTAAAAATTTAGCCTGTCCAACTAAGTTGGCAATGACAGCTGCATCTCCACCTACTACCGCCTTCTCTCTTGAGATAGCCGCATTACATCTGTTTATTTCACGGTATAATTGATCCCAATAAGATTGTAATTCACCATCTGTTGAGTTAAATCTGATGTCATACACATCTTTTGGGGCACCTACTTGGTTGGGTAAATTGTAAAAAATACCATAAGAACCATTTTCAGCAAAAATATCAGATCCGTTATGTGTTAATTTACGACGTTGTGTCAAATCCCTTAATAAGGGATAACATGAGTTAACTAGATTTAAATAACCACCAGGTGTGTTATAAAAATTATCTGTTGTTCTATTGGCAGGGTTGAATTCTGTAATAAAGTTTTTATTACATCCAACCATCACCATACTTAGTAAAACTAAGCTGATTGAAAAGCGTTGGAAATTTTTTGAAATATTCATAAAATTTATTTTTTAAGTTATTATCTTATATTATTTAAAAGCCTAAATTAAAACCAAATGTTACTGTAGAAGATGGAACATCATCTTGGTAAGCAGCGCCATTGTATTCAGGATCGCCACCTAAGTATTTGGTAAAATAAGCTGGGTTAATTAATTGTAGGTAAAAACGCATTTTATCAATACCCATTTTATCTGTTTTAGCTTTAGGTAAAGTATAACCAAATGTAACATCGGCAATTCTTAAAAAGCTAGCATCTTGGTAAAAAATGGCACCTCTGAAATTCGAACCTGGGATACCCATACCCCAAATTTCATTACTTGGGTTATTTCTAGTCCAATAGTTCAAATTCAAACGAGCTCCACCACCTGCGTCTGAAATATAACTACTCATAAAACCATTCTTAAACATGGTACCATTTCTGTAATACATCATAACCGCTACATCTAAGTTTTTATAACTTACACGGTTGGTCATACCTAATGTATAATTAGGTAATTGTGAACCTACGATAACGCGGTCATCTTGACCAATAACACCTGCTGAAATTTTACCATCATTGTTTTGGTCAACGATGCGGACTTGACCTGGAACTTGACCATATCTTTTTGCTTCAACACTATCGCCCAATTGCCAGATTCCTGCTGCTTGAAAATATAAGAAACTCTTTAAAGGATATCCTACAGCTAATGCATTTTCAGGATTTGTTCCTCCACTCCATCCGTATTTTGCACCATTTGGTAATTCTTCTAATTTATTGACGTTTTTAGTGAAGTTCAATGAAGTAGTCCACATTACATTTTTAGTAGTAATGTTGGTTGTGTTTACTAACATTTCGACCCCTTTATTTGACACCCTACCTACGTTCGCAATAATAGTACCAAAACCTGAAGTTGTTGGCAATGCTTGTCTCATGATCAAGTCCTTCGTAGTTCTATTATAAACCTCGATGGCTGCAGTTACTCTATTATTAAAGAACCCAACGTTTAATCCTAAGTTCAATTCCTCACTACGCTCCCAGCCTAATTGTTGGTTAGGTAAATTTCCTGGAGCTAAACCGATACCTGCATTTTGACCAAAATTATAATTGGTTCCAGCCAAAGTTGCAGAAGTTTGGTAAGGAGAAACCACTGAGTTACCCACTTGTCCAAAACTTACTCTTAATTTCAAATCAGAAAATACATTTAAGTCTTTTACAAAA
Source organism: Bacteroidota bacterium (assembly GCA_005800655.1). GTDB lineage: Bacteria > Bacteroidota > Bacteroidia > Chitinophagales > Chitinophagaceae > Sediminibacterium. Next base: position 18,708 of record SYEV01000068.1, read on the forward strand.
TTCTCATCGCCCAAACGCCATGCAAAAGCTCCTGATGGGAAAAATGCCCATTTTTTTCCTTCTGCTAATTGAGAAGCTCCATCAGAACGTCCTGTGAAAGTGAATAAATATTTATCATTAAATGTGTAGTTAATTCTACCCATATAAGATGACAATGAACGTTGGCTAAATGAACTACCTATAGAATAGGATCCTGCAGATTGCATATTATACCAAAAAGAATTGAAAGGCAAATTGGTAACAGACCCAACATTCATTTCAGTAGATGTTTTAAATGCACTTTGTAAACCAGTCACATTTAATTTACTTTTTCCTTTTTCTAAATTATACGTTAATTGGTTATCAAAAGTATATGCTGTAATGTAATCATCTTCAACAGAACCTCTTGTTAAACCTAAATTTACCGACTTTGAATAAGTACCACGATACTCATCTTGTTTTGCATGTTGATTAGACGCAGAAATAGTTGTTTTAAAAACTAGGCCTTTTAATAAATTCAATTCGCCATAAGCACTTCCCATTTGACTAGCAACTGTTCTTGTCCAAGTGTAGTTGGCTAAACTTGAAGCTTCTAAAACCGGATTCATCGCTGTATTACGACCCATTCTAACCGCATAGCCATTTACAGCTCCTGTGATATCATCTCTTCCAATAACTGGATCCACTAAATCTTTGTAATAAATAGTACTTGTTGGTCGCTCTCTATATGCAGTTCTAAGTGCTTCAAACGAACCAGTTGGGTTGGTTGAATAGTTCGCATATAAAGTAAAACCTACTTTTAAAAATTTAGTGATCTTTGAATCTACTGCAGCATTCAAATTATATTTTTTATACGTTGTATTTGCTTGCATACCATCTTCCTGAATATATCCACCTGAAAAACGGTAATTTGTTCCATTGGAACCACCAGATACTGCAATGTTCGCACCCATATTTATACCTGGTTGTGTCATTGCTCCAACTAAATCAGTGGTTCTTCCGCCATTAATAATCGCCAACTCATTTACATTGAACATGGTTTCACTAACAACTGCACCATTTAAAGCTGCGTCCGTTAAAGATGATTTATAAAATTGTTGCGCATTTTGCATTGGAGGCAAATGATCTGGTGTTTTACGCCCAGAATAAAAATCAACTGTAACCCTTGGCTTACCAGTAGATCCTCTTTTTGAAGTAATGATTACAACACCATTTGCACCTCTTGAACCATATATCGCAGTTGAAGATGCATCTTTTAAGATATCAATTGTTTGAATATCAGCAGGGCTAATGTCTTGTAATTTTCCACCTACCACTCCATCAATAACAACCAATGGCTCTGTATTCATATTTTGCGGGTTACTACTTACTAAAGTTAAGTTAGTAGCTCCATCCGCATTCGGGTTAGCAGTAATTGTATTTTCACCACGAATTGCAATTGACCATAATTGACCAGGTTTGTTACTTAATTTAGTAACCAATACCCCTGGCACTTGACCTTGTAAAGCTTGTGTTGCATTCGATGGGTTACCTCTTGTAATTTCCTTTGCAGAAACCGTTCCCACTGCACCAGTTAAATCTTTTTTCTTAACTGAACCATACCAATAACAACTGCATCTTCTAATTGCTTAGAATCAGAAGTTAAAGTTGCAGCAATAGATGTTTGATTAGTTAATTTAATTTCAGTGGAAGTAAATCCAAGTGAACTAATTACTAAAACATTGTTATTTCCTTTGGCAGGTACATCAAGGGTAAACTTACCATCATTGTTGGTAACAGTTCCTTTGGTGGTTCCTTTAATGACAACAGAGGCACCCACAATGGCTGCTCCATTTTCACTATTTTTTACAGTTCCAGTTAACGGGCGATTTTGTGCCCAAATAATATTGCCAATAAAAAAAAGTGGCAACATCATCAAGAGAATTTTTCTCATGGTTTAGCAATTTTAATTTTATAATCTTTTATCAATGAATCGTTTACATTAAGTATTATTTCTATATAATTTTTAAAGTATAGAGTAATGTAGGGTTATTTGTTTAAAATGTTAAGATTGTTAACAATTACTTACGAAAACGATTTCGTTCTAATCTAAACATTGTTAATTAAATCATAATTAGTTAATTTTAAAATCTTAAACCAACTTAATGAAACAGATCTACACATTACTTATTTTGTTAACATTTGTTACCCACCAATCATACGCTCAAAAGACAGTCGTTAAGCTAGATTACTTTTACAATAATGAGTATAAAACAAATTCAGATGGTATTGCTTACCGATTTCATTATATATGGGAGGATACGACACTAAATGGTTATAGCATGTGGGGTGAAATGTTTACCGATAAAGGCGCTAAAATTAAAAGCCTAATTGATGCCCCAACTATTGAGAATTTAAAAAAAGCATCTGTATATATTATTACGGATCCAGATAATCAAAAGGAATCCCCAAATCCTAATTATATGAAAGCAGCCGATGTTAAAGTGATAAGCGATTGGGTTGCGCAAGGCGGTGTATTAGTATTACTAGCAAATGATTCAGCCAATGCAGATTTATCTCATTTTAATTTATTGGCCAATGCATTTGGAATTCACTTTACGGATAAAGTAAGAAATTCTGTTCTTAAAGACATTACCGTAGGAAAAATTATGGTTCCTGATACACACCCTATTTTTACCACCGCTAAACAATTATACTTGAAGGGCATTTGTACTTTACAATTAAAAAGCCCTGCGCAAGCATCACTTGAAAATAACGGAGACGTTATTATGGCTACAAGTAAGTTTGGAAAAGGTACTGTGTTTGCGGTGGGTGATCCATGGATTTATAATGAATATGTAGTGAATGATCGCTTAAACGATACTTACCAAAACAAACAGGCTGCTATTGAACTTACCAATTGGTTATTAAAACAAATCCCTAGGTAATTATTTATCCATACTGAAAGTGTTATTTAAGCTACTGATTTCAAATATTGCACAGTAATTAAAATTCACTAGAATAATTAGATAAATTAATTCTTAAATTCACTTCATGTTAAATATGCATACAACGGTAGATATAAATAAACGATTGTATTCACTTGATTTTATGCGAGGTTTAATCATGATGCTATTGGCCTTAGAAAGTACGGATATTTTTAAAGTGTTTTTTTTAGCTTCCAAAGATCATTTTTTTGAAACTATATTTATCCAATTTCAACACCATCCCTGGCACGGCATGCGATTTTGGGATTTGATCCAACCTGGATTTATGTTTATTGCTGGTACTGCGATGGCCTACTCTATGCAAAATCAACAACAAAAAAATATACCAAAAAAGGAAATAACCCTTAAAACAATTAAACGTAGCGGTTGGTTGTTTTTTTGGGGCGTATTATGCTATGCGGTAAAAGATACTGGATTGAGTTTTGAATTGTGGAATGTATTAACCCAACTTTCCTTTACCATGCTAGTTGCTTATTTCATTTTTGAATGGCAAATTAAATCACAAATAATTGCATGTATTGCCCTATTAATTTTAACAGATTTACTTTACCGATATACCAATGTTCCCGGTTATAATTTAGGGTTTACCAATCATTTTAATTTTGGCAATTATATTGATATGCTGCTCATGAATAAAACCAGTCGCGGCGGATGGGTGGCCATCAATTGTATCCCAACTTCGGTTCATACGATTGCAGGTGCTTTAATAGGTAAATTACTATTAAATGCATCAGGTCAGAAAGACAAAATGAAAAAGATGATTTTATCGGGATTGGGGTTATTGCTTATTGGCTATACCTTGGATATTTTAGAAATAAACCCCATTATCAAAAGAATTGCCACTAGCGCATTTACCCTAGTTTCCCTTGGCTGGTGTATCCTATTTTTTGCTGCTATTTATTACTTCATTGATATTAAGCAAAACAAAAAGATCTTATTTTTAAGAATTTTATCACTGAATTCAATATTCATTTATTTGTTTTTTGAAACAGCGGGTGGCGGATGGTTAAATCCTTATGTTAAAAAGTTTGCTTTTGGCTTATTAAATAGCTTTACCGGATCTGAAACATTTATTGCCCTATTTGGATGCACCTTAATATTTTTAATTGAATGGGGCTTATGTTATTTCTTATATAAGAAAAAGATATTTTTCAAGCTTTAATCAAATAAGCTTCTCATCCCTTCATTGCGACGTTTGCCAAAATAAGTAGATAATGTAAATTCAAAAGTTTGCGGCTTCAAATTTGCTGCCGTCATATCATTATTATAAATATCATAGGTAAGCCCTAACTTATATTTATTTAATAGTAAGCCAATATAAGGAACTACTGCATCTTTGGTACGATAAAAACAACCCAAATACATCCTATTGGTAGATTCATAGGTTTCATTAAATGGGATACCAATTGCTGCACCTGCATAAAAAAACTCGTTTTCATATCTGCTTTGGTAATTGGCATGAATCATGAATGTTTTATTACCTGAAAATATTTGCTCATAATTTAATTGCCCCAACACCTGACTAAATTCATTCAAAGGGCTCACCCTCACACTGTCATTTGTTGTATTATATCCAGTGGAACGATTAATAAAATACGAACTCGCTCCTAGCTGGAAAAAGGAAATATAACTATTATGTGAATACATTAAACCAACATTTAATGTTGATTTAGTTCTAAAATTATTGATCACCTCTAAACTTGAAGGATTCAATAAACGCCCAGAATAATATTGGTCGCCAAAAACCAATGATTGGGCATCTACCGTTCGACTTATAATAGTAGTGCCTAATCCAATTGCCAAATATTGGCTGCGTTCATCATTTAAAAAAACGCGATCCGCTATTGAAGCCGTTATATAATTCGTTTGTAGAACTCCATTTAAAACCTGATCAGAAATAGCTTGAAGGCCAAATCCCAATTTATTAGGTTCCGTGTTCTCATTTTTCAAAAAACCAAAATCTACGCCAATCCCTGAGGTTTTATAAGGCTGACCAACCCCTGAAAATTGCGTTCTAAAAATTACTTGTGCTTTATTATAACTTCCCAAACCTACCGTTGCAGGATTAAAAAAATGTCCGGCCGTAAAATTTTGTGAGATATACGGAGTTTGTGCCCTAACTGAAATGGCGAAGACTGAAAAAAATAATATAAAATTTAGTGCTTTCATTTATCTCATTAATAGTACTGATCCTGTTTTTTTAATTTCTGAAAGTTGGTTCGTAAAAAAATCTTTATAGCTATATTCAACAAGATATGAATAAGCATCCATTTCCTGCATTACACCACCTAAATCTCTTCCATCCCACCCTTTATTTATGTCGGTTGTGAAAAAAACCATCTTTCCCCATCTATTAAAAATCTTTAATCCTTTAAAACTTTGAATACCTGCACCATATTCGATTTTTAAAATATCATTTAAACCATCATAATTTGGGGTAAACGCATTAGGTATGTTTAAGTATATATCAGGGGATACTATTACATCATATTCATCGTAAATATTACAGGTACTAACTGTATCCGTTCTTGTTAAAGTATATAAAATAGATTTATTCCCATTAAATACAGGGCGAGGAATGGTAGGATCAGATAAGAAAGTAGAAGGCGACCATTTGTAACTTGTATATCTTTTATCAAATTTAGAAACCAATAAAGTGTCTAAGTTTGGATATAAATATAAAGTATAATTTTTTCCATATAAAGGAGCAATAACATTAATAGGACTTCCTGTAATTTGATAAAAATATTTTGGGCACCAATCATTACTCACCTGTAAATTGATTTTATAAATACCAGCGGACATATATTTATGTGAAACAGGATTGGCTACATTAGCAATTGATCCATCACCAAACATCCATTTAAAATGAATTTTACTTTGTTCTTTTGCACTCGTAATGATTTCTACAGGTACATTAATACAAGCATCCGACTTTGTTGAAAAAGTATACCTAGGGATATTTAATAATGATATGGTAAGATTATTAGAGGTTAGTGAATTACAAAAACCATCATTGACTACAACCCTATATAATCCTGGTAAACCCACTGCAACATTACCTAATTGATTGGTGTAAAATAAGGTGTCGTTACGATACCATTTATAAGTATTTGCCCCCTGCCCCGTTAATACCACAGAGTCTCCATTACAAATCACCGTATCAACAGCTGCAATCGTAGCCGTTGGAATGGTAAAAACAGGGATTGAAAAAATAGACGGAAAAGGATAAACACATTTTTTAAGATCCGTTAATTCAAGGGACACACCTGTTGTACCAACAATTAAACCATGAATGACTGAATCAACCATCTTTGCATTGTTATTGGTGGTGGTCCATACCCCATTAAATGGAGGAACGCCACCACTTGTACTTGATGATAACTTAAGCGAATCATACAAACAAAGATAATTCTTAGGACTAGTAACAATAGGCAAATTAGGCGGCGGCACTATTGTTATACCCTTACTTAATTCAGTTTTACAAACCAATCCTGAAACACTACTAAGCTTAATGGTATAGTTTAATCTATTGGGTACACTAAAATTGGAATAATAATGTTGGTAGATGTTATTAATGATTGGATTATTTATAACAGTATCCGCACTACCATCACCCCATGAAATTTTAACAGTATCAATGATGCCAAAATTAGTCCATGAACTATCTGAAATTTTCACAAACTCATTACTACACAGTGCCGTATCCTTGATAACATTAAAATTAGTTTTAGGGATGGCACCATTCACCTTAAATACCGTAGTAACTGAATCAATACAACCCTTTACACTGGTTACCTGTAATTGTACATTATAATTTTTTGAAGCACTATAAACATGAGATGTATTTTTATTTACATCTGAATTATTAACTACATCCCCAAAATTCCATAAATATTTAAAATTATTAGTTTTATCAGATATCGAGGAGGTATCTGCAAAATCAGCAATCCCATTTTGCAAACAGCCATTCGGTATCGTAAAGCCAACCTTAGGATGGGACACCAAAGAAATTGCAATAGTAGTATCGTCGTTACATGTACCCCCAGAGGATGCAAACATTTTAATTTTATAATCCATTTTATTAGGATAAACATACCCTGCATATCTATGCTTATACACTTTACCTACATAAGGGAACTCATCCTGTGTGGTATCTTTCAAATTATTTTGCGCATCCCAAAAGATGATTAATTTACCGATGTCTCCAAAATCAACTGTAGAAAGATTTTCAATACGGACGTCCTCGTTCGTACATAAAGCGGTATCCTTTAATACTTTAAAATTAGCTTTAGGAATTGCACCATTAACAGTAAAGTTTGAGGTGATGGAAGAAACACAACCTGTCGTATTCTGCGTCACCTGAAGCGATACTTGATATAAACCAAAGTCATTATACTTTATACGCGGATTAATTTGTGTAGTTGCTCCTGCAGGTATACTTGGTAATTTTTTGTTTAATGGAGGGGTCACACTAAAATTCCATAAGTACCTAAATTGACTATTTGAGTTGTCGGAAATTTTTGTCGTATCAATAAATTCAGCATAACTGTCCTCCAAACAAACCTCCGGTAAAATGAACCCAACTTGTGGATGTGGTATTAAATTAACCTTTATGATCGTATCTGCCATACAAGTAGTTCCCGAGTAGGCCCTTAGTCGGATATCATAACTCATTTTAGTAGGATAATTATAATCCAAATAACGATATGCATATTTTTTACCAACAGTTGGACTTGTGTCAACTGTGCTATCTTTTATATTATTATTATCCCAAAAAACAACCACTTTATCAATCGTACCAAAATCAATGGTGGATATATTTTCAATAGTTACATCTTCATTTGTGCAGAACGGTGTACTTTTTAAAATATTAAATTTAGGATGCGGAATTGCACCACTTACTTTAAAAATAGTAGTATCAAGTGAAACACAACCATATGCACTTGCCACTTGAAGTATTATATTATAATCACCCCCACTACTATATTTATGCGTAGGCGTTTTCAAAGTGGAGACATTCGGGTTAGCAGTGGTTGCACTAACATCACCAAAATTCCAGAGATATTTGAAATTTAAATTATTATCGACAATACTTGAAGTATCCGAGAAAGTTGCCAAAGCATTATACAAACATGCATCGGGCAATGAAAATCCTACTACAGGAAAGGGCCTATTTGTAAAACTAATTGAATCGGATACATTACAGCCATTCCTTGTAGTCAAATTTAAAATAGGTCGATAGCTTTGTAAATTAGTATAAATATGCGTCTTAGGTTGATTTGTGGTACTAGAATCCAACGGAGACCCATCCCCATAATTCCATACCCAACTTACTAATGTTGATTTAGGTGATGATACTGTCGAATCCCTTAATATTAAAGTTGTATTTAAGCAAGTAGTATCAGAAATTGAAAATTTAAATTTAGGCACACTATCAATTAACACTAATTGTAATATAGAACTGTCAGCTGTAAGCGTATCACTGATGCATCCAATATCATTTATTACAAAATGTCGAATATTATATTTACCAGCTGTATCAGGTTTAAATTTTATGTTTGGTTTAGTATCCTTAAATACACCCGTCCCAAAGTCCCACATATATTTAATAATAGCACGGTCATCTTTTGCAATAATAGTTTTATCGAACAAACTTACCGAATCACTTAAGCAATGTGTTGTAAAAATACTATCCTTTGTTTTAGGAGATTCAGATACCGTTAAAATAAATGACAAATATTGTTCACCACTACATCCATCAAAAGTTGGATTATTCGCAATTACTTGTATTAAATATTGACCAGCAGTATTGAACAAAAAAGTATTTTTATAACTATACTTATACACCGATTTACCATTAATTAGCGTGGAGTCATCTGGAATAGGATTATACACAGAATCCTTAGGATAATTGGGAATGTTCCATTTTAGGGACAAGGGCTTATACGGCAAAGTGATTGACGCCTTGGAGCTAACTCCTTTACAGGTAATAGGTAAAAAAACTGTATTGAAATTATTGTTGACTTCTAATCGTTGATATAAATCTATAACGTTTGCACCTGCGTTATATCCATAGGATTCAGCTCCCCCATAACCATAAGCGATGGCATTGAATCCGGAATCTGAAGATATGGTATGAGATCCTGCAGCTAACTGAGGTTGAAAATATAAATAATTCGTATCTCCTGGATGAACAATTGAACCAGTAAGAGAAACGCCATCTATCTTCAAAGATGTAGCACCTTTTTTGGGTATTACAATATTTGCAAAATGATAAGCAGCCCCAATATTAAAATTACTTGTTGAGTTTATTGTTACTTTATTAATTGTTTGTTCAATTGGGCTTAAATAAATCATTTCTGGATCACCATTACCCCCTATTACATTATTTCCACATGAATTAGCAGTCGTAATATATTGTGCTACCATAATAGGCAAATTGGATTCAATTAAATTTGCAGTATTACTAGAAAATTCATAATAGAAATTATTTATCAAACTTGCTTTATTCAAAACTGCTCCATTTAATTTAACTGTTGTTGAAGTATCACTCACAATAACACGATAAAAATTAGTAGGCATTTTATTGGTGGGAATAGTTAGATACTTTCGTCCCCAGGCGCTTGAAGGAAAAGCTTGTTGAATATAATTGTCTGCACTTCCAGAGCCATTGGTCGTACAATTGATACTTAATTTTCCTGAACCTGAAAAAACCGCAATTCTTTTACAAGAACTAGTAGAAGTAGCAATTGATCTGATTCTTGTTCCTGTCAAATCCTCCCCAGTTGATCTTTGATTGGTAGCAGTTCCAGGGACAACTACTCTACCAAAAACATTATAAATTTCTCCTCTATTTAAAGTCACCCTTAAAGTATCCCCTTTAGGAATATTAAATGTATTAACACTAGGAATAATCTCAATATTACTATTATCCTCAGTGGCTATGACATAAGTATAGTTGTAGGAATACCTCTGATTTGAAACTTGATTATAATTGACGGAATAATAGTCACGACCTAAAGTACTAACAGGAAACAATAAACTTGCTCCTGATACACTTGCATTATAAATATGCGTGTATGCAATAATGCCAACATCCGAAATAATATGTATCCCCTTATTAGACTTACCTTCATCAGATAATCTTACGTCATCTGCACCTGTTTTTGGAATAATATCAGATGTGGTTACTTGATTTGCAAGTACCGTATAAGTCCTTGTCCAACCTGTTGCAGGAATTTCAACAGTTACATTCGCATTTTGATCCGACGTGAAATACAACACCATATTTTGTGAACCACCACTTGTATTATTAACACTTCCATCCGTATTATACATGCTTACATGGCTACCATACCCAACCCAAAACTCCCTTCCCTTATTGGAAAAGTCCTGCGCAATGGCGACACTAGCAAATAATACCCCAAATATGAATATTAAATATTTTATATATGAAAATATGGGGCGCATTACAATATTCTAATACTGTTTGTTTAACAAATATAAATGTAATGAAAAAAGGTAAAAAATGAGCTAAAAATTGCAATTTTAACCCTTTCCGAAATCAATGGAATTGAGCCAGCTTATTAATTGATTGGCAAAGAATTTGTTGATGGGCGCTTTAATGGTTAGATCCTTGTTGGCAATCACGATAAAGTTATTATCGCTGTACCCTTTGTTTTTGAATATGGTGTAATTCGGATTCGTAATACTGAATCCCTTTTCCTCATCACCAATAACCAATAATCCAGTCTTTAAATCAGTAATGAATTGTGCAATTAGCTCCTTAGATTTTAAGTGAATGGTATCCTGTTCCTGCTTATATACAAATTGTTGGTTTTTATAAATAACATCAACACCATATTCAGAAACATTATTGGCATTTACGTTTTTTAAATAGATGCATTTTAAAGTGCCAATTTCTTCTGTAGAAATAAAAATTGATTTAAACTGCGCGCTAATACTGTTGACGCAAAAAAAAGATAGTAATAGAATGGCAAGGGGTAGTAGCTTTCTCATTTATTTTGGGGGTTATAAATTGGATACAAAAATAAATCATTAAATCAATTACACACAACTATATTTGTATTAATTATTCATATAAAATTTTAATATATAATATTAAATATATGAGATGTAACTTTGATTAGAAAAATAATTAATATATGAAAATTGCGATTTGGTCTGTAGGTAAACCGGATGAATCCTATATTAAAGAAGGCGTTGCTAATTTCACCAAACGTATTGGTCATTACTACCCTATTGAATGGCAATTAATCACACCTTCAAAAGCAAGCGATCCTAATCAAATAAAAAAAGAAGAAGCAATCTCTATTTTAAAAACACTAGCACAAAACGATGTGTTAATATTATTAGATGAGAAAGGGAAAATGCTAAGCTCCCCTGGCCTTGCAAAATTGATCCAACAAAAAGCCAATCAAAGTGCACATCGTATTGTTTTTTTAATTGGAGGTGCTTATGGGGTTGCAGAAGAAATTAAAGCCAAAGCACAATTTACTTGGTCATTATCTGAACTCGTTTTTCCACATATGCTAGCGCGACTTATATTAGCGGAACAAATTTACAGGGCTTGCAGTATCTTAGCCAACGAAAAATACCATCACGAATAATTATTAACCATGACCATGAGTTTAACTTTATACATAACAGTCATTACCGTTGCAATATCATTAATTGCCATGTATAATGAAGCATTAATGGACAAATTAATTTTTCATCCTTATACTGTTCACCATGACAATGAATGGTATCGATTCATAAGCTCCGGTTTTATTCATGCCGATTTTATGCACCTAGCATTTAACATGTTTTCATTTTACATGTTTGGTGATTATGTTGAACAATATTTTAACATGATATTCGGCTCCCTTGGTAATACTTTATATATCTTACTTTACGTAAGCTCTTTAATTGTTTGCTTGGTACCCACCTACTTGAATCATTTCAAACAATATAATTACAATAGTTTAGGCGCCTCCGGCGCCGTATCTGCCATCGTATTCGTAGGAATTTTTTTACAGCCAACTTTGCAAATTGGCTTTTTCATCATCCCTCCCATTATTCCTGGATTTATTTTTGGCCCCATCTATCTTGGTATCACTGCTTATCTTTCTAAAAATGGACAAAGCGGCATTAATCATAGCGCCCATTTATGGGGATCTATTTATGGTGTGGTATTTTTAATCATCACCAGTTATTTTATGGGGAACTATAATGTACTTGCTTCATTTATGGAACAAATCAGCATCTATCTAGCAAGGTAATGATCAAAACAGATGTAGTTTGTGGCGTCATTTTATAACGATCATCAATTCGTTTTCCTACGACCCACAACATTTTGTCTCCCATCGTTAATACACCTATGCGTTGCTTTATAGCAGGACTTAATTTTAAGCTGCCTAAAAAATGATTTAGTTTCTTTTTTTTACGAAGCCCGAATGGATAAAAATAATCGGTAGATTGCCAAGTACGATATAAAATCGGCCATTCTATTTTGTCTGCATCTAAATAAGCAAAATGCGCTTCTTTGTTCATCTCGCCCATATGTGTAACATCCACCGTTTCAAAATGCAATAACCCATTATTGGTTTGTAAATCACCTTCACCAACATACACCATCATATGCTCGGTTTTAGAATGATTAGGCACTACCTGGATCGTATCATTGAATTTTATAAAACGATGTGTGGGTGTGGCTATATAAGCGCCATTACTTGCATCCAATAGCTTATGTACTTCCACAATTTGTTGTGGCTTAAATCCATAGGATTGAATAAATCCCCAAGTATAGGTATGATTATCTTTTACTTTTTTCCAATGTTGAATTGAAATTGTTTCAATGCCATGCCGCGTTTTTTTTCCCTTTTTCCAAAAAGCCGCAATGGTATTATTGACAATTACTTCCGCTTCCTTTAATCTTGCCACCGTATCCAATACATTTTCTGTTGCTTGCGCATACACTTCTTGTATGGCAGGCAATAACTTATTTCGGATTAAATTTCTTGTATAGTCATTTTTTTCATTGGAACTATCTTCCACATAAGTCAATGAATATTCCTTTGCGAAATGCCTGATTTGATTTTTCGTATACCCTAGCAATGGTCTGCAAATCTGAATACTATCATTACGAAAATCTGGTATTCCCGTGAGTCCGTGTAATCCAGTTCCACGAAACAATTGCATCAAAACGGTTTCCACCTGATCATCAGCATGATGCGCTGTTAATAAAATAACTTTATTATTATCCCCTAAATTAGTTTTGATTTCCTTCATTAATTGATCAAACCAAGCATACCTAATTTCTCTTGCCGCTTGCTGAATGCCCATCTTATAGGTTTCTGCATAGGCCGCAGTTTCAAAACGATTCACTTTGAATGGAATTTGCAATCGGTTCGCGAAATCAGTGACAAACTGCTCATCGCGCTTACTTTCCTCCCCTCTTAATTGAAAATTGACATGCGCAATGGTACATTTTGCGCCAAGCAAATGCATCAAATAGGTTAATCCTACACTATCTAACCCACCACTCACTGCCAATAGGAAATGAGTGTGCTTTAAACTAATGTCTGGAAACTTTCTTTCCCATTGTTCCTTAAAGTTTTCCAGGGTTAACATGCTTAATTATTTTTTTTGCTCTTTCGCCCAAGAATCTTTCAATGTTACCGTACGATTAAATACCAATTTATCCTTTGTACTTGTTGTATCCTGATAAAAATATCCTTTTCTTAAAAATTGGAAACGCATTTCAGGCGCATCGTTTAACAATGCAGGCTCACCCCATGCGGTGGTGGTTGTATTTAAAGAATTGGGATTAATATACTCCTTAAAATCCCCTTCCGCATTAGCTACATCTTCCACACTAAATAAGCGATCATATTCATTTAATACCACTGGCACTGCATGCTTTGCGCTCACCCAATGTAAAGTACCTTTTACATGAAGACCAGATGTGTCAGCGCCACTTTTACTATTGTCAAAATAGGTTGCATAAATCGTTTGCACTTTACCGGCTGCATCTTTTTCAAATCGATCACACTTGATAATATAAGCGCTTTTTAAACGCACCATCAAATCAGGACCCAATCTAAAATATTTTTTTGTCGGTTCTTCCATGAAATCATCTCGCTCAATCCATAACTCATTACTAAACGGCACTTGTCTTACGACACCTTCTGTATCCTCAGGATTATTTTCTGAGCTTAACATTTCCTCCGATTGCGCATAATTGGTAATAATTAATTTAACAGGATCTGTCACCACCATTCTGCGTTGTGCAATTTTATTCAAATGCTCTCTTACGCAAAATTCCAATAAACTAAAATCAATAATATTTTCACGCTTTGCAATACCTATACGCTCACAAAAATCACGAATACTTTCAGGCGTATACCCTCTGCGACGCATACCACTGATCGTAGGCATTCTTGGGTCATCCCAACTTGTTACATGCCCTTCCGTGACCAATTGAAGCAACTTACGCTTACTCATAATGGTGTAAGTCATATTTAGGCGCGCAAACTCATATTGTTTAGATGGAAAAATACCTAATTGTGCTATACCCCAATCATACAAAGGACGATGCGGTATAAATTCCAAAGTACAAATGGAATGTGTTATATTTTCAATGGAGTCACTTTGACCATGCGCAAAATCGTACATTGGATAAATACACCAAGTATCTCCAGTGCGATGATGTGTTGCCCTTTTTATTCTGTACAACAAAGGATCACGCATATGCATATTAGGACTTGCTAAATCAATTTTTGCGCGTAACACTTTTGCCCCATCCGCATACTTGCCTTCCTTCATTTCATTAAATAAGGTTAAGTTTTCGGCAATGCTTCGGTTCCTGAAGTCATTCCCAGTTCCAGCCATGGTTGGTGTTCCTTTTTGATAGGCAATTTCTTCGGGACTACTATCATCTACATAAGCCAATCCTTTTTCAATTAACTGAATAGCATATTGATATAGTTGATCAAAATAATCTGAAGCATAACATTCCTTTACCCAATTAAAACCCAACCATTTTACATCCGCTTTTATACTATCCACATATTCCGTATCCTCGGTTGCCGGATTGGTATCATCAAAACGCAAATTAGTGGCACCGCCAAAACGCGTCGCTAATCCAAAGTTCAAACATATACTTTTGGCATGTCCAATATGTAAATAGCCATTGGGTTCAGGTGGAAATCTAGTCAAGATGGACTTGCATTTTCCTTCCGCTAAATCATTCGTGATGATTTCTTCAATAAAATTTAAACTTTTTTCTTCGCTCATGAGTCGTAATCAATTCGGCCAAAGGTACAAAATAGGCGTCAAATACCTACCTTAATTACAAAACAAACTACCCCCGATAGCCATAGAGCTTTTGAACTTCCTTCACAATTTTTTCAAGTTCTTGATCATCCCCACTAGGGTCATATTGTTGCTTCAAACTACTACCAAATACAAAAGCGACCGCCTGCCAAACACCCGCACTCAAGCCCCCTTTAAATTCTTTTATTAAATTATAACAATTGTTCCCCGTTTCGCGATTAATGAGCTTCATTAATACCTTACCCTGATACACTGAAAGGTTGGTTATTTTGTCCGCAAATTCTTTTTTTAATTCTTTTTCCCTTGATTTGATTATTTGCTTTCGCTTGTTTTCATCTTTTACATTTACCAATTGCGCGTTCACTTCACTAATCACTTTACTTGCCGATTTTGCATACGGATAAGTCACATAGACGGCATTGCGAAGCCTCGTCCAATCCTTCCAATACTTTCTCCAGTAATTGGTTTGCTTAGCTGAAACTATAACCGTAGGTAGCCAAGATTGCGGAATAGTATCCCCTTCAGGTGTGATAAAAGCCTCCACACGTATAGTATCCGAAAATTGTTGCGCATAACTCACCACGGGAGCTACTCCCAGGAAAATGAGGATGACAATATATTTTTGGATTTGTTTCAATCTTTTAATTAATACCCTATTTCAAAATAGGTAATCTTGGTTATTTAGATTTTAACTTTTTCAATCGGGCATAAGAGGACATCATAAATCCGATGGTCATCACTATAATACCCAACCATAAAATATTTATAAAAGGGAACTCATATACTTTTAAGGTTATTAAATTAGTTAAAGCCGCAGATTCTTTAACCCCAATTTCCAAAATACCTTTCTTTTGGTCAACTACTTTATTAAAGCTTAACACTAGGTTTTGTGCCTTAACAGTATCCAATTGTTGATTCAAAGTCATCTCCTCTAATAGGATACCTGGCTTCGCTTCAAACTTCAGCCCCTCTTTTGAAGTAACCGTCATTTGCAACACCAACTCATTAGTACCAGCGGCTGCATTAGGATTTGGATTTATTAAAACATTATCCAACTTAATATAGCCATTACTATAAAAAATGGAATCACCAATCGCAATTTGATGTGGCTTAAAACTGGTCGTATCCTCCTCACTATGATCTTGGAATGAAGTCACATAAACGAAAATGTCTTTATTCCAATAGTGCTTGGAAGATGGGTTTGCCGAAAACCCTTCCATCTTATTATTTTTCAATACATCTGGATACAATAAGAAACTATGATCCGATTTTTTTTCTTTAAAGTTTAATTCGAAAAAACGTTTGTCTAAGCCATCCAAGGTATCTCTTTGATAAGTGACCATATACTTACCCATATCCGTTTCTACCCCTTCAAATAAAGTGATGTTTTCTCTGGGATTCCCGGTTGGATTATTTTTAGCATTATCCTCTTTTAAAGGAGATATACCAGTGGTGTTCCAACTTAATACTGTTTTATTGGAAGAGGAGATTAATATACCCAACAATACCATGGTGAATCCAATATGTCCAACACTAGCAGCTGCAGATTTTAATTTACCCTTTAAAATATTGAACCAATAAAAAGTGTTTGCAACAATCCCGAATGTGGCGGCCACCACACCCACATATAAAGCACCCAAATAACCAATTCCTTTTTCTTCATAAGCGATACCTATAAAATAAAAAATAATAGCGCTCAATATTGCAGTTACGATTAATGGCCATTTAATATTTTTGATAAAATTTTCCGCACTCGTTGCTTTGAATTTTAAATATTGTCCGATAGCTGTTAAAATCCCGATGATAATGGCAACAAAAATTTGCACTTGGTTATGCGCAAAAGCGGGATCCTCCGGTGGTGCAATTTTAGTTCCAAATATTTTATTAAAAACAGGTATGGAAGTAATGGCAATAATCACTACAGCAGATAAAAATAAAACCAAGGAACCCACCAGCATCCAAAACTCACGACTGCTTATTTCATCTTCCTCCTGTGGCTCTTTTAAATGTTTTAATCTATAAATCAGTAATCCAAAATAAGGAATAACAAATATTAATAAATAACCAAGTAATTGCGCATTCATACCCAAATCAGTAAAAGCATGCACTGAAGTATCTCCTAAAATGCCACTGCGTGTTAAAAAGGTGGAATACAAAACCAATAAAAAGCTTAATCCAAAAAACAAATAGGTGGCTTTTAAACTCGTTCCTTTTTTTCGATATATTAAACAAGTATGAATACCAGCAACTAATACCAACCAAGGAACCAAGGAAGCATTTTCCACCGGATCCCAAGCCCAATACCCTCCAAAGTTTAAACTCTCATATGCCCAAGCAGCGCCCATCATAATACCTAATCCAAATATCCCTGCTGAAAAAGTGGCCCATGGCAAAGCTGAATCCATCCAATTATTTTCTTTTTTCAGTAAGCCAGCAACTGCAAAAGCAAATGGAATTGTGGTGGATGCAAAACCTAAAAATAATACGGGTGGATGTATCACCATCCAATAATTTTGCAAAGTGGTATTTAATCCAGTGCCATCTTTTACAAATTGTAAGTAATCAGGACGTGATAAAATAGGCCAAGTCATTTCATGTCTTAATAATATAAATGGACTACTTCCTAATTTGAAATCAAAAATATACAAGCCAACAATCATTGTTGCCAAACATACCTGTACAAAGTTGATCACCATCATGACCCCATTTATATTCTTTCCCCATTTTTTTGCCTTGGTCATTACAATTAATCCCAATACCGAATGCCAAAAACTCCACAATAAAAAACTACCTTCTTGGCCTTCCCAAAAACAACTTAACAAATATTGAAATGGCAAACTTGTATCACTATGTGAGTAGGCATATTTATATTCAAAAAGATGATTATAAATAAGATAAAACAACACAAGAAAGCAGGAAACGATCGAAACAGCTTCGATGACAAATGCAATTTTGGCTAATTTATTCCATTGAATTTCAGATTCAATATTATGCGAATAAAACGCTTTTGCAAAAGAAAAAGTAGCTACTAGTGCAGCTACAAAAGAAAGTATGGCTAAAAAATAGCCTATTTGTCCAGGAAGTAAATGCTCCCCAATAAATGTGGTGGTATTCATTAAAATATATAAAAGATTAATTAGTAATAGTAACAGGTTGCTCCTGCATTGCATTGGGATTGTCCTTGTATTTGGAAGGGCATTTCATTACAATGGAAGAACATTCAAAAACATCCCCTTGTACCTTTCCTTTTAAAACCAAACGCTCTGACTTTTCCATATCCGTGGGCATGGTATTATGATATACCACGGCAATTTTTCCACCTAAGCTATCCTGTACATGAAATTTTAATAAATTAGGATCCTTTACTGGATCATAATCCACAGGTATTGACTTGTCCATTTTGACAATTAAATTCACAAACTTGCCTTCCTTTTGCTTCGCCGACGCCACGGTCTCATAACTACTTAAATCACCCGTATAGCTAATTAACACGACTATCGAAATAGCAATTAATACTAATAAAACAACATGCATTTTCTTCATATTGCAAAGTTAACCAAACTGCGTTAAATTGCACCAAATTTTACACATCTCGAAACTACCCATTATGCGCGTATTTGACTATATTATTGTTTGCAAGAGCCCCGACTATAAAAATGTAGATCGCATTAGCCAATTTATGCTTTTCATATCGGTCATTTCCTTCTCCTATTCCATCTATTTAGGCTTATTTCCCAAGCCTGCATTGATTTTCGCCATCATGACTTCCAGTGTAAGTTGGTGGATTTTTTGCATTTTTCAGCGAAAAAGAGGCAGTATGCCCTACTACAGATTGGGGTTGCTATTTGCTTCCTGGGGATGGTTTTTACAACCCAATGGCTTAATAATAGCAGGAATATTTTTAATCGCAGCCCTTTTTGAGCGCCAAGTAAAATTTCCATATGAAATAGCGGTCGACCCTGCCGGAATTGTGATCAATACCTTTCCAAAAAAGCATATTCCATGGGTCGCCATTCAAAATTTAATGATCAAGGATGATTATATCACCATTGACTTTAAAAATAACTCCTTGATTCAAAAGCAAATTAATGAACCTGTTTCTATTGCAATCACCATAGAATTTAACAGCTTCTGCAAGGAACAAATTCAGGCAAATAACCTATAGGCCATTGCAAGTTTCTATTTCATGCCCAATATTATTTGTACAAAAGCCTCCTATCTAATCGCTTATTAATACCTTTGAACCATGTCAATAAATGCATCTCCCTTTTTATTATACTCTGATGGCGAAGGGCAAATTTTTGAAGATACAAGTTTGTATGTAGCAGGCAGGGCTGGATGGGATGCCTATCCTATTCCTACAGAAGATTGGATTGAATTACCCTATGGAGGAAACTTATACGAATTACCAGGTCGTCGTGGCATTGGTATTGATGTGGAAACAGGCGAAATGCGACTTTGCGAACTTGGTTGGGCAGTGGCTGCATTTATTCCTCCAGCGCACACTGGTTTATACGTTGCTGCCTATGAAACCATGGAAGATGATGCGCCAACATTACCTCTATTTTGTTACACAGCTGTAGGTTGGTTAGATGGAATAAATTATGTGCCGGCTGTGCGAATTGAAAAAGATATTAGACAGGATTGTGAAGGATATGATCAAGATACCATTGAAACTGGAACCCAACAATTACTTTCCTTATATAGTCAAAACCGATTGGTGAAACATTTAATGGAAAACTGTTGTCAAACCTATACCTGTCCTGCTGCACGAAATTTAGCGATGGGCCGTTGGGAATGTCCAATACCTATTTCACCTGCATGTAATGCCAACTGTATTGGATGTATTTCCTTTCAACCTTTGGATGAAACCATCGTTTCCACACAAGACCGATTAACCTTTAAGCCGACGTCTGCTGAAGTAGTTGAATATACCGTGCCACATTTGATGAGTGCTCCCTTTCCTATTGTTAGCTTTGGACAAGGTTGCGAAGGGGAACCTTTATTAATGTGGGAGACCATTAAGGAATCCATTATTGAAATAAGAAAACATACCGACAAAGGAAGTATCAATATTAATAGTAACGGGTCTGATCCAAAAGCAGTTGCAGCACTTGCTGCTGTTGGACTTGATAGCTTACGCGTAAGTTTGAATTCAGCGCGTGAGGAAGTGTACAACGCCTACTATCGTCCAAATAATTACACATTTGCAGATATTAAAGAAAGTATACGTGTGATGTCCGCTTCAGGAAAATGGACCAGTATTAATTATTTTGTTTTCCCTGGCATGACGGATAGTGTTGCAGAGTATGAAGCTTTAAGACAACTCATTATTGATACCGATTTAAAAATGATTCAATGGCGTAATTTTAATATTGACCCAGATTGGTATTTAGGAAAAATAGGATTTACCGAAATGGGAGAAATTATGGGCATCAAACAAATGATGGAATTAATTCAAGAAGAATTTCCAAATTTAAAATTTGGTTATTATAATCCTCCAATTGAAAGAATCAAAGGTGACTTTAGCGAAAACTTCGCACATCACTAAACAAGTAGAATTGAAAAAACAATTTAACAAACAATACCAACTTGGTGCCCTACTTGCCATTACTGCAAGCTTTATCTGGTCAGGTAATTTTATTGTTTCAAGATATGCGATACATTTAGCAGGCCCGTTTAGCTTAACCTTTTTAAGATGGACCGTAGCCACCATAAGCATGTTCCCCTTTGCCTATAAAAATTTCAAGAACGAATTACCTATTTTCAAACAAAACAAAACCTACTTTTTTTTAATGGGGTTGGTTGGTATTGCAATTTATAATAGCTTAATATATACTGCTGGGCATTACACCACGGCGATTAATATGGCACTTATTGGATCCATTATCCATCCTATTGTTGCAACAGTGCTTGCAGCAATAGTGGTAAACGAAAAACTACATTGGAAAAATATATCAGGAATTATTTTAGGAATTATAGGTATCCTGCTTTTGGTATCCAAGGGCGATATAAACAATATCATACAATTTAAATTTGCTGCAGGTGATTTGTGGATGGTTGCAGCAGGTTGTTGTTTTGGCACTTACAATGTGTATGTAAAAAAAATGCCAGCTGGAATTTCATCAAATAGTTTTTTGCTTTGCATATTTGCCATTGGCGCTACCATCCTTTTACCATTTTCTTTATATGAGATGACCTATGTACAACCTATTCAATTTTCAGGTCAATTTGTTTTGATCATTATATATATAGGTATTGGCAATTCAACCATTGCTTACTTTTTATGGAATAGCGCTATCAGTAAGTTAGGCGTTGGTAAAACTGCGTTATTTGGTACGCTGATTCCTTTATTAAGTTCCATTGAAGCGGTTTTTGTGCTGAATGAAACTTTCACCATGTTTCAAGCCATCAGCGGTTTAATCATATTATCAGGTATTATTATCAATACCTGGCCTTCAAAAAAAGTGCATGGATAATACAATGATATTATTATGCTTTATTGCATTTGTTGCCGGATTTGTTGATGCGATTGTTGGCGGTGGTGGATTAATTCAAACACCAGCAGGATTAATTTTAATGCCCAACGAATCAGTCGCAAGCGTTATTGGTTCACTAAAAATACCTTCCTTCACCGGCACTTTTTTTGCCGCCAGAGAATACCTGCAAAAAGTTAAAATTCCCTTAAAAAGAATACTTCTTTTTACCAGCATAGCTTTTGCTGCATCATTTACAGGATCCTATTGCTTAACCATTGTGAGCAATTATTACATGAAACCCATAATATTTTTCGTGTTAGTGATCATTGCCATTTATACTTTCACAAAAAAAAGCTTAGGGCAATCCAATACGAATAATGCTTTGGTTTTTTCAACAAGTAAAGGCGCATTATTATGTTTGGCACTCGGTTTTTATGACGGTTTTATAGTTCCGGGTGCTGGAAGCTTATTAGTACTCGCTTTTATTAGCTTTTTAGGTTTTGATTTTTTACAAGCGAATGCACATGCCAAAGTGGTGAATTTGGCTACAAATCTTGGATCCATTGTATTATTTATCATTAAGGGAAGCATTATGTGGTCAATCGCGATACCCATGGCCATTTGTAATGCGGTTGGTGGTATACTTGGATCCAAGATGGCCATTCAAAAAGGTAATCAGTTTATTCGTACTGTTTTTTTAATTGTTATTATTGCTACGCTTTGCAGATTGGGTTATGATGTATTTTTCCATTAATTTTAAGCTATGGAATTAAATTTTGAACAACAAAAGAATATTAAAGCAGGAATTTATACCACGCTAATTTGCGTATTACTCTCCTTGTTGTTTTTTATATTTAATTGGAACCAAGCTGCACCAACCATCCTTCCGCCTGAGCCGAGTTATATGGAAGTGAATTTAGGCAATAGTGAAACAGGTGCTGGTGAAATCGCACCACAAAGTAAAGAGGCCCCATCCCCAGAAATAGGAAATTCAAAAATGGTAAAAGCAAATGCGAATACAAAAGCCATTAAAATTGATAATAGCGTTACAGATGAAAATGATGAAGCGATAAAATCATCCAATGCCAAAAATAAATTAAAATCGACACCAGTTCCTCCTGCACCAAAACCAAAAGCTTTGATGGGTAAATATGCTGGTGGCAATGGGAAGGGCGGCAATAACCAAGACAGTTATAATGAGGTGAAAGACCAAGGTATTGCCGGAGGTAAAGGTGATCAAGGTGTTGCTAATGGAAGTATTAATGGTAAAAATTATTCTGGTGAAGGCGGTCCTTTTGTAACCAAAGGTGACAGACGTATTACCAAAGCCTACTTGTTTAATGGGGATGTGGAACCTGCCACTATTTATGCTGAAATTGAAGTAAATCCATCAGGCACTGGTCGCTTTGTACAAATTGTAAAAGGTTCTTCCTCCAACGATAGTAAATATAAAAAAGCAATTGTTCAATACTTAACTAAAATTAGTTTTAATACTTCCGACCACGTTTCTAATGTGACTGTTAAATTCAAGTTTGAAAACCAATAAAATTTTCAACAACTAAAATGTCCTATCAAGACACTATAGACTATTTATATAGTCGCCTACCCTTATTTAGTCGCATTGGCCCGGCTGCCATCAAGGCCGACTTACAAAACACCATTGCTATTTGTGATTTTTTAGGTAATCCTGAAAATAAATTTAAAACAATTCATGTTGCAGGCACCAATGGGAAAGGTTCAACAAGTCATATGTTAGCATCTATATTCCAAGAGGCAGGATATAAAACCGGATTATACACTTCCCCGCACTTATATGATTTTAGAGAGCGCATCAAAGTAAATGGAATTATGTGCTCGGAAACATTTGTGACCACTTTTACCAATAAAATGAAACCATTTATTGAAAAAGTGGCACCCAGTTTTTTCGAAATTACCGTGGGTATGGCTTTTGAATACTTCGCTGATGAGAATGTTGATATCGCCATCATTGAAACAGGATTAGGAGGCAGATTAGATAGCACCAATGTAATTAATCCAATATTAAGTATCATTACCAATATAGGCATGGACCATATGGCCCTTCTTGGAGATACACTAGCAGAAATTGCGAATGAAAAAGCAGGTATCATTAAACAAGCTACCCCTGTTGTCATCAGCGAAGTCATTCCTGAGACAAAAAATATATTTGAACAAAAAGCAAGTAGCTCGAATTCCCCTATCTATTATGCAGAGGATTTTATTCAATTTAAATCCTTCCAATATAATTGGCAAACCTCCTTGTTTGAATTTAATCAACCACTGATTCATTTATTAGATGCGCCCTTATTTCCAAAAATATTTACAGTGGAATGTGATTTGCCTGGCAAATACCAATATAAAAACTTGAAAGGTGTATTAGTCGCAATACAAATACTAGCGACGATGGGCTGGCAACTAAGTGCTAGCAAAATTTTAAAGGGACTACTTCATGTGGGAAAGAATACAGGATTGATGGGTAGATGGGAATGCATACAAACAAATCCAAGAATCATTTTAGATGTTGCCCATAATGAACACGGTATAAAAGCATTATTAGAACAATTGGACAGCCTACATTATGCACAATTACATATCATAACAGGCATGGTCAAAGATAAGGATGTGAATGCCGTTTTAAATTTACTACCCAAAAAAGCGAAATACTATTTTACACAATCTCACATACCAAGAGCATTACCTGTTAGTGAATTAGCCAATAAAGCAAATGCCTTTGATTTAATCGGCAATCAATTTGAAAATGTCAATATTGCTTTACAAGCAGCAAATAAGATTGCCGTAACCAGTGATTTAATATTGGTGATTGGAAGTGTATTTTTGGTTGCCGAAGTGGACCGAAGCCAACTAAACAGAACGAATTAAAGTTATTTAATTTACCAACCTTTTTGTTCGCATAAATTTTTGATATGGGCAATATGATGCTTTCCATGCCAAGAATAAATACAAAGCATATCCCACAAACTTACATCCGCTTTACGTTCAGGGTGGTATAATTTACATTGCCATTGTTCATCAGTCATAGACTCTAGTAAATTAACCCAACGGTGATGAAGTGCATGTAAAATTGTTGTTGAATAGTTCACAGGTGTATTTAATACATCTGCGGTATTTACCCAGGCATCCTGCTTGTAAGGCTTTATTGGAGGTGTTTCTTCTGTGAGTGCTAATTTAAATCGAATGAAAGCATTCATGTGACTATCCGCAATATGGCCAATCAACTGTTGAACAGTCCAACCACCTTCTCTATATGGCGTATCTAACTGTGCCTTATCCAAATGCTGTATTGTAAATTCAATATCAGCTGGGGTAACCCTAATTTCATTGATCCATTGCTTTTTTGTTGCTTCAGAAAATGGCATAGACTCATATTTACCAATGGGATAACGCGGATCTGTTGTCATAGTATTTAATTAATCTTGTTTAAAATATTTTTATTGTCTTTTATTAATCTTCCCTCCAAGCTTTGCCCGTGAGGTGTATAAACACATCTTCTAAATTTGCCTTTTTCACTTCCTTCACTTTTTCAAAACCGGATGCAACTAATTCATCAATGAGTGTATTGGGTGTATTAATTGCAATAATTTCACCACTATCAATAATAGCCACACGATCACACAAAACTTCCGCCTCATCCATATAATGTGTGGTAATGATTACTGTTGTTCCATTGTCCCTAATTTCCTTAATCAAATCCCATAAATTACGACGGGCTTGCGGATCAAGCCCAGTAGTGGGTTCATCTAAAAAAACAATGGTTGGCTTATTGATTAATGTGGTTGCGATGGAGAATCTTTGTTTTTGGCCCCCACTTAATTGTTTAAATTTCGCATTCGCCTTATCGGATAAATTTACTTTATTTAGTAAGGACAAAGGATCAATATCAGTTTGATATAATCCAACAAACAATTCAATGAGTTCTGTTAAAGTTAAGCTGGGATAAAAGCCAGCTGTTTGTAATTGAACACCAATAATTTTTTTAATTGATTCTGGCGCATCGTCAATACTTAATCCGTTCACCCAAATTTCTCCACTCGTTTTTTCTCTTAATGTTTCTATGATTTCTAAGGTAGTGGATTTGCCAGCACCATTGGGTCCTAAAAGTCCGAAAATTTCACCGGGATTCACTTCAAAACTAATCCCATTCACTGCTGTAAAATTGCCATATTTCTTAACCAAATTTTTAACGGTAATAATCGGTGTAGGCATGATACTTAGCTATTAATAATCACAAATTTAACTGCTTTTGATCGCCTTGCAAAATGAAAACTTACGCAAGACCCCTTATCTTTGTAAAAAGGTATAAATAAATGAAAGTAGGAATTCTAGGTGGTGGACAATTGGGGCGCATGTTATTACAAGCTGCAACAAACTATGATGTAACTACTTATGTTTTAGAAAACGACGCACACTGTCCTGCTGCTCATTTATGTCATCATTTTACCTTAGGCAATATTCAGGACTTTGATTCGGTCTATCATTTTGGAAAGCAATTAGACACGCTCACGATTGAAATTGAAGCAGTGAATGTAGAAGCGTTGGAAAAACTGGAACAAGAAGGTGTTAAAGTTTACCCTACACCAGCTGCCATTCGAATTATAAAAAAT